>NZ_JBMQOB010000021.1:0-340360 GCF_053551015.1 Arcticibacter sp. | reverse complement strand
GAAGGTTTTTGATATTTCCAAAAAAAAGTTGAACTTTTTTTCTTCCTTCTTTTTCTTCTCTTCAATCACTCTCACTCTGCCTTGCGCTTCGTAATCCCTCGTTCGTTTTGGGACTGCAAAGATGGGAACTTTTCCTATTCCCTGCAAGTCTTTCGTGCTTTTATTTTAACAAAAGGTGCTTTCTAAACGTCCTGAGCCACTCAGCGCCTTTTAAATCAGGGAATTAAAAAGTGCAGAAAAGTCAAACATTTTTTGAGCTTTGCGTGTAAAGGCAGGCATTAGTGATGCTGATGGGGGAAATATCGGTTGCAAAGGGGTGTTTTGGGTGAAAGGGTGTCTGTATGCAGAAGTGGTGACCGGGCAGAAATGAGGTCAAAGAGGGTAGATAAATGTGAGTTAAGCCTTGAATGCCGGCATTTTTCTTTTACAAGAATCGTTTTAAGATCGAAATATCGAGTGTCTCCTGCCCTATCCAACACAATGTATATAACTTGCCACTATGCTACACCGCACATATATATAGAATATCAGGGTGTCATATCCGCACATATCACTTCCGGCCTCATTACACACCAGGACCACCTTCATCATAGCTCACATCGGCCTAGCTATATATTACAAACAGCATAGCTAAATACCTCCAATATACCCGCTGGTGACCAAGCCTATATCTGTCACTGATTAGCCGTGGTCCAGAGTCGCATCTGCTCCGGATAAACATCGCGTTTTCTCGAAGCTGATCCGAAGTTGATCCGAGGCTGGTAGCTGGCAGATATAGCGATGAACTAAGGATGTTCTACAGACGAGAGCGACAAAGCCGCACTGACATAATCCTGTATGCTTATTATTATATCACTCTTATCGCGCTACAGAGCGTATAATAGGATAAAAGAATACATGCTGTAGAAAACAGCTGCAGCAACACCGACAGCATCATTAACATCCTAATCTGTAAATCAAACATTTACGCACCTGTATAATGAGAAGAAAATTTGCATACCGTTTCCCACAATAGTATTTTTGCACTAGAATAATGATACGTCCTTTCCTAGTCCCTTTACGCTTCGTCGTTACCCTCGTCATTCTCCTCATATGGACATCAGCATTTGCTGAGCGATCCGCACGTGCGACTGGTGCTCATCTCGACTTAAGAAACGAAAGCTTTGAATCGATACTCAAACTGAAAGGACAGTGGAAATTCTATTGGAAGCAGTTGGTTCAACCCGGTGCGGAGATAAATGCTGAACGGCCGCAGCTGGTGGAGTTCCCTTTTCTGTGGCATGGATCTATGTGGAAGGGCGAGAAACTGCCGTCCTTCGGATACGCCACCTATACACTTCGCATAATCATGCCAAAAACCGATCTTCCTTTAAGTGTGGCTGTTCCCGACGTGTATTCTGCTTACCGGCTATACTTCAACGATAAACTGGTTTCGCAGAACGGGAAAGTGGCTACTAATAAAGAGGACTTCGTTCCTTACTGGCAAACACGGATCATCAACATCCCTCCTGATATCGATACGCTGAACATTACCCTTCAGATTGCGAACTTTGTGCATAGCAAGGGCGGCATCAGCAAAGATATGGAGATAGGCCAGACCGGCCCACTCAGATTACGCAAGCTGCAGTACATGGCAATAGATCTGCTGCTGACGGGCTGTCTGCTGATGAGCGGGCTTTACTTTCTGGGATTGTTCATTATGGGAAACCGCGATAAAGCGATCCTGATGTTCGCGCTGTATTCCTTGGTGTTCAGTTACCGAATCTTTGGGATCGGAGACTACACGCTCCATTCTATTCTTCCCGGAATCAACTGGTATATTACAGCACGACTTGAATACATGACGCTGTTTGCAGGTATCGGCATCTTTGCGATGTATACCTGCTACCTGTATCCGGATACATCAAATCGAAACCTGGTACGCCTGATCTACACCCTCTGCTTTGGGTTCGCACTCTTTTCCCTCTTCTTCCCTCCTATCTTATTTACCCAGCTGATCAATCCTTTCCTCCTGCTGATGGCATTTTGCCTGATCTATGTACCGTATATATATGCAAAAGCCTACGTGCAGAAATTACCCGGATCTGCTTTTGCCTTGCTGAGTACGTTTGCAATCGTGGCCGTATTTGCCATCTCCCTGTTGTACTACTGGGGCTTGACCCCCAAGCTTCAGCTGCTTAATTTCTTCTGCTATATTATTTTCTTCTTCCTGCAGTCGCTCGTCTTAGCACACCGGGTATCGTTTGAGCTGAAGAAAGCACGTGTTGAAGCGGAGCAGGGATTGATATCAAAAACCGAATTCCTAAGTACCATGAGTCATGAGATCCGCACTCCTCTGAATTCGGTTATTGGGATGAGTCACCTTCTCCTGCAGAACAAGCCCCGAACGGATCAGGTAGAGCATCTGGAGGTCATGCTTTTCTCTGCGAACAATCTTCTTGCCATCGTAAACGACATTCTCGATTACAGCAAGATTGAGGCCGGCAAGATTTCATTTGAGAAAATAGAGATGGACGTATCTTCCATCGCGCGGAATATCGTAACCAGTCTGCAGGGGTCTGCCAAGGATAAGGACATAAGCCTGACGGTCGACATTGATCCTTCGCTTCGCCACAAGGTGCTCGGAGACCCTACGCGTCTTTCGCAGGTCCTTACGAATCTGGTCCATAATGCCATTAAGTTCACCCCGGTGGGCTATGTGCAGTTAAACGTCTTTGTATTGCACCAGGATGATGAGCGGATCACATTAAAGTTCCAGGTAAAAGATAGCGGAATCGGGATTTCGCAGGAGAAGCAAAAGCTGATCTTCGAACGTTTTACGCAGGCAGATTCGTCCACTTCCCGGGGCTTTGGCGGAACGGGATTAGGGCTTGCTATTACCAAACGTATTTTGGAATTACAGAACTCCATACTTGAGCTCAACAGCGAAGAAGGTGGAGGTTCTGAATTCTATTTCACACAGGTTTTCGACAAAAGTTCCGTCAAAGGCGATGCGGTAAAAGTGAGTATTCTTCCGGAGGAGCACGATAAGCCGCTGACAGGCGTTCACATTCTACTGGTAGAAGATACTCCGATGAACGTCCTGGTCGCACAATCCTTTCTAAAGCGCTGGGGTGCAACCATCGAAGTGGCCACCAACGGGCAGGAAGCGATTGAGAAGCTGGATGTCAACAAGCATCATCTCATCCTGATGGATCTTCACATGCCGGTGATGGACGGATATGAGGCCAGCATCCGACTCCGTGCCCAGGGAATACAGCTCCCGATCATTGCGTTGACTGCGAATCTTCCGAATGAAGTGAATGAAAGAATCCTGGCGATAGGAATGAACGACATGGTTGTAAAACCCTTCCTGCCAGATGAACTCTACCGTACCGTACTTCATCACCTTACAGTCTCATCCTAAGCAGACATGCGGCAGAGAAAAAGAGGTAAAACAATTTTGCCCTAAATGTTATATCATCTATAGTTCACAATTAAGACTATAGAAATATTCAAAATGGATAAATTGTATACAGCGAAAGCTACAGCGACAGGAGGCCGAAATGGTCATGTTCAATCTGCAGATGGCGCCCTTGATGCCGATGTTCGTCCCCCAAAAAGCATGGGCGGTCCGGAGGGCAGCTATTTAAATCCGGAAACGATGTTCGCAGCAGGATATGCTGCCTGCTTCGACAGTGCCCTTAATCTCATTATCAGAAACGAGAAGGTACAGACTGGAACCACTTCCGTGACAGCAGAAGTGAGTATCGGAAAACTTGACCAGGGAGGCTTCGGACTGTCGGTGGTACTTGATGTTGAAATCCCGGGGATAGAGAAAGCGCAGGCGGAAGACCTCGTACACAAAGCGCATCAGGTTTGTCCGTATTCAAACGCCACCCGTGGGAATATTGACGTGCAGCTCAGCGTCAGATAGAATCAGGCAAACGTTTACTTCCAATCAAATGAATCCAAAATATCAAGCTCTGTTTGAACCTTTCAAACTCGCAAACGGCGTTGAAATCTCCAACCGGCTGGTGATGGCACCGATGACCAACTTTGCCTCCGATAACGAAGACGGCACTATTACAGAAGAAGAATTAGCATACTATAAAAGACGCGCGAACGGACCGGGCGTGATCGTTTCAGCCGTCGCTTACGTGACTGCCGGAGGAAAAGGCTTCCACGGACAGATCGGCGCGGATAACGACGCCCAGATTCCAGGACTCCGCCGACTGGCTGAAACCATGAAAAGCGGCGGAGCAAAGGCCATCCTTCAGATCTTTCACGGCGGCAAGCTATGCCCTCCTGAACTTATTCCGGGTGGAGACCTTGTAAGTGCCAGTGCGGTTGCTCCGGAAGCGCAGAATAATACGGCAGAAAGAGCCGTTCCACGTGCTTTGGAAGAATACGAGATCGAGTCTATTATCCGCGACTTTGGCGAAGCGACGCGCAGGGCGATAGAAGCAGGATTTGACGGAGTAGAAATACATGGAGCCAACGGCTACCTGATCCAGCAATTTTTCTCTCCTTATAGTAACAGGCGCTTTGACCGCTTTGGAGGTGACCTTCAAAAGCGTCTGACCTTTCCACTAGGAGTGATCCGCGAAGTGAAGCAAACAGTTGCCGAACATGCGAAGTCGCCTTTTATCGTAGGTTACCGCTTTTCTCCGGAGGAACCGGAGACTCCGGGAATTACGATGGCCGAAACTCTGGAGTTAGTAGAGACCCTGGCAGACCAAGAACTCGATTATCTGCACGTATCGCTGACCGACTACCGTTCAAAGTCCAGACGAGGAACTAACGACACCCGTTCAAGGCTTGAAATTATCAATGAAAAGCTGGCTGGTCGCGCGCCACTGATTGGTGTGGGTGCGGTCTATTCTGCCGATGAGGCCCTTGATGCTTTAAAGAGCGGCATCGCCTTTATAGCACTGGGACGAGGTTTGATCATGGACCCGGATTTTATTAAGAAAATTGAAAACGAAGAAGAGTCTACGATTCAAAACAGGCTGGATGTTGACAATGATCAGCAGCGGCTGGATCTGGTCATTCCGCAATACCTGTGGCAGGTGATCAAGACAACTCCGGGCTGGTTCCCGGGAGTTAAATAAAGCAGAAAAGGACCGGCAACGCCGGTCCTTTTCTGCTTTATGATGTTTTTATTTAATATCCCTCGTTTTGCTGGGCTTTCAGGCCCGGATTAGCGTTGATTTCGGCTTGGCCGATAGGTAGACGAGTCTTGTAGAACGACCGGTTGATTGTTTTTTCACGGTGCGGTATCGTCAGGTCGCCAAACTCGTCGTTGAAGGTAATGTTCCTGTTCAGACGGATCATGTCGAAGAAACGGTGCCCTTCACCAAACAGCTCTTTGCTCCTTTCATCGACAATCATGTCAAGGGAAACCGTTCCTGCAGTAGCAGGAGCCAGCGAAGGAGATCTGCGGCGCACCACATTCAGGTAGGTCGCTGCCTTTGCGGGATCTGAAGTGAGAGCAGCTTCTGCTGCAATCAGGTATATTTCAGACAGGCGGAAGACCTTGATATTAACTGCTGAACCGGTAGCTTTTCCATCGCCCGCCAATGATGTGCTTCCGCTGTATTTATACAAAGAGCCAAGGCGTGTTGTCGAGGTTTCGTCGTTGCTCATCACTCCCCAGCGAACGTCCCTCGGGTCCTGATTCAACCTTTGAAGGAAACTGTCGCTGGCCATAAACCACCCCAATGCGTTTGTACTTCCGTGTGACCGGCGTCTCAGATAGAATCCAAGTGATCCGTTTTCCAGATCTCCTTCGCTCGGAAAGATACCAAGCTCAAAGATAGACTCAGAACCAAACTGACTTTTCCAAGAGTCTACCCATGCTGCGTTGGTGTATGGCACATAAGCATTGCTGGCGATGAGTTCTTCCGCTGTTCTCAAAGCATTGGCGTAGTCTTTCATGTAAAGATAGACCCGGCTTTGCAGGGCTAGATTCGCATAGTAGTTGATATAACCGTTAGCCCTTGTTTTAGGAAGCAGAGGTGCCGCGGCGGTAAGATCTGCCAGGATCTGCTTGTAGTTCTCCTCTACCGAGGCCCGTAGGGGTTGAGCATCTGTACCCAGCCTTCCTGTCACGTTAGGCACGCCGTAAGACGTTTTATCGTCATCATAGGCTTTTCCATAAAGTCTTACAAGATCAAAATACATCAGAGCTCTGGCCGTTAGTGCCTGTCCTTTATACGTGTCAAACCCTGCAACCGGCCCGTTTGCCTCAATCTTCCCAATACTTTCCAGCAAACTGTTAGCCTGCATAATGCAGAAATAGATTTGCGACCAGAAAGTGGAATAACTGTTCGTGCTTACGCCGTGGTTGAACGTGTAAAAGGCGTCAAGACCGCGTCCCTGCGAAGAGATGGTCAGATCGCCACCTTTAGCGTCACCATACATAATGAAGTTTCGCCCGTAATAGTTGGCACTGGTCATGTTACGCATAAGGCCGTTAACGATCACCTTTGCGTCGGCGGGAGTTTGAACGGCAACTTCCGCATCACCGGAATTAGTAGGTTTTTCATCGAGAAAATCTTTGCAGGAGAAAAAACTGATTGAGATCAATCCCGCAAGAAGTATATGTATTCTTTTCATCTTATTGTCCTTTAAAATTAAAAGCTAAACTCAACACCGAAAGTATAGGTCTTACCAAACGGGGTTTCCCATCCTCTTGTGGCGTACTGATTGACTTCCGGATCTGCTATTTTGTACTTGGAGAACGTTAATAAGTTCATTCCGTTAGCGTAAATCCTGGCATTGGAGACACGGATCTTGTTAACCAGAGCCTTAGGCAAATTATAAGAAAGCGTAACGTTCTTAAGTCGCAGAAAACTTGCGTCATGCATCTGACGACTGCTGTATTGCTGCGGATCGGTCAGGTCGTTACCATCCAGTTTAGGCAGCGTACCGCTGGTATTTTCAGGAGTCCACATGTTATCGTAGTAATCCTGAGATCTCATCCTTTCCCAATAATAGCCGTCGTCAGCCATGTCTTTGTAGGCGCCATCGTAAAGCTTACCGCCTATCTTGTAGTTGAAGTTAAGGGCTAAGTTGAATCCTTTATAATCCAGGTCAGTGTTTAAACCACCATAGACATCAGGGGTACCATCGCCAAGGATTTTGAAATTCGCCGTTGTAAAGTCGTATGTAGCTCCCCTTCCGTTGTATTGAAAGTCACCATCCTGCGGATTTTCGCCATTAACATACCATACGTTACGGCCATTTTCAGCATTGACGCCGCCCCATTCATAGCCATAGAAGCTGAGTGTGGGCTGACCTTCACGGTAGATGAACTGAGCTCTTGTATCGCCGCCCGTAGGATCATACCAGATAATGTCCTGCCCTTGTGGCTGGGTGCCATTTGAATACAGTTTTGTCACCTTCGACTTGATGAATGCAGCATTGATGCTGGCACTCCATCTAAGCCCCTCTTTTCTGATGATATCACCACCGAGCTCCATTTCAAAGCCCCTGTTATTAAGCTCCCCTACGTTCTTTAGCGTACTACTAAATCCGGTAACCAGGGAGATGGGTACATCCTGAAGCAACTCCTTGGAGTCGCGATTAAAATATTCGATGGTACCCGACAAGCGGTCGCCGAAGAGACCGAATTCCAGGGCTGCATTCGTGGAGTAGTTGGTTTCCCACGTGATCGAGGGATCTGCAATGGTACTGATCCCACCGCCTGCCTGGCCCATGTACCTGGACGTATAGCTGGTAAGAGATCTCCAGCCGTAGTTGGCTGATGGTGTGGTTCCGTTTGTTCCGAACGATGCCCGGATTCTGAGGTTGCTGATTGTTTCAGAGTTATTCAGGAACTCTTCCTGGCTGATCCTCCATGATCCTGCGACCGACCAGAAGTTGCCCCAGCGGGAATCCGGTCCCAGTCGTGATGAACCGTCCCGGCGGAACGACGCGGACGCATAATATTTCTGGGCATAGTTGTATTCAGCGCGTGATAACACAGAAACGATAGAGTTACCCCATGTATAGGCGCTCGCCGTCTGCGCACCTGATGTTGCGACAGTGTGCAAGGCGCTCGAAGGCATGTCTGTTCCGGTAGCCCTTTGAAAATCGGTTTCGTTCTTTTCAACCTCAAAACCCGCAAGCAATCCAAGGGAGTGAGAACCAAACTCTTTGTTGAAATTCAATGTCGACGAAGATACCAGCTTGTTCATATTGGTCGTGAGGGCTGAGGCAGTCCCGTTAGTGGCCGAGCCGTTGAAATGAACAGGACTGTAGTAGATATTGTCGGCGATCTGCGAGTTGTCATAGGAGAAAACCGATCTGAATGTCAGCTCCGGAAGTAATTTGATGTTAAGCGTTTCGTTAGCTGTAATACGTCGGGTAACGGAGCTGTTCTCCCACTCTTTATCGTAATACTCGGCGTTATAGGCAAAGCTCCCGTACCTGAGCGTGTAGGGTTGGCCGGTTTTATAGTCAGTAGGCCAATAGAAAGGGAACAGCAGGTTACGGGACTGCAGGAAGTAGTTCGTGCCAAGGGCACGGGTATCGTTGTAGCCCGACTGCTCACTTCTGGCAACGTTCACGTTTGTAATGAATTCTACGTACTTACCAACTTTCTGGGCAAGATTAATCCGTCCGGTGACCCTGTCGAAATCGTTGACCTTTATTCTGCTTTGATCTTTGGTGTAAGATAAAGAAGAATAATAGGTTGTATTCGGATCTCCGCCACTAAGGGATAGATCATTGGTTTGAAAAGTTCCGGTCCTGAACAGCGCGTCTTCCCAGTCAAAGTAAGTTCCTTCCCTGTTGACAATACCATCAGTCATCCCTTTGATGATCACGTTTTCGGATAATCCGGTACCCGCCGTCTCGAAGTAGTACCCGTGCCTGTTGAAGCGCTGGTTGAGACGGGTTAGGGCGTTTGTATTGGCAAACTGGTCTGTTCTGCCGGCTGAGGTGTTCAGATCATGAAAAACCCGGTACAGCATATTCGTTTGTTCCTGTACGCCGGCTGCTTCGTAGTTGTCTGTAGCCCAGGAAGGCGTCAGGCCTAACGAAGACTTGAAGTTGATTACAGGCCTGCCTTGCTTGCCGCGTTTAGTTGTGATCACGACCACACCATTTGCAGCACGGGAGCCATAGAGGGATGATGCCGCTGCGTCTTTCAGAACGGTGATTGATTCAATATCAGATGGATTGATTGAACTCATGATGTCATTGGTGGCATTGGTATAATCGCTGAGCTGACCCGCGTTTCCGGAGACCGCAGGTACGCCGTCGATAACGTAAAGGGGTTCATTGGACGCGTTCATTGACCCAATACCCCGGATGCGGATGCTTGAGGTAGAACCAGCTTGTCCCGATTGCTGATTGATCTGCACCCCAGCCAGGCGGCCGGTTAATGCACTTTGAAACGAGGTGGTGGGCGTTTCCTTGATCTTGTCCTGGCTGATGCTAGCAGCCGAACCGGTATAGGTACCTTTTTTAGCCGTTCCGTAAGCCACCACCATGACGGCGTCGAGTTCCTGCATGCTTTCCTGAAGGACGGCATTAACGACAGTCCGGCCATTTACGGGAACTTCCCGCTTTGTATAGCCAATGGCTGTAAATACGAGCACCGCGTTCGAAGGAACATTCGGAAAGACGTAGTTCCCCTCAATGTCGGTGGAAATACCGGTTTTAGTACCTTTAATGACCACACTGGTCATTACGGATGAGCCATCAGATGCAGAGGTAACCTTACCAGACACCCTGATCGGGGTTTGGGAAAAAGCCGCCACGCATAGCAGGAGGTTAAATAAAAGTAGAAAAGATTTTCTCATAATGGATTAATTCATAGAGTTTATAAACGGGATTCTAGTAGTTCTGATCACATTTATTAAAATGCCAGGTTTTAATCCTAATATTAAGCAATATTCTAAAGTTTTTTAGGTATAATTTTCATTTTTCTGGATTTTTGTGGTCCACTCGGAATATCAGGAGCATATTTCGACGAACAATGCGCCTTCAGGAGCCTTCAGATGGGTAATATTGAAGCCTAACCTCGGAAAGATGAGCTTTCCTGAGCGACTAGTTTACTAATGCTTCTTGCTCGGACGGGCCGGTTTTAGTTTGGCTAACAGAATTTCCGGCATCATCCTGAATGAATGTCCACTTTTCACTACTAAAAAACAACCTGGAAAAACCCGATTTCCAGCTAAACAGCTGATCTTCCCTGAAGTTCAGGCCTCCGCCAAGATTGAAATATTTCATACCGAGTTGCCGGCCGATTATACTTAGCTGATCGACAAGCAATTTGGCGGGGGACTCTGAAAGATACTCGTTACGGGTCCCGATCAGGTGGCCGTTAATGAACCCGTTGGTTAAGGTGACTATGGTGGCGCAAATGACTTCGTTTCCGGCAAATACGAAATACAATTTAGCTTCGAAATCATCAGCCTTTAAAAAATCGAAAAAGTACTGCTCATTGAACAGGTAGACATCTGTAGCGCCAATACGGTTCATATTCTCCAGATAGATGGAGATGAAGGTGCGAAGATCGGCTTCGCCATTTCCCTCTCCTACGTAGTAGCCTTTTCGCTCTAATTTTCGAATTTTCCCCATCAGGTTCCTTCTATAGTTCTTCCGCTGATATTCTATAGGAACGGAAAGATCGAGCACGACGGCTTTTCCTTCAGCAAGGTTCCCTCCTAAAGTATTAATCAAAAAATTTTGGTCCAGAAAGGGACTTAGTCTTGCTGTCACTTGCTGATATCCTTCCAGCTTAAGATACAAGAAGAAGGCATCTCTAAAGCCCATAAGCATTTGTTCACTGATATCGTGAAACTTTTTGTTTGAAACGGGGCCTACATAGCCATAAGCTGAAGCCAGATGTTGACTGCCCGTATTAGTCGATTTCCGAATCAGCGGAAATGCGATAAAGTCTTCATTGTATTGGTAGAGGAGCAAGATCGGACAGCCGCTTTTATCCAGGCTATGGTAATACCAGGTATGGTAAAAATCGTAACAGTGAGAACGTTGAATGATGGCCTTCCATTCTGTTTCTTCATAAATAGTTTTTATCATATAATCATTGTTTAGAGCAAACTTGAAATGATCTAACTTACCTGTTATCGGCGCCCAAAAACATCAAAACGCCAAAAGCTACCAATTGGCAGCTTTTGGACGTTTGATGTTAGAACCGGCCCTATAGTGTCGGACCTGCTCCTGCTGTTACTACTGCAGGCACATCTTTAGCATTTAGGAGAGCTGATTTATATTGATATGGAGCTGTCCATGATTTTTCGACTGTACGGATATCATTTGAACCACTCTTATCATAGTAATTGGTGTTAGAACCGCTGATGTAACCAACTGCGTCTCCGCCCAGGTACGTATCGATAGGTGTTGAACAGTTTGAGAAGAAGTTGTTGTCTGTACGAACTATACCATCGATTCTTGATCCTACACAATAACCATTCACGTTAGAGAAGTAGTTGTTGAATACGTGGGCTTCTCCTGCTACCATAGATGGAACGCGCTCGTTTAAGTTGTAGAAGTGGTTGTTGTAAAGAGTCACTTTGATTCCGCCTTTATCATTCTCACTTACACCCAGCAGCATCGCTTTATAAGTATCGTGAAGTTTGCTCCAGGAGATTGTGATGTATGATGATTTCTTAGTGATGTCGATCAGACCGTCATAGTATTCCCAACCGTTATTTCTATCTGCGAACAAATCACAATGGTCGACCCAGATATGGTCAGAGTATTTAATATTTATGCAGTCGTTATCGTCTGAGCCAGCTACAACATTCTTGATAGTCAGGTTCTGTACAATCACATTGGAGACTGAGAATATTTTTAGGCCGACACCGTTCAATGTACCGCCATTAGTACCTATAATAGATTTATTTGATTTCACATATACACTTCCGCTACCTGTGATTGTTCCTTTGACTTTGATAATCAGTGGTGAAGTAGATTCAACAGCTTTTGTAAGCTCAGTCAAGGTAGTCACGATAACCGTTTGTCCACCCTCGCCACCGGTTGTTTTACCGTTAACGTTAGCGAAGCCGATTGGTGTTCCTGAACGCTTAGCTTCCAAGTCAGCAACAGGAAGTTTTTCGTCAGCAACAGGAAGTTTCTCCTCGGCAACGGGAATCGATCCGGCACCCACGGCATATGTGTAAGATCTGCCATTTTTACGAGGATCTGTATTATCTGATGCGGAAAAAATAAGGCTTGTTCCCCAGTGGCTGAACTGGCCTTTTCCTATAGATCTGATATCACCGTGGCTGGCGTGTGCGGCTCCGAGCTCTTTACCATTTTCAAATATCCTAACAATGGAAGCTTTAGGATTCTTTGCGTCATCTCCTTTGATAGACTCAGGGATAGCGCGTTTTATTAATACAGCGTAACCATTATCAGATTTTGCTGAGCTCAAGTCAAGTGGATTTAATACAAGTTTCTTTGAAGAGGTTGCAGAAACTGCTTCAACTGAAGGTGTAAACTCAGTCTCAACGTCTTTTTTACAATTGCTAAAAAGCAGTACAGATGCAAGTAGAGAGGAGAATAACAAGGTGGACTGTGAATTAAAATTTTTCATTTTTCATATGGTTTTGTCCTTTTAACGGGAACAACCGCAAAAGGATACCATAGAAAAACTTGGAAATATGAATTACTTTTTTATGTAATCAACTAATTTAAAAGCAATTAAAAAGTAACTTACAAGAACACTTTCGAGAAAACCTCATCAGAATTAATCGCACGTAACATTCATTAAACAGTACGAAAATCGTTAGACGAAAACGCAAAATCCAACGCCTGATATTGAAACTAAATTAACCTATAAAAATTTTCAAAAAACTTTATTTTTTTTGAAAATAATCGTTTTTGGGGTCTAAGCTCCTCGATAAATGAGGAATTTCGGGGTGATAATTCTCACTAAAATCGGGAAATTTCACATATTATGCCAAAACGGACATGAACAATTTTTTGAAAAAATTTCTCATCGCTGCTCACTGTTCATAAAAGCTCTGCAATTTCGGGTTGAGAGTAGATGACATTAGTGCTCTTAAATTCGGGAACGATCTCCATCATCTTCCTGACAAGCATCTGGTCGCTGCTATTCTTCGCCAGTAAAAGCAACGCTTCTATCTCAGCCTGCACGTAGGAAAACTGATAATTAATCACTTTTGAAATCTTGATTTTGGCATGATCGGTAGGAATGTTATGTTCTTCCTTGTTAAGAAGCTCCTCATATAGCTTTTCACCAGGACGGAGCCCCGTAAACACGATGGGAATATCTGTATCCGGAGATAACCCTGCAAGTTTGATCATATTTACTGCAAGGTCGACGATCTTAACTGGCTCTCCCATATCGAATATAAATATTTCTCCCCCATTCCCGATCGCTGATGCTTCCATCACGAGCTGTACCGCCTCGGGGATGGTCATGAAGAATCTGGTAATTTCAGGATGGGTAATGGTAATTGGCCCTCCTTTTTCAATCTGACTCTTAAAGCGGGGAACTACGGAACCATTAGATCCAAGCACATTACCAAAGCGCGTAGTTATAAAGCGGGTAGTGTATTGGTAGTTACTCAATGACTGCGTGTACATCTCGGCTATACGTTTGGAAGCACCCATTACGTTGGTGGGATTCACCGCCTTATCGGTCGATATCATCACGAACTTCTTAACCTGGTATTCTACGGCGAGGTCAGCCAGATTCTTTGTTCCACAGACATTGGTCAACACCGCTTCTGAAGGATTATGCTCCATCATAGGCACGTGTTTACATGCTGCTGCATGAAAGACAATTTCGGGCTGATAGAGCTCAAACATGGTTCGCAGGCGCCTTTCATTCTGGATGTTGGCCATGAAGATTCGGGTTGCAGCTCCCAGATATCTATCCTCCAGCTCAAGTTGTAATTCATGCAAGGGTGTTTCCGCCTGATCGAACAGAACCACGAACTTGGGATTGTATGAGAGTACCTGGCGCACTATTTCCGACCCGATAGAGCCAGCGGCACCTGTAACAAGTACACGTTTCCCGCGCACTTCTTTGAAGATATTGCTTTTGTTAAGTATAATAGGCTCGCGCTGCAGAAGATCCTCGATCCTGATTTCGCGAAACTGCTTTAACATAAGCCTGCCATCCAGCCATTGTCCCGAAGGAGGAACAGAAACCACCTTTATTCCTGATTCTATACATTTTTCGATGGCCTCGTGCCTTCCTTTCACATCATGATAATCGTCCATTACCACAAGCTTTTGCACTGCATGCTTCGTCTTTAAAGACGCGATGCAGGAAGAAGGATAAACTTTTTTCTGTTCTATAGATTTATTTACCTTGTCTTGCCTGTCGTCTATAAAGCCCAGGACTCGGAGCCCTGTTTCGCGTCTTGACTCAAGTGCTCTTTTCATCAGGATAGACGAGCTGTCAGAACCGTAGATGAGCACCACCTCTCTTGAATTCTCTATTTGAAGATCTTGCTTCAAATACGCGAAGAAATGCTTAATGCTGATGCGGAAGATGATCAACACAGAAGTGGAGACAAAAAAGTTTAACAGAAGAGCGAGATAGATCCACTGGTCGACTCCGTTGAGCTTCGGCATGATCACGAACTTGCTGACCGCGGCAAAAAGCGTGCTTGCAATCATCACCGCCATAAACACCCGGAATATATCCTCCGTGCTCGAGTAACGGATGATTCCGGTGTGGATGCGCATGGTGACGAACACCGTCAAGGCAATCGCACTGTAAAGCCCCACATACCAGAGGGTACTGAAAGTAAAAAAATCCAGATACTCGAACCTGTTAACGATCAGACAAGAGGTTAAGAGAGCCCAAGCGACAATCACTTGATCGATCATCAATATCAGCCAGCGGGAATATGCTTTTTCGTTATAAATCAGTTTTTTCATAGGAGAGTTAAAATAGATTTGAGATGTAGACTCCAGAGTAAGCCAGGCGGCAGGCATTCGCCTTAGTTGAGTAAATTACAAATGGGAATAAGCTAAGAATCAGGACCAGATATAGTTAATGAATTTAGACCGCGTGAGCATCATCACCATAAAGTCGCCTTTCTCTTCTGTCTGCACGAAGCCCATCCTTTGGTAGACTGATCGTGCGGGAAGATTATCTTTATGAACTTCAAGGGTTATCCTTCGCAAGTCCAGCTCTGTGAATGCATGCCGGAGAATCAGTGATGATGCTTCTTTGGCTATCCCCTTTCCCCAGTATGTTTTATTTCCAATAAACAGATGAAAACGGGCATTTTTTCTTTGAATGCCGAGCAGCTGGATATTTCCGATATACCGATCAGTACCTTTTAGACAGATCGCAAATCTTCGCTCAGATCTGCGCTTTAGAACACCTTCCAACCACTCTTTTTCGATGTGATAGGTGATGTGGCGGTCTGGTCTAGCTTCGGTGTACTTCCAGACATCGGGATCGTTGCGCCACTTATAAGATATTTTTGCATCTTCCAGCTCAAGCGGCCTCAGGTAGACAGCGTGTTTCATAACAGTTCTTTAAGGGTATCAATAATGCGGTTCATGTCGTCTCGATCGTAACGATGATCAATGGGCAGAGCAAGAAGATGCTCCGCGAGGTAAAATTCATCTGAATCACTACTCACCCAATTTAACACGTTGGGCCAGTAGGTAGGAACAAATATTTTTTGAGCGATCAGTCGGGTCTTTAAACCCTGATGAGGTACCAGAAGAGGATAGGCCATCGGACCGTTTACTGAATCAGGGTCGACAGCCAATTCATTATAAGAAGACAGCGAACGATGAAGATAATTGAAGTTGTCGTTGCGCGCCTCCAGGCATGCTTCATAGTCGATGCTTTTCATCATTCTCCGGGACAAGGCAGACATATTCTTTATTTCGTTATCTTCCAGATCTACGTTATTGGCGATAAAATCTGCGTAGCCATGTTCTGCGCCTAAGTCGATACGTTTTATCAGATGTGAGAACCTTGATACCGATACATCGCTGGTGAGACTCAAACGATCTTCGCTACTGAGCTGGAGATAAGCGCCGTCCGGCACGCCAAAGAACTTCCTACAGGAGTAGAAGGTGTCGACGCCTGGCAGAGCGACGGAGAAAAACGCCTGCGCGTTGTCGACAATAAGATTGTCGATCTTTTCTTTAAGTGCCTTCACTGTATTTTCTTTCAGACCGAAATAGTTGGTATAAAGAAGGCACTCATTTGGAGCCACAGTGAAGTCGAGCACCGGATTTAATTGAACATCGACGTGATAAAACTGGTAAGCAATATTTATCTTCTTAACCGCGTCGAGCACCACATTGCAGGTGTAGTAGGGTATGTAGATTAATGTATAGCCTTGCACTCTGAGTATATATTCGAGACAGTTTCGGGCGGTATTCAGCTTTATAAAATTCGGATAGTATTCCTGCACCTCAGGAAGCTGCAGTTCTATATACCCTCCGAGGGCTTTGACGGATAATGTTTCGGGCATCATTTATTTGTTTGAGCGATACGGGGCGGCGGGCAGTTAAAACACTGGTTAGCCCTGCCCCGGTTGATACATTCTTTTATGCGGCGGCTGGTAATACTCGTATAGTGTTGCTGGTATACGCGACTTATAACCAATTATTTGTCTAAGATTATCAGATAAGCCTTCTCCGTATTCGTAACCCAGGCTCCGCGGATAATCAAATTGCTGTTTGATGTATGGGGGGGTGAAGCCAATGGTGAGTGCGCGCCTTACTTTATCCGTTGTATTGGACCCTGCAGCATGCCATAGATTAGAGTCGAACATAATAATACCGCCCTTTTTGACTATTGCTCTTACTGCATTATTATAAAAGTAGTCATGATCAGGGAGGCCATCTCGTTTATGAGAACCGGAAAGAAAATAGGTAGCACCATTCTCTTCGGTAAAGTCATCTAGTACCACGAGCATCTGAATCATCATCTTTATATCTCCGGTGAATGATCTTACATCGCGATGTATTTTCTGGACATACTGTTGGATGTTTTTAGAATTTATTACCGCACCAAATGAGTTCACGATAAACTTACCTTTAAGAAATCGTTCAATTTCCTCAGAGAAGTATCCGCGGCCCAGAAATTCAAGAGCGAAATTGTCCCGGTCGATAAGATGGTGCAGTGTACCGTCGGTATTCTCGCCTATTCCATTTTCTATCTGAATAGCCCTTCTAACCTGATAGGCGGCCTTGAGGGATTCATTGACAACATCGACAAATTCGGGCGTCAGTACGTTTTCGTAAATGACCCACCCAAACAAGTCAAGCGCTTCACTAAAGTCCTCGATCTTCTTTCCGGAGTACTCAAATTTGTTTTTCATAGGTAATGTTTTATTTCAAAATGGAGGAGAACAGATCTGGGTACGTCTGGTGATGCATGGCTAGCATCGGTATAATGGAAAATGTTGTATTTCGACTGCTTCTTCAGGTGTCCTCATCTCTACGAGGTATTCGTAGGCCAGCGGGTCTGCAACATAACACCATACTTTATCTTCCAGGAACAGGTTAGAGAAAGAAGACTTGTATTGGAAGAGGGAATCTTCTCGTCCCGCTACTCCGCCGCCAAGATGAAAGTACTCCAATCCCAAATCACGCCCGAGTAAGCTGATCTCATCTGTTAATAGTTTGCCTGGTGAACAATTAAGATAACCAGGATGGGTTGCAGAGAGGTGATTTCGGATAATCCTGTGTGAGTAGATTACGATCGCTCCGCAAATCAGTGTATTCTCATCGTAAGCCAGCAGCAACTTACTCTTGAATCTGTCGGTGTTGAGCAGGCCTGTAAAATACTTTTCATCAAAATAATAATGAGGTGAAGCGTTTAAGCGATCCATGTTCTCATGATATAAGTCCATAAAAAGTTGTATTTCATGAGTGTCCTTACCCTCGGTTATGCGAAAGTTCTTTCTTCTAAGTTGCTTGATTCTCCTCCGCAGCCGCTTTTCATAGTGCCCTCTTTGCTCTTCGAGCGGAACAGTCAGGTCCATGTATACGGTTTTACCGTTTTCATAGACACCGCCGAACTTCTCGAGCAGCATACAATGGTCAATAAAGGGGTTAAGACGGGCAAATACCGAAACACATTTCTGATCGGCAATAAACTGTAGAAATTCCATTTTGAAGCGATCCATCACAGATGCATCTAGCTCCGTAAACTCGCGATTGGAAAGAGGTCCGGAGTATCCGTATGCCGATGTAAAGTCTACGAATTCCGTATTTTCGATCTTCCTTTTTAGCAGAGGAAACATGATCAGTACGTCATCATGTTCAAAAACAAATAAAAGGGGTTCGCCTTTGGTTTGCAGCGAGTGATAATCTCCTGTATGATAAAAATCAGAATGAAGAGACCTTTCGATATATAAATTCCAACGATCTATTTCATCAATAGACACTATCTGGTAGGGCATATTCGGTTTTACAATTTTAGATAATAGGTTAGTTATTTTCGGGTGCTTAGTTACTGTCAGAGGCTTCGAGAATGCGGAGCATGTCGCGATTCACTTTATGAACATCGAATCTTTCGACGGCGTAGCGTCTTCCGTTTTCTCCAAAGCGCAGCACTTCAGGCCTGTTGTTAATGAAGTATTCCATTTTAGAGACAAGCGCGCAAACATCTTTAACGGGCACTAAAAAGCCGTTAGGGTAGTTTTCGGAAGTGGAGATGGTTTCTTTACAACCAACAGAGTCTGTGGTAATGATACCTCTTCCCATCGCCATTGCTTCCAACATACATCGCGGAAGACCTTCTCTGTAGGAAGGAAGCACCACAATGGATGATTCTCTAATCAAGGATCGTATATCATCCACTTCACCGAGATAATTCAGCACCGAGCCGGATCTTATTTTATCATACAGATCTTGGTCAATAGCATCCACATTATCATCATAGGGGCCTGCCAGCTGGAACCGGACGGCTGGATACTTCTCCCCCAAAATCAGTGCTGCCTGGTAAAACTCTCTGACACCCTTCGCATTAATCAAACGCGCAATCATAAGAAACGTCAGGGTTTTTGTATCAGGGGGACTTGAGTAACTGTAATGTTCGAGATCTACGCCAGATCCGCTGACAACAAATGTTCGGCTTTTCTGACTGATGATCTTGTTTTGAATCAGTGTTTTCCGGTCATCATCGTTATGAAATATAATTTTCAGCCCCTTTCTGGAGGTTAATGTCAGCTTCAGGAGGTTTTTAGTTAGCGCCTTAACTATTCGCTTGGCGTTATTATCCTGAAATGTGTTTCCAAGACCGGTTAACATAGGAGTTATGTGCTTTACTCTGCAAGCTGCTGCAACCAGGCCGCCATAGATAACCGGCTTGAATGCGTAGGGGAACACAACATCGGGTTTCACGATTCTAATGGTTTTATACAGATCAAGGATATACTTTATATCGGATGCAATCGAAACATTGCTCCCGTTTAATGAGTTCTCATGAATGATGACCTTCCATTCAAGCAACTTTGTCCGGATATGATCTTTCAGGATTTTGGGAGTAAATATGTTTACCTCGTTGTTCAACGTTAGCGCCTCAATTAGCTTCCCTCTGAAGTCTATCAATGAGCCGGAGGAATCAGCGATGATCAATATTTTCCTTTTCATGATTTGCTGATGGGGTGGATTAAGGGACTTGCCGCGGGCAATTCCCTGTTGCTGAACCTGATCTGGAATCATCGTCATATTGCAGATACATGTTCCATTGTATCCTTGAGTGGAGCTTCATTAGAATAGAAGTCGGCATACCACTTGACGAACTTCTCTACACCTTCAGCGATGGATACTTTCGGTCGATAGTTCAGTTTACGCTCCATCTCTGTGGTATCTGCCCAGGTTTCGGCGACATCTCCGTCCTGCATCGGATAATAGTGCTTGATGGCCTCCGTACCGAGGCATTTCTCTATTTCATGAATGAAGTCCATTAAGTTGACAGACTCTCCGCGACCGATGTTATAGATATTACACGAGCCTGAGGGACAATCTCCATCATCTATCACTTTGACCAGGCCTTCTATAATATCATCAATAAAGGTAAAATCGCGCCGCATGTCGCCATTATTGAACACCGAGATTGGCTGCCGGTCTTTGATTGCCTTGGTGAAGGTGTATAGCGCCATGTCGGGCCGCCCCCAGGGTCCGTACACGGTAAAGAATCTTAATCCCGTTGTTTGTATCCCGAACAGGTGACTGTAGGTATGGGCCAGAAGCTCGTTGGTCTTTTTAGATGCAGCGTACACAGAAATAGGTCTGTCGGCTTTATCCGCAGTGCTGAATGGGATCTTGTTATTCAATCCATAAACGCTGGAAGAGCTGGCATACACCAGGCGGGTTACAGCATTGTTTCTGCAACTTTCAAGTACGTTCAGGAAGCCCGTCACATTAGAATCGATATAGGCTGCAGGGTTAACAAGACTATACCTGACGCCAGCCTGAGCGGCTAAGTTTACAACGAGATCAAAACCATTGCCCGCAAACAGTTGATCTAGCCTCCCGGCATCAGTGAGGTCAAGTTTGATGAACTGATAATTGGGAAAATCAACAGATAAGACGGGCTTACCATATTCGATTTGATCTTCAGCTATCCCCGACTCCCGCAGACGGCAATACTTCAAACTGACATCGTAATAATCATTAAGATTATCGACGCCAATTACCTGGTCTCCGCGCTGCAACAAACGGGTAACCAGATGATAGCCGATGAACCCGGCACTACCTGTTACTAAAACTTTCATGTTATTGAATTCAAATTGGTTATAACTATACCTGAACATTGTGGGTACAAGGGTTCTTATACCGCAGGGAAACTTCCCTCAAAACAGAATTCATAAAGTTATCGGGAGTACGGTTCTTCAGATAGGCAGCTGAAATCTCAGGATAGCTTGCATTTTCAACTTTGAGGGCGTTCTGAATAGCCAGCGTCAGCGCTTCAACATTGTTTACCTGCACCTTGCCGATATTTGGAATATTTTCTATTCCGCCGGCGCAGAGCGTTGACACCACGGAAGGGTTTACGGCCATCATCTCCAGCAGCACATTCGGAAAGCCTTCCTGAATCGAGGAGACGACGCATACTTTGGCATTTTTGAAAAAGGGAATCGGATTCCTGACATGACCTTTAAGGATAACTCTCCCTTTCAGATTTAGCTCCTCTATCAGGTTTTCAAGCTTATTCCTCTCCTTTCCATCACCTAGGATCACTAATTTCAAGTCTTCGTTTGTGTCTTCTAACCCGGAAAAGGCTTTGATCAGAAGATCGAAGCCTTTGATCGGGATCAAACGCCCTGCAGAACAGATGTAATTGCCCCCGGAATCCTGATCATCCGGCATATGGAGTGCCTTGGATCGTACTTGTTCCAGATTGAAGGGATTATTCAGTACAATGGCTTTATCTTCAGAAAGGAACTTATTGTGGTGAAGCAACTCGGCGCGCATCAAATCAGTCTGACATATCACCAAATCAACAGCAGGATATCCTAAGCGGTATGCGAGACTATAACTTAGTCTCTTTAGTCCGCTATATCTTGAAAACAGGCAACAGCTCTCCCGGACGATCACAGGCACTTTGATAAGCCCTACTCGTTTGAGAAAGCCCAGATAAGCGTTCAAATAAGAATGGCTACTAAACAGTATGTACCCGTCTGAGTATCCATGAAC
Source organism: Arcticibacter sp. (assembly GCF_053551015.1). NCBI lineage: Bacteria > Pseudomonadati > Bacteroidota > Sphingobacteriia > Sphingobacteriales > Sphingobacteriaceae > Arcticibacter > Arcticibacter sp. The sequence continues at coordinate 318,736 of NZ_JBMQOB010000021.1, read as the reverse complement.
TTCCTTCACCAGTTTAATAAATCCCAGCAGTAAAGACCCATCGGTCAGATACGTTCTCTTTCCCGATCCGGCTTTCAAAACGTTGGAGAACATCCGCTTGAGAAATATCATAGCACTGCTCTCTGACTCAGCCAGCAACTGCAGAACATTCTCAGCCCCGCCTACTGCATTCGTCATAGAGATGAAGACCATGCGCGGAGGCTGATTATCAAATTCCTTCAATCTGCTCATCTTCTCGATCTTAACTTTTTTACCAATTTCTTTATCGGCATTATTGGAGAGCTAAGGCGTCTTTTTCCATCAAACACAATTATGTCTCCTGTGAAACTTATATTGTGGAGTCCCCTATCGTATGGTGATTCAGGGAATATTTCAAATTCGATCTCCTGCTTGTACTCGCTTTCGGAGATCGCTTCAACCTTACTGATAATAATGGAGCCACCATAACGATCAGAAGGATTCTGGCTGGGCCTGTAAAGCTGGTCGTTCACGACAAAGAGCTCTCCGGCATTTCGGCTCGCGTTATCATCTACGACTATAGGATTAAGAATATGAGGTATAAACTCGTCTTCCAGGGATTTAGCGTGATAGATATATAATTCTTTACTTCTTTGAGAGATGCTGGTAAAAAGCCAATATTTCTCTTTATAAAAGATCATCGAGGTATCCACATACTGCTCGCCGCGGAGTAGGGTTCTGACTTTTTTAAACTCCTTTATATTTAAGGGATCAAGCTGATATAATTCAACCTCCAACGATGCTGATGTCTCCGGGATGCAATAGAAAACATTATTTCCTTTGAAAACATAGGGGTAGGATGCATGAACATTCTGATGTTCCAATCCGATGATCTTGCTCTTCGTTTGAAAATCGAAATTTTCAAGCACTTTCAGCTCTCCTTTACCATTCCAAAAGTTCAGTTCTTCGTAGAATACATAGAGCTTTCCGCCTACTTCTTTTACAAAAGGGTCTGCCGCATATTCAACCGTATCCTCTTTCATCCATTTAATTTCCCTGTTTAATCTCTTGTTCTCCATCAGGCTTTCCTTCGTTTGATTGACAAAGCCAATGTTCCACTTATCCGCGGTAAATATTTTCTTAAAAAAATAGCTGATCATCTATGCGGTTTAAAAGCTCGACTGATAAATAACTATTGTACTCCATGCCACTTGCCCCGGATACCTTCTTAACTCGCGAAAACCCCCGGCATTCAGAATCTGTTCATGACAGCTTGGGTTACAGTAGATCAACTTAACTGCCCTCGGTACTTTTCGTATGGATGCAACGATATTCTGAAGAACAACTTCCATTACCTCCCAGGGGAAGGGATTGTAAAAGTAGAAATGGTTGTATTCGTCGATATCCGTGAACGTTCTTGCATCAGAATGAAAAAGATGTAGATTGTTGATGTTTAACTTTTTGAAATTCCGTTGAGCTATCGACTGCAGCTTTTCTGATAACTCTACGCCTGCTATCTTTCTAAAAGCATACTTTCTGAACAGAACAAGCAAGGCTCCCTTTCCTGATCCATAGTCGAGAATTGAATCCTCCTGCGTGATACAAAGGTCATCCAGTACTCTTCTCAACTCAGGGAAATACGCGGAAGAAGAAAAATAAACGCCGTCTGACTTGCTGACGTGGGTCTGCTCATTATCCAGCTGCTTAGTGAAGTCTATTCCCCGAAGTCGTTCAAAGACCACGATCATCCGGTACCTGTTCAGACGGAGTATTGATTTTATTTTCATCGTGTCGTGATTTAGATCCTTAGATTTTATTTCAGCAGTCTGGAAACCAGCACCAGAGCGTAAGGTAGAAAGTCGCTTTCCTCCCGCAGAGTGCCGCCGAAGCCTTCTTTAAAGCGGTTTATTCCTGCAAGAACCTGGTCTTCGGTATTTAGGGCGTATCCGCCGAGGTCATATTGAGTAAAGCCTAGCTGTTTGAAGTGGCACATGTCGGCAAAATGGAGTAGCCTGTTTGCGCGCCCGATAATCGCCTTCATCTCAACACTATCTTCATTCCGGTAAAGTGATGCAGTATGAAGCAACCTGACCCGCTTAAGGGTGGGATCGACAACATAGGAGTGCATTACAACATCCAGATTCCCGTATGTAGCTTTGGTAACTATCAGATTCTCACCATAGCACCTAATTTTACTGCTATTTATGGGCGGGAGGTTCTTAGTCGGCGCAAATAAATTATAAAAGCTCAGAAAATTCTTGTGGTTGTTCTCAACAGTTGTGATGATCCCATCTCTCATTGCTCTGTTCACTTCATATAGTGTATTCTTTTTAAATCCCCGCTGAATAACACTCTCATCCTGAGTAAGGTCTATGATCTTGGTATAGAAGGCTTCTCTCTTATATCCTGCGGCAGGCTTGCACTGCGCACTCTGCTTATATACCGTAGTAAAGCAATTCCAGATGCTGGGCTGAGAACCAAACCAGATGATCCGCCGCTTCAGGAAGGGCGTTAATTCAATTTGAATGGATAGCATAACAGAGTCTAGATGTTAATCAATGAAGCTTCAGCCACTTCATGCGTGTTATATTTTTTCAACCATTGACTCAATACCAGGAGCTTCCAAATCTGCGGATAACGATTCCAACGGGAAGTCATGTGTTCATCAATGATTTCGAGTGTTCTTTTGACATTGATCCCAGGGATGTTTTTCAGTTCATTTTCAGAGAGTGTGTCCAGTACATACTCTTTCAGTTCGCCTCTGAACCAATCCCTAAAAGGCATAGTAAAGCCGGCCTTGGGCCTGTCGAATATAGAAGCTGGTAAGTAATTATAAAGGATGTCTTTAAGCACCCTCTTCTGATTGCCGCGGTCATATTTAAAATGTAGTGGCAAGCTCCGACCAAACTCAATCACTCTATAGTCCATCAATGGAGACCGCGATTCCAGCGAAAAGGCCATAGATGCCCGATCCACTTTCGTATTTATATCTTCGTTAAGATAGGTCTTGATATCAAAATCCGAGAGGTTTTCCAGGAAAGAATTGTCTGACTTTAATACGTTCATGAACGGCGTCTTTAATCCCTGATCAGGATTGAGCAGCCAGGAGTTTTCCATTCCTCCGATCATTTTCACGTAAAGTGTCTCGAGGTCTTTCATCGATATACCCATCGCAATCAGCTTATGGGTATACTTCGGAGAATAATGCAGTAATGAGGCTAAGGTCTTACGCGCACCTAAAGGGATCTTAAAAACGGAAGAGACGTTTTTCATCCATTTATATCTGGAATAACCCAAAAAGCCTTCATCGCCACCATCGCCACTTAGGGCAACTGTTACATGCTGGCGGGTGTATTTACTCAGCAGCATAGAGGGTATGGCACTCGAATCCGCAAATGGTTCATCATAGTAAGAAGAAAAGTTGCTGATCAGATCAATGCCCTGACTATAGTCGCATTCAATCGTGTGGTGCTCTGTACCCAGACGATCAGCTACCATCGCAGCATACATACTCTCGTCAAAACCTTTCTCATTGAATTTAATGGAAAAGGTTTTAATACTCCCTGCCTGCTGCGATGCCTTAGCGGCTACAAGAGAAGAATCAATCCCTCCTGAAAGGAACACTCCGAGTGGAACGTCTGACTGAAGTCTGATTTTAACAGCGTCGGAGATTAGTTCATCCAAATGAGATTTCGCTTCTTCGTAGCTACCTGTAAAGCGGCCGTCCGCTGAGTAGTCGAGATCCCAATATTTCTCAAGCTTCAGGTTTCCGCTCGACAAATGAAAAACGAAGTAGTACCCGGCAGGCACTTTTTTCACTTCTTCCCAAATGGAGTCTGGCTCGGGAATATAGCCCCAGATCAGATATTCATGAACAGCACTTTGATTTAGTGTCAGATCGCGGTACAAACCTATGGATGAGGGTTGGCTGGCAAATTCAAATTCTTTTTCGCGGTGTAAATAGTAAAACGGCTTTTTTCCAAATCTGTCTCTCGCCCCAAACAGCGTCCTGCTTCGTGAATCGTAGATCACGAAAGCGAACATCCCGTTAAGTTTATTGACACAGGCCGATCCGTACTCCAGATAAGATGCACATATAACCTCAGTGTCTGAGGTGGTACGGAACCCATATCCTTTAGCTTCCAGGTCCTTTTTCAGATCAAGGTAGTTGTAAATCTCTCCATTGAACACGATCCATAGATGCCGATAAGAAAATGGCTGATTCGAACGATTGTCTAGATCTAAGATCGCAAGACGGTTATGACCTAACACCACGTCTTCACAGCGCTGAACTCCCGAGTAATCGGGTCCTCTGAATTTAATAGTATTCAACTTGGCGCCAATCACCTCGTCACCATACTGAACAGTCGATCCGTAAATACCACACATATCGAAAATTTTAAAATTATTAAGTACAAAAAGATGATAGGAAACTAGCCAACAAGGCATTGATATTGTTCTGAGACCTTGTCGATGGCACATCTCTGATATACATGCTCTTTTATTGCCACAGCATCCCACTCATTTTCGCAAGCGACAATTACTTTACTTTTGAACCCTTTGAGATCTCCTTGCTCAACAATATAACCGTTAAAACCATCTCTTATGAGATTGGATATTCCACCGACACGAAAGCTAACTACTGGTACACCGACTGACAGTGCATCCAAGACGGCATTCGGAAATCCCTCTGTAAATGATGTCAGAACGAAGACGTCATGCTTGGCAATTGTTTGAGTGATATGAGTGCTCTGACTCAAGAAAGTAATCCGGCTTTTCAGATTCATAGACTCCACCTTCTGATCAATCTCCTCTTTCAATACACCGGTTCCAACAATCGTTAATGTATACTCTTTAGGGAGTCCTGCAATAATGTCCAACAGCCTGTCGAACCCCTTCTCTCTAGCGAGTCGTGCCACAATGATCAGCTTCTTCTCAGTTGCAGATACCAGCTCCCGTTTTATGACAGATGTATAATTGACGGGATTCGGGATGACTATCAGCTTTTGCGAATCAATCTTGAACTCTCTTAATAGTGATTGCTTCATTTCATCCGATTGGCAGACTATGGTATCAAATCGTTTGTAGGAGCTCTTTGTAAGCATGTTCAGCGCTTTGTCTCTTCTATCGGAAAATAAGCGCATATGATCAGGAATATTAGAGGCCCTCGCAATTAATACGGGGACATGAACAAAGCGCGATACTAACGATATAAGTATGTTGATATGATCAGTCGTCGAAAACACCGCGTCAGGCTTTTCTTCCCTAAACAGTTTACAGAGCTTGAAAAAAGAGCGCGATGCTCTCTGGCTCTTCAGGTCAAGGAAGCGAACACCATCTACGTTCATGGAAAAACAGTTATCGCTGGAATCAAAAAGAACCACAGTAACGTCGTAGAACAGTTTGTCAAAGCCTTGCGATAAAGTCCAGAAAACCTTCTCTGACCCGCCGGCACCAAGGGAAGTAATCACAAAAAATATCTTTTTCTTCATAAAAGTATCCGTTGGAAAATCTCAGGTCTTCGGCTTAAATTTTAACAGGTATTGCACGCGTTCAGGAGGTATCATATACACCATCAAGAGGAACATATACCGGATATAGTTGGTCAAAGGGTTTGTTTCCTTGATTGCTTTCTTGATATAGTTGAAGCAGATCCTGGTTCCCCGATTATTAATATAGGCGGTATTTCCCAGGCTTTTCCAATAATTGGCCATATAATACGCCTGTGGTTTACTGACTTCCTCCGCTAAGTAATTACGGATGGAATCGAGCTCCCTGTCGATAACCTCAGCTGACTTTCGTTCTACATAGGTTAATTTCAGTACATTATTGTAGAGACGTTTTGCCTGCCCGCGCTTTGGACAGGCGACAGGCGTAGCTCGATAGTAGTAAAGCGGATCATCCAGCACAGCCACCTGAGCACCATTCGCGATCAGTCTCTTCCAGAATTCGCCGTCCTGCACGTAGTAGAAGCGAGAATCGTATAATCCTGCTTCAATCAATTTACTTTTCTTCAAAAATGCACTCCCATGCGGGAATAGTGCTTTTTGCTCAAAAATTTCATTCTCAGAACTGTCTCTCTTCGAGAAAGTATCGTCTTTCCAGACAATCTCGCCATACAGATCCACTACATAGCAGTTGGATCCGATCAGGTCGATGTGTTCATTTTCTAAAGCAAAAAAGACTTGCTTTTCCAGTCTATCGGGTGCAGAGAAATCGTCGGCATCTTGCCTGGCTATATACTTGCCCTTCGCCTGGAGTATCCCCTTGTTTAATGAGGCAGCCAAACCCAAATTCTTTTCATTTTCAATGAAAAGAATTCGGGGGTCTATACTCATAAAGCCTCTGCATATCTGCTTTGAATTGTCGGTAGACCCGTCATCGATAATGATGAATTCGAAGTCTGTATAGGTCTGGGCTAAAATGGAATGAATAGCCTTTTCGACATATAGTCCCGAGTTGTAGACAGACATTAAAACGGTAACTAGCATGATGGAACTTTTTGGTTGATTTGCATTGTAAAAGACCGAAATAGTGGAAGCGCGCCATAAAATTCAATCTCTCCTTTAATATTCTTTGTCATGTCGCAATGGAGACGTACCCAGTCGGAGGCCTTGCGACCCATCTCTTCCAGCTCATTTAAATTGTTAAACCAGCTCAGGATATCCTTCCTGATATCAGCTTCGCCGTTCCCTACCAATACGCCATTGACACCGTGATCAATACACTCTCGCGTACCCGGAACGGAGGTCCCGATTCCAGGTGTGCCGCAGGCCATGCCTTCTAAGAGCACCTTCGGACTACCCTCATATTCCGACAAAAGAATCACACTTCTGGCTTTGTTATAGTACAGGGGGAGCTCTGAATTGTCTACCGACTCCTTCCATTCGATAGATGGTGTCCTACGAACTGCTTCAAGAACCACGTGTGATAATGATCCTCTTCCTATAATTAAAGACTTCATATTCAGCCCACACAGCACCTGGATGAGCAGCTCAATATTCTTTTGCTTTTCGAACCGCCCGATAAATATGAAGTCATACTCCTTTTGCGTGCCGGATGGTTTGAACAGGTCAAGATCTATGGCATTATACATACTCAATATCTTTTCATGCCGGATGCCATAGTTCTTTTTAATGAAGGCGGATGCTTCGTTAGACGTCACGATGATCAGGTCACACAGACGAAAAGCAATCCGTTCTTTTATTCGTTTTACAAAACCGAGCCCTAAAAAGTGAGAATAGTAATAGCCCATCCTGACCACCAGTGGTATACCAAATACGGCTTTTAAAATGAGGCCAAAGCCCGACGCGCTATATTGATTAGTCTTGGAAAGAACAACGCGTCTAAATTGTTCACGAAAGAACATCAATGCCCATATATGATACAGCAGGTTTTGAAGCTTGAAGGGTATTTTCCTGGAAATCCAACCGGGAATACACAATACTTCCATATCGGCATGTCCCTTCAGATATTCATCGTCGTCCCGGCCATAACTAAAGACGAGCAGCTTCAGTCCGGAGCTCCTGCACAAAGCAGTATAATAGTTCAATTCTCTCGATAGCTGACCCAGCTCATGCCATTTTTGAAGGCTCATGTTGGGCGTCATCAGTAACAATAGTCTGTCTTTCATACCGGAGACGTTTCGAGCTTAACTTTGTGGGTGATCATTTGCTTTTTGCTTGTATCCGGGACGTTCAGTCGTTTAAAGTGAAGCAGGCTGAAGTATAAAAAGAAAGTCGGACCATCTGCTCCCACTAACCAACCGTTATGAGACAATGCATTCATCGAAACGCCGACAAAGGCAAAGAATAAGCACACAAGAAGAGCATGATCCGGCGACCTGATGTTACGGATAGCATATTTCAATGGACCGACCATTTTGCGGTAAATCAAAAATAGAAGACCGAGGCCAATAAACGGACCCAAGTAGGTAAAAAACATGAGGTAAGCATTGTGTGAGGTAATCCCCGAACCAAAAACCTGATTACGATATATGACATCGTCCCAATTCTTTCCGTAAAAGATCAATCCATAAGGATAATCAGCATAGATGTTCAGGTTTTCTGCGACAAGACCTGATCTGCTGTATCTGGTATCGGATCCAGCGTTCTTGGTGATGATATTATCTGTGCTTTCAGCACTTTTTGTTATAACATAAGAATAAAGGAAAAAGCCTGCAAGGGCCGCTACTCCAACAATCAGAATGGCTTTGTAATTGTAGTAGCACATCAGAAACAAGAAGTTCGACACAACGAAAGTGACCAACACGGAGCGATTCATCCCCAAATAAACAAATGCCAGACAAGCCGATAAGGCAATTGCCTTCAGCAACAAACTTTTCTTAAACACAACTGTGTACACCGGAAGAAATGATACTAAAGCAGCCAGCTGATAGCCGAACGTAAAGATCGTTAACGAAACCCCTGAAGGAGTTTGCTGTATCTGTTCTCCCATAAGCAGCGTCCTTAGCTGTATAGCCGGATACAAAAAGAAGTGGTTGAACACCATTACCATGCAGGAAAAGAATAGCAGACCGAAGAATATAAAGATCGAAATACTGTACCTCCTGTAGTTAGAACCCACGAAGTAATTAAAGTAAGCGGCGCAAAACGTGATCACTATGCTGTTGGCTATCGCATTCTTAATATCGCTTTGAGCAAACCCATAGTATATGAGGACAGCCGTGACAAGAACAAGAACTTCAGACTTATACGCAAAGCCCTGAACCTCTTCTTTAAAAAAGAGCAACAGGGGAATACCAAAGATAAACGGTGCGGGAATCCTAAACAGGCTTGTCATAAATATCCCGTACGCCACTGAGTAAAGATAAAGCAACACGAACATTGCCATCAAAACCTTTCTAACCATAACAAATCGCTGCTAATTCGACGTATGTCTGCCCAACAATACTTTTCTGATGGTAAATACAATAATCCGCAGATCTACGAATAAGTCATGATGATCGATATATTCAAGATTGCTCTGCAACTTTACGGGTATAATCTCCGTGATGTAAAAGTGTTCCGGATCTTCTGCACTACCCAGTAACTCACTCTCGTCCCGAAACTGAATTGACGCCCAGTCAGTAATCCCCGGCTTCACGCTTAAGACCCTTTGCTGGGTACTATCATACATTTCTACGTACTTCCTGACTTCAGGTCGCGGCCCCACCACACTCATGTCTCCCTTCAGCACGTTGAATAACTGCGGCAATTCGTCTATCTTATACTTTCGAAGCCAATAGCCCACCTTAGTGATTCTGGGATCGCGGTCTCCAAGAGTTAGTAATCCTCCGGACCGTCCATTCACATACATGGTCCTGAATTTCCATAAACCGAAATCATTATTATCTCGGCCCACCCGCGACTGGATATATAGTAAAGGCCCCTTTGAGCTAAAAGACACAACAAGAGCGATAACTATCAGCAGAGGCAAAAGTGCAAGGATGCTGATAAAGGAGAAAAGAACGTCGAATATACGTTTGGTCATGGGATGCTGGGTTTAACTAAATGCTGCTCAAGCTGACACTGTCGCTCTGAACAGGATTCATTCTATTGGCCAAACATCGTTCAACCTGCTCCGCCACAGACTTTATAATATACTCCGTCTGTACGTCAGTCAGCTGCGGGTAGATAGGCAAAGAGATCTCACATTTAAAATGATTGTACGAATTCGGGTAGTCGTCTATCCGGTAACCAAGGTTTGAAAACAAAGTCAGCATGGGCATTGGAATAAAATGCACATTTACGCTAACTCCCAAATCATTCAATCGAGTGATGATCTCGTCTCTCTCCCACTCCGCGATACCTTTTATCCGCAATGGAAAGAGGTGATAGCTTGATTCTCTGTAACCATTATCTAAGGGAGGAGCGACAAACCACGCATACGGATTAAACCCGTCGAGATATTCAAGCGCTATGGCCTTCCTCCGAGGAAGTAGATTTGAATTATACTTTCTGATCTGAGAGAGACCTACAGCCGCGCAGATGTCTGGCATATTCACCTTCTTTCCGTGGAAAAGAACGTCATACTTCCAGTTTGCGCTTTTAGACTTTGCAAGCGAGTCTTTATTCTGTCCGTTCAGGGAGTAAATCTTGAGATAGGCATAAACCTCATCATTATTAAACGGCGCAGGCAGGTTTAAACAAATACCGCCCCCCTCAGCAGTGGTAATATTTTTCACCGCGTGAAATGACAGCACCGTAACATCGGCCTTCTTGGCGGCCGGCTCCCCATTATACATCGCCCCAATGGAGTGCGCAGCATCTGAAAGCAATAGAATACGGCCTAGTTTCTCTTGATTCAAGGTCTCGGGAATGAAATCTCTCACGATCTCAGGATCCTTTATGATATTCAGGATTGCATCATAGTCACATGGCCATCCTGCAAAGTCCACCGGAATAATCGCCTTTGTTCTGCAGGAGATAGCCTGCCTCAACTGCAAAGAATCCATCGTCATGTCCTCACCCACGTCTACCATAACAGGCCTCGCTCCACACTCCATAACACAGAGTGCAGTTGCACAATACGTGTAAGCGGGGACGATAACTTCGTCTCCTTCTTTGACACCAAACCACTTCAGCATCAAGATTGCACCTGATGTCCATGAGTTTACACAAACTACGGCCCGGGAAGCTGTCAGCGTCGTAATCTCTTCTTCCAGAGCTTTCACCTTTGGACCTGAAGTAATCCAGTTAGAGCGGAGCGTATCTGTCACCTCGTCTATCGTTTCCTGATCAATGTAAGGCGGAGAAAAAGGAATAACCATGGTATTGTATTTAAAGAATAGTTCGGATCGTTTGCAGCGCACTGCTCAGACTGTATGTTTTAATTTCGAAGGACATGTACCGTTTCATATAGAACCTCAGCAAGATCATCTTCTGAAGAGAGTTATGTTTAAACTTCCTGATGATGATACTGAAGTCACTAAATTGCCGCTCTTTGAGCACATTGGAATGTGTCATGCTCCAGATACCTCCCGAGTGACGCCGGTAACAGCTCATTACTTCGGGTATCACATAGATTTTTTTGCCGGACCGGAAGGTAGCAAACAGCTTTACAAACTTGTCTCCTGCATGACACATCGGGTACCAGTCTGAACTATATAGCTCTTCAACATACTTGCGCTCCACCAACATCGACGCCGTCGGTGTCTGTTGCTGTTTATTAACGATCAGCTTGTTATAGCTATACTCCAGCCGTACCGGCTTTGGATCCAGATAAGAGATCTGCCCGTCAAACTCAATTTGTCGCATATAGTGGGCGCACATGACATACTGCGAATTATTCTGAAGGAAGTCAACCTGCTTCTGAAGCTTGTTCGGATCAGTCCAGTAATCATCACCATCGCAGAAGGCTATGTATTTCCCTCTTGCTTTCTTTAATATTCTGACCACGTTATGTACCGGACCAACGTTTTCGGGGGAAGTAATTAGAATGACTAGCTGCGGATGTCTTCTTGCATAGTCTTCCACGATTTCCCGGGTTCTGTCCGTTGAGCAGTCCTCACCTATAATGATCTCATACTTGAAGGATGTTTTCTGCATCACAAATCCTTCCATCGCCTGAGCGATATACTTCTCCTGGTTATACGTGATACAACATACGCTCACCAATGCCTCTGTATCCAGTTGATCCATGGTTATACGTCAACTTTAGTTGTGCTAAGGATCGTCTCGATTTCCTTTTCCAGAACTTTTATTTCATGAGAGAGACTAACTGTGGAAGGAAGGCCATAGTGTTGCACCCTGAGCATAATCCTGGCGATCATATCCAAATCCGAAAAGGTCAGAGTATGATAAAGCGGCAAACAAATAATGCGCTTTACAATAGATTCGCAGACCGGTAAACTGGTTTTCGAAACATAGGGTAAAGTAGCCAGCGACGGATAAAAATATCTTCTGCAATACACTTTCTCATTACTTAAAGCCTCCATACATGCAAGCATGAGATCCTCTGAATCAAACAGAACCGGCAGATACGCATAATTATAACCCTCTTCATCACCTATCTGCTGAAAGCTTACGTTCAAATTACTAAGCATCTCCTTATAATGCAGGGAAAGCTCTTTTCTCTTGGCCAGGATCTCATCAATATGGTTAATATTACACAGGCCCATAGCGGCATGAAACTCACTGTTCTTACCGTTGATGCCTAGCTCTGCAAACTCTTCCGTTCCATTGTGACCGAAATTCCTCATAAAGGCCATTTTCTTCAATAGATCGGAGTTTTGAGTAAAAACAGCTCCTCCTTCAATCGTGTGGAAAAGTTTCGTGGCATGAAAGCTCGTAGTACTCACATCTCCATATTCAAAGACCGACCTGTTTTTGTATTTAGCTCCAAAACAGTGCGCCGCGTCATAAATCACCTTCAAATTATAGCGTTCCGCGATATCCTGAATGGCGTCAATATCGCAGGGACGTCCAAAAACATGTGTCGCAAGGATTGCCGAAGTTTCCGGCGTAATAGCATCTTCAATCTTTGAAGGATCTATGTTGAACGTGTCCGGTTCTATATCCACAAACACCGGTTTACAACCCTCCCAGACAATACTACTGGTTGTTGCCACATAGGAAAAAGGTGTCGTAATGATCTCTCCTTCTAGTTCGAGCGCTCTGATCGCAATTTGTAGGGCAATCGTACCATTTGAAACATACAACAAATGAGGAAGATCAAGGTAGTTTTTTAGTTTGATCTCCAATTCGTTCACTAACGGACCGTTGTTGGTCAGCCACTGCCGCTCCCAAATGCTGCTAACGTAGTCATGGTACTCTTTTACCTGAGGCAGGTAGGGTTTTGTAACTGGTATCATCTTTTTAGGATTAGTTGTTTGAAGTCGCTTACTGCAGTCAGCTTGAATAGACTCGCGCTGATAAAATAGAACAGTGAATAGAAAAACCCGGTGAAAATAATTCGCTCCAGATCCGTAACATTGAAGTGCCTGATCAGGAAACTGTCAATAAAATAGCAAACACCACCAACGATGACCGATAAGCAAACGGAGGGCAGCAAGTCCTGTATTTGCTCAACGATCGAATAGTCGATGATTTTCCCGCTATAAATAGTATTCACGTAGTAGCCGAAAAAGCTATATCCAAGCTGAAAATAAAGCAAGCCATAGATTCCGAAAGGAATTACGCTCATGATCCCCACCACACACGTGAGCTTCTTTATAACTTCCAGTTTGAGGAACAGGTCACTTCTGCCTTTTACCTTTAATATGTTCAGGTTATATGAATGTAGCGGGTACATGATTCCTGCTATACACAGTATCCGGAAATAAGGAACTGCGGGCAGCCACTTTTCTGTGAGCAACATCCGAAACAAAGGATCGGCTATAATACACAGGAAGATCAGTATAGGCGCGTTCCAGAAGACTACCTGTTTCAAAACACGCTGATAAATCACTTTCAATTTGATGTTATCATCTGAGATGGAGGCAAACATCGGATAAGTTACCTTGCTCATCGCGACTGATATGTTGTTTATCGGGAACTGACTCATTGAATCTGCCCTGGAATAGTAGCCCAACTGAGTCGCTGAATAATACTTACCAATGATTATCACATAGATATTTTGATAAAATGTGTCCAGCAGCCCCGATAGAGTCATCTTATAGCCGAAGTGGAAATGCTTTTTAAACCGCTCTCTGTCAAAAGCGAACGAGGGACGCCAACCCGAGAAGATCCAGTTCATAACGGCCAGAAGTGTTGAACTGCAAATGCTCATCCAAACCAGGCTCCACACGCCATAACCCGACTTCGCAAGTACTATTCCCAGAATCCCTCCGCCCAGTACCGACGGAATCTGGATCATTGTCGGCACTTTGAAATTCATCTCCTTAATAAACCTGGCGTTCTGCACTCCAAAGAAGGCGTTGATAATAAACGTCACACCGATCACCCGGATGATATTTGTCAGTGCCGGCTCTTTGTAGAATATAGCCAGCCAGGGGGCCGCAACAAACAAGATCGCGTATACCACTAAACTACCCGCCAGATTAAAGAAAAACACGGTTGAATAATCTTTCTGATCCGCATCATTTGTCCTGATCAAAGACGATGTGAGACCGCTATCCATCAAAGAACTACCAATGGAAATGAAGACATATATCATCGCCAGCTGACCAAACTCGGCGGGGGCCAATATGCGCGCCAGAACGATACTGATCAACAGGCTGACGATCTTCGCTCCGAACTGCTGACCAAAAGACCATAAAATCCCGCTTACTACTTTTTCCCTGAAGCCCATTTCCTGTTCTTAAGGCTATCGTTAAACAGCTTGCTGTATAGTGGCCAATTCCTTCTTTTTGACAAACCACCTTACTGTTTCCTGAAGTCCGGTTTCCACACTGAAGCGGGGACTGTAATCCAACATTTGTTGTGCCTTGTCAATAGAAGCCAGTGAGTGAGGTATGTCTCCCAGGCGTTGTTGGCCGTACTCAATCGGAACGTTCGCAATGAGTGGATCATAGTCACACAAATACCTCTTCAAGTAGCTGGTCAACTCATTCAGGCTGGTTTGTTGCCCAAAAGCGACATTGTACGTCTGATTAACAGCCGGCGCAAAATCGGTAAATACTGCCCGCATATTCATCTGAATGACGTTATCGATATAGGTAAAATCGCGTGAATATTCTCCGTCTCCATTAATTACGGGGCTCTCATGATTCATCAGGGCTTCAATGAATTTTGGGATCACTGCTGCATAAGCCCCCGCAGGATTCTGCTTAGGTCCGAAAACATTGAAGTATCGCAAACCAATTAGTTCCATACCGTAGGTACGGGCAAATACGTCGGCATACAGCTCATTCACATACTTTGTCACGGCATAAGGGGAAAGAGGGCGGCCTATTCGATCTTCAACCTTAGGAAGCTCTACGCTATCACCATAAGTTGATGAGGAAGCGGCATATACCATCCGCTTCACACCTTCGTCCCGCGCCGCAACCAGCATATTCAGGAAGCCGCTTATATTAACTTCATTGGTTGTAACAGGATCATGGATAGACCGTGGTACAGATCCTAATGCAGCCTCATGAAAAACAAAGCGCATTCCCTTGGCAGCATCTCTGCATGTCTGCAGATCTCTGATATCTCCTTCGATAAGTTCAAAGCCCGGATGAGATGAGAACTCATCCAGGTTACTTCTGAAGCCTGTCGAAAAGTTATCCAGCACACGCACCCTGCGGGCACCATTATTTAGCAGGTAAGCAACAAGACTGGAGCCTATGAAGCCTGCCCCACCAGTCACCAGAAAGCTCGAGCCTGACAGGCTCTCTTTGTCGGCGCCGTTTTGTAATTCCATAATTTAAGATTTTGATGAAAGACCCAACTATAATCGGGCGTCCACCAGATTATCGGGAAGCATCGATTTGATATCGTAAATAACCGCATTGTCCTTACACAAGCTTCTGATATTCAAGCATTCAAATTCTTTATGCGCCACAGCAAGAAGAACGGCGTCGTATTGACGCTCCTTGGACTCCCCATTCTCACAGATAACCCCATACTCATGCATCACCTGTCTGGAGTCTGCCAGCGGATCATGAATGCATACCTGTATCTGGTATTCCCGAAGCCGCGTGACGATGTCTATAACCTTGGTATTGCGTACATCGGGACAGTTTTCTTTGAACGTAAAGCCGAGTACCAGCACCTGACTGTTAGCCATGCTTATTCCTTTGGCAAGCATTTTCTTGACAAGCTGGTCAGCCACATAAGCGCCCATTCCGTCATTAACCCGTCGACCAGCTAAGATAATCTCCGGGTGATAGCCTATCTCCTGCGCTTTCTGAGCCAGATAATAAGGATCAACACCTATGCAATGCCCACCAACTAAGCCCGGTTTGAAATTCAGGAAGTTCCATTTCGTGCCAGCTGCATCTAGAACCTGCTGGGTGTCTATACCCAGCCTATTGAAAATCATCGCAAGCTCGTTAACGAAAGCAATATTGATGTCCCGCTGGGAATTTTCAATCACCTTCGCTGCTTCAGCAACCCGGATGGAGGCTGCCTTGTATGTTCCCGCAGTAATCACGGAATTGTACAGCTTATCAATTATCACCGCCGACTGCTCGGTCGATCCCGATGTGATCTTCTTTATCAAAGCGACTGTGTGCTCCTTGTCTCCGGGATTGATCCGTTCCGGAGAATATCCGGCGAAGAAATCCACATTGAAAGTCAAACCGGAATACTTCTCCAGGACAGGCACACACTCGTCTTCGGTTACTCCTGGATAGACGGTCGACTCATAGACTACGATGTCACCCTTTTTGAGATTGCTGCCTACCAGAGCGCTAGCCTGCAGAAGAGGACTAAGATCGGGGCGCTTATTTTTATCAACCGGCGTAGGTACCGTTATAATGAAGATGCCACATGTTTTCAGAAGCTCTGGCTCACAGGTACAATAGAGCCCTTTTTTTGTAGAACAATCAAAGGTCAGCACCCCTTGTAAGCCCTGGCGGGTAACCTCTCTGGTATGATCATGACCCGACTTTAGCTGGTCTACACGATCCGGATTAATGTCAAATCCAATGACCTTATATTTTTTCGCAAACTCAACTGCGAGAGGCAGACCTACATAGCCTAGCCCAATAATACCAATCTTAGTACTTTCTAATGTCTGCGCGTCCATAAGGTTTTATGCAATCAGTTATAGGAATCAGGTTAAAAATGAATTTTAGTTTTTTGGGCATAGCTTCGCTACTTCCACTTACACGCTGAGTTTGGAAAATAGATTTTGAAGAGCATCCATTATCACTAATGGAAATGTGAAAGGAGTACGTTTCATGCAGGCAAGCGCAGCTTCGCTACCTCACTTACATGAGCTTTCAGGGACAGTAAATGCAGAGAACAACAGTAATGAAATCAACCAGATACCGGGATCAAGCCGGGTAGAGGGGATCTGTAAGCCTAGCTTGCCAGCTCTTTTCTACCCTTTTTGTTTACCTCATACCCGTATCGTCCATATCCGTATGAATTGCCGTTCTCCAACTTTGCATCGTTGAATACCACCTGTACATTCTTCAGTTTGCTATTGCTGACAATGTCCCGGAGGATCTCCAACTGGTATGTATTAGTAAAATTGTATCGAACCAGGTAAATACTTGCGTCAGAAAAAGGAGCAAGACTAAAAGCATCAGCGACCTGCCCCACGGGCGAAGTATCGACAATGATATAATCAAATCTCTTCCGAAGCTCTTTGAACAGTTCCGGTATCTTGTAACTCATCAGTAATTCCGCCGGATTCACCGGGTTCTTGCCTGAACCGATTACAGATAAATGAGGTGACTTCCCTGAAGGCACCAGAATGTCATCTAGAGTGAGAGTGTCAGATTCCAGATAGTCGCTTAAACCGACCTCTTTACCCAAACTCAGGTATTCCAATAAATCCGGTTTACGCAAGTCAAACTCCAGCAGCACCACCTTCTTGTTTATGAAGGACAGAGACATGCCGAGATTGATACTGAAAAACGTCTTCCCCTCGCCCATCATGCTGGATGTTATGATGAAGACCTGGCTGCGACCATCTGTATTTAGAAAATTTAGGTTCATCCTGATATACCTGAACAATTCAGACATCGTTGTACGGCTGTCCTGTTGCATAATCAGGGCCTCCTGCTTGTTCCTATGGCAAAGCTCTCCCAGAATACGGACGCCTTCGATGCTCTTCACATCAGACACGTCCTGCACCTTGCTATTTAAAAGATCCTTACCATAAATAAAACAAACCGGTAAGATGCAGCCTGCCAAGAATGAACACAGATAGATCAAGGACGATTTAGGGCTTACCGGGTTGGAATTATAAGCGGGCTTGTCAATAACTTCTGAATTAGGAACAGTCGAAGAAAGCGACAAGGCAGTTTCTTCCCTCTTCTGTAACAAATAATGGAACAAGCCCTCCTTAACCGACTGAGCACGGCTTCTTTCCAAAAGACCCCGTTCCAAAGCAGGCATTTTCTTTATTTCTTCAGTGTACTTATTGGTGTTTGCCATTAAGCTATTCCTCTGGAGAGTTAATCCTTTCTTCACATTCGCAAGAGCCTCATTCATACTGGCCCTTAGCCCTGCGAGCTGTTCATTGATCCCGACGATAAGGGGATTGTCGGGCCTCACCGTGTTCAACAGCCTTTGCTTCTCGATCTGGAGGTCATTATATTTTCCGGTCAAAGCTGTCAACGTTTGATCCTGAAGAGTTAACACACTCGGTACCAACCCGGCCTGAGCATCCGTCTGTTTGAGATATCTTTCGATTGAACGAATTACAGCTATCTGTACTTCCAGAGATGATAGTTGTTGACTGTAAGCTCCTGAATTCTGAACACTCATTTGAGCATCAGAGCTCAGGTTCGTAACCAAATTCTGGCGTTTGTAGCTTTCTACATCCTGCCCAACACCACTTAAATCTTCTGACAAATATTTTAAGCGGTTATCAATGAAACTAATTGTACTTCTTGCAATTAAGCCTTTATTCTGAACATTATCCAGATTATACGTTTCGATCAGCTTAGACATCACGTCTACACCCCGTTGAGGAACTGCATCTTCCAAATTCAATACAATGGTATTTGCATCTTTAACTACCGGAAAAATGACTAACCTCCCCAAGCTATAGGCCTCAGCCATGGCATTCAGATCCTTAAACTCAACTAATACGGGCTTATGGGATATCGAAAAGGCTGGGCCCTTTCCTACAGCGATTGTATATTCCGGCTTACTGATTGTTTGTCCAAACCTGTAGCTCGCCTTACTGGTACTGTCAACCAGATAGAATCTTTCGGCATCGATGATATCAATCGAGAGCTCCTTCTTGCTATAAGCTTTATCACCAAGCTTATACGTTGTTATCACGATAGGCAAAGACTTGCCATAGAGTTCCTTTTTGGCGAATAGCCCATCGACACTGTAACTGGTTTCCAGAGAAAGGCCTTTAAGAACCTTATAAAGCAGATCTCTCGAACGCAGCACCTCGATTTCATTCTGAACTGTACTGAAACTATGAAACATATCCAGATCGCTGAACGCAGATTCTTTGACCCGGTTGTTCGTTCCAATACTCTCCTTGATGAGTAATGTACTACTGATTTTATAAGAGGGGACTGTGCACTGTATATAGATAAAGGCAGCAATAAGGCTCACTGAGACCGTGATAAGAAATACATACCAATATCGGATGTACTTCATAGCTTCTTTTAAAATATTCATTTGTATCAGGTTAAATGAACCGGCTTGCAACGTATAGCCAACACCGCTTAATTATTAAAGATCATCGCCGTTACAATAACAGTTATAGACGATATCGCCGTCAGCCAAACGGGCATCAATCTGTTGCTGTTACTAAATACCTTTTCTTTGGCTTTATCGGCTTCCACATACACAACATCATTCTGTTTTAAATAGAAATATGGTGAATTCAATATATCCTTCTTATTGAGGTTCATTCTGACCATGGTGCGCTCCGAACCATTTTCGCGTATGACTAACACATTCTCTCTTTTCCCGTAGGGCGTCATATCACCAGCCCTTCCCAGCGCTTCCAGTAAATTAATACGTTCATTGGTTATAGAAAAGGTTTCCGGTCGGTTGACTTCCCCGATAACCGTGATTCTGAAATTAAGATATCTGATATTCACAATAGGATCCTTGACATACTTATTAATTTCCTTGGCAAGTACTTTCTGAGCTTCATCCAAGGTCAGTCCAGCTAGTTTAACTGATCCCGTCACCGGAAAATTAATAAATCCGCTATTGTCAACTTTATAACCATCCCGGTCCTGAAAACTAGTAATGGACCCTTGTCTGTTCGGATTGGCTGTAAACAGTGCATTTGATTCTGCACTCGGTGTATTGACGGCTATATCTAATATATCTGCCACCTGAATGCGTGGTTCTACCTGATTCACAATACGATCGTTTATTTCCGCCTTATTAGAGAGGTCACTGAAATAAACGAGATTCCGCCGTGAACCACAAGAAGAAAGGAGCAGTAAGAGTAAAGCAGATATAGAGTAGAGTTTATTCATTCTTGCCGTTATGTTATGAGTGATTCAATTAATTAAAGATAGGCTTTACTTGTATAATGAAGACTAAGTTTACATATTTGTATAGTCATCTGTCCTTTTTACATAATTAATTCCCGGACTGAGATATTTTACTTAACAAGTGAGATGATTTAGTCAACAGATGAGAAGTTGATATAAAATGGATGCTCTAACAAAAAACCATTAACTTAGATATTTATTCTTGATCAACTCAGCAGTTACCGTTCTCTTAACTGTTCTGCTATTAGTAAACACCTCATGATCATTAGTATGCGCACAAATGTTCGAACCTACCCCAATAATGTTCGCACGTCCGACGGTGACATTTTGATTGACAGTTGAATTCATTCCCAAAAAGGAATTGTCTCCGACTTTCGAGTCCCCTCCAAGGTAGCATCCAGAGAGGAGCGTATGCTGCCCGATTTTGCAATGATGTGCGACCCTCGGTCCTAAAAGAAACGAACCTTCCCCAATCTCAACAAAGGGGCCGATTACCGTCCCTTCAGATACAATAACGTTGTCACCATACTTAAGATCCTCCCAAACAATCGCTTTACTGGATATATAGCTGGCAAACTGGTAACCGCGTTCACTAGCTTCCTGGTAGATACGCGCCCGGTTAGTATTATTTCCAACCGCGATAAAAAGTTTGCAAGCTGATGGAGGATAATGCTTTTCAAGTGTCTCGAAATCTAAAATATCCAAGTTCCAAAGCGTTTGCCTATCAGGCCTATACTGCCTCTGAATGGTAAGCGCTGCTACCTCGTAAGAGGTGTCATGCCTAAGAACATAACAAATGTATTCCGCTAACTTTCCTGTTCCAAATACGATAACTTTAGATTGACTCATACAGAAGATTCAGGTTTGACTAATTGGTAGACGAAGATAGCTGATTATTCAAACATGATCATATCGAAATCACGGTTGACTAACTAATGAGTAGCAATTGTATAATTCTGAGAGTAAATTATTCACAAGAATTATTCATATAACTGATAACGAGGGCAGTCCACCTAAATAAAAAGAAACAAAAAAGGGCCTTTCGGCCCTTTAAACTAAATAAAATAAGTATTAACTAAGCATGTCGCATCTCTCCATGTCCGAACCCATGCTGTGAAGTTCTTTGGGTGCACAGCGCAGCTCCTATTTCCATAATCCCAAGGATGAGATGTGGAAGGTAAACCTGATCATTGAACCCGAGCAACCACGGAGAGGCCGCAAGGAAGAGACCGGCGAGTAGATCCGTCGTCAGGTGCGTACCCATAGATATGGTTTTCATGGCGCCACCTTCATAATCGGTCATTAGCGACATAAGGAGCATCAAAGCACCTACAGCTACCGCAGACCATTTTGCTGCCTCAATATCTGCAAATCCTAAGATCCATGGCGACGCAATTAACAATACACCCATGATGTAATCCAATACAGCATGGGTTTTTCTGGTGATAAATTTCATTGCGATAGTATTAAGTTTAACATAGGTTTAGATATGCTGTTTCAAATTGCATGCCAATCCGATGGCCTGACATATGAAGCAACTACACAATTCTATGTCACAACTCGCTCATTTAGACCAATTAAATTCCTCACTGCATCACCCATCGTATTATTGAAATAGGTGAACACATCTTTTCCGTCGTCAAGCCACCCGTTTATATACTCGGCATATTCCTCTAGATATTCGTCCGCATAGCTCCCTCGATAGCCTCTTTCCGGGCCATGAAACCGCAAATACACAAAATCCTGCTCCGGTTCCCTGAATGGAGCCGCCGAACCGATCATATCATGCATTACCATGCCCACATCCCAATCGTACAAGAGGTCATACACGTCCTGTTTATACCAAGATGCATTTCTAAATTCGACTGCTACCCGCCAGGGCAGTTGCGCAGTCGCATCTTTCAGGTTCACAAGAAGAGACTGGAACTGCCTAATATGATCTACGCCCAGGCTGGGTGGGAATTGAATCAATACGCATCCTCTCCTGCCTTCCGCCCGGTTGATCACATCAAAGAACTTGAAAACATTGTCAGGTTCAAATATCAATCCTTTGTTGTGCGTAATCTCCTTCCAGAGCTTAAAGGTAAACCGGAAATCTTCCGGTACCATATCTGCCCATTTGCCAACTGTCGATGCCATCGGAAGCTTGTAAAAAGAACTGTTAATCTCCACGCTTGTAAACAAGGAGCCATAATAGCAAAGCCTGCTTTTATCCTGATACGCCGGAGGAAAATGCAGCTTATTAGGCACTGGAAGAACAACATTGCTCGTTCCTGAATAGAACCGACCTCTCGAATCTGTCAAATCGTTTCCCTCCATTAACCAAAAATACTTTTCATCTTTTTCAGCGTCTTCTCCAGGTCTATACCTTTTCCCAGAGCCCCTTTGAACAGATCTCCTTCTACCTTTAACCGGTCTACAGCATTAAAGATTGTAAAATCACGCATCTTCAAACCCGGTTTCACTTCATCCCAATGCAGAGGCATCGACACAGTTGCACCCACTTTAGGCCTCAGAGAGTACGGACCAGCAATGGTTGCGCCCGGGCGGTTCTGCAGAAAGTCGAGATACATCTTTCCCTTCCTGTTCGCCACCATACGCTCCAGACTGGTGTAGTCCGGAATCTGCTTGTGAACCATATTCACCAGTAGACGGGCAAACATCTGCGACTGATCATAGCTGTATTTAGCTTCCAGCGGAATATAGATGTGCATTCCTGTTGATCCCGAGGTCTTGCAGTAAGAAGGCACGCCGATTGCGTCCAGCACTTTCCTGACCTCCTGAGCTGCTTCTATTACCTGATCAAAGGTATTCTTATCGGGATCCAGATCGATCACGCAATAATCCGGATTGTCTGGCGATTGCACTCTGCTGAACCAGGGATTCATCTCAATACAGCCGAGGGTGGCCATCCATAGCAAACTCGCCTCGTCTGTTCCCACCAGATACTCCTTGTCTTCACCGTCACTAGTGGTATAAGGAAAGGTCTTAGCCCAGTCTGGCGCTTTTCCCTTAACATCCTTCTGATAGAAGCTCGACCCATGAATTCCCCCGGGGAAGCGGTTCAAAGACATGGGACGATCTTTCAGATACGGAAGGATAAACTCAGCTACCTGATAGTAGTAATTAAACATATCCCGCTTCGTCACCTTATCCTCAGGCCAGTAAATCTTACTCAGGTTCGTGAACTTCAGATCGTGTCCGCAGATCTTTCTCACCTGCGTTTCATCCTTCGGATTCAACAGGGTCTTCCTTTCTTTTTCCTTTGGAGGCTTAAGCGCCTTAAAATCATCTTCCTTTATCTCCAGCTCTTCAACAATTTCGGGAGTGTGGATAGTGGTCTCCCTTACCACATCTTTAGCTTTTTTATCTATCCGCATTCCCTGAAATGAGGGATGTCTGAACACGCCGTCGCTTGTTACTTCGCTGAAGGCCACTTCACAAACCAGCTCCGGCTTTAGCCATGTGGCCTTTGCCCCCGGTGGATTCGGACGGAACCGAGAAGGTTTATTCACGTCAGGCAGCTCCTTAAAAGGCGATTCATCTGTGATCAGTGGCTTCATCTGATCCATCATTTCCTTCTGTAACTTGTCTGAAAATCCTGTCCCCACCTTCCCTACATACTGCAATACTCTTTCTTCGTAGACTCCAAGCAGTAGCGAAGAAAATTGCTTGGCCGTTCCCTCGTTTTTCGTAAATCCGGCGATAATCACCTCCTGTCTTTTATGCACCTTCACCTTCAGCCATTCTTTTGACCGAACATCTGTCACATAGGTACTGCCTGATTTCTTAGCAATGATGCCCTCCAGTCCCATCCGCTCCGCCGCCTGGAAGAACTCCAGACCGTTAGCTTTAAACACTTTACTGAGTCGAATCCGGTCGTCGTCTGTTGGCATGATCTCAGCAAGGATTGCCTGCCGGTGGCTCAGCGGTAAACCCCTGAGATCCTTTCCATCATACCAAAGCAGATCAAAGACGTAGTAAGCGAGTTCTCCATCCGCCTCGCTTCGCCAGTTCTGCAAGTCTCCGAAGTTGGAAACACCCTTCTCATTCAATACAAGAATTTCGCCATCGAGCACCGCATTAATCTTCCAGTCCTTTAATATCCGGTATATGGGATAGAAGCGCTCACTGAAAGACTTGTTATTTCGCGACTGCAACTCCACTTCACCATCTTCAACATAGGCAACAGCCCGGTACCCGTCCCATTTCACCTCATACTGCCAGCCGGGCGCATCAAAAGGCTCATCTACCAGCGAGGCCAGCATGGGCTTGACGTCCTTTGGCATATCCGCCTGCGGAAGCTTTTTCAAGATCTTCTGCGCGTCTACTTCCTCTGTATTGAGATCAGTGCCACCCCGCATGGAAACCTCTTCTGCTGGTTGAGCGGCTTCCTTTTTCTTCTTTGTTTTCTTTGCCGTGCTAAACTTCTCCTCCTGACCATTTTTCCAGACCTTATCGCTCGTCTCAGCCATATTATCTATTGTCTTTCCTGATAATACCGATTTGTCCAGCTTCGTAATGTCCTTCTTCGATGCGAAGTCGTCATTGTGCTTAATCAGCAGCCAGGCATTTTCTCCCATCCCATGCGTCTTGACAAGCGCAAATTCCCCTTGCAGCTTCTCTCCGTTCAACTTAACCTTCAAAGAGCCTTCCTTCAGCTGCTGCAGTAAATGCTTCTCCTGCGCCTTTTTACCCGAGATTTCTTCGAGAGGCTCATACGTTCCCTCATCCCACACTATAACGGTACCTCCTCCATATTCGCCCTTCGGAATAATCCCTTCAAAAGTCCGGTAATCATAAGGATGGTCTTCCACCATCATCGCTAGGCGCTTTACCTTAGGATCCGTAGAAGGCCCCTTGGGAACAGCCCAGCTTTTCAAAACACCTTCCATCTCCAGACGGAAGTCATAGTGAAGTCGCGATGCATCATGTTTCTGTATAACAAAGCGTAGTTTATTCTTGTCTTTACTCTTTCCGGCTTTGGGTTCAGCCGTCTTGTTAAAGTCCCGCTTCTGGGCATATTTTTCCAGGCTCATAGTAGTAGATTCTATATTTCTAACAAGATCAGCCCTACAATGGTTTGTCGCACCACCTAAATACCAGCTGGGTGCAATCCGTCTACCCCCCCAGGCGGACTGACTACAAAGCAGGTACAAAGGCAAAGAGCCGAAGGCTACGGTGAGACGTACATTCGACAGATTTCGAGAACCAAGCAAACCTCCGTTTGTTTAATCTCGAAAACCAAACCATGGCAGAGATCGGATACCACGCTTCACATGAACAGTTCAAACCGGGGGAGCTCCTCCGTTACGTCCAAATGGCTGAACAGGCGGGCTTCAAGGCTGTAAACTCCTCGGATCATTTCTTTCCCTTGAGCGAGCGGCAGGGCGAAAGCGGATTTGCATTTGCATGGCTCGGAGCAGCGATGCAGGCTACATCTCTCCCCTTCGGCGTCGTATGCGCGCCCGGGCAGCGCTACAATCCTGCCATTGTTGCGCAGGCAGCAGCAACCCTTTCTGAAATGTTCCCCGGACGCTTCTGGGTTTCCCTGGGTAGCGGCGAGGCGCTTAATGAGATCATCACCGGTGAAAAATGGCCTTCCAAAACCGATAGAAATGCACGACTGCTGGAGTCAGCACTCCTCATCAGGTCGCTGCTCGACGGCGAGACGGTGTTCCATAAGGGCCTCGTCACTGTAGAAAATGCGAAGCTCTACACCTTACCCGAAATTAAACCCCTTTTACTCGGAGCCGCAGTGTCAGAAGAAACTGCCGGCTGGGTAGGTAGTTGGGCTGACGGAATGATAACCGTTTCCAGGCCAATCCATGAACTTACTGAGGTGGTGAACAGATTCCGTGAAGACGGAGGAGAAGGTAAGCCAATGTACCTGAAAGTTCAGCTGTCCTATGCTGAAAACGAGGAAGAAGCACTAGCTGGCGCATATGATCAATGGCGCACCAACGTCTTTCAGGGAAGCGTGCTTGCCAACCTTCGCTCTGTTGAAGAGTTTGATGCTGCCGCAGAGCTGGTGAAACCTGAACAACTCTTCGATAAAGTAAACATTTCCTCTGACCTGAACAAGCATATCGAGTGGATCCGTCAGTATCAGGCGCTAGGCTTCGAAAAGATTATTCTTCACAATGTAAACCGTAGTCAGGAATTCTTCATCCAAGAGTTTGGCAGACATGTATTGCCGGTCTTCGCATAATCCGAAGACCATCCCAAACAATAAAGCCCGAAGATGTCTCTCTCCGGGCCTTGTTGGTGTTTATAGAAGCACTAGCCTTTCTGGCGCTTTAGATAAGCTTCAACAGCCTCACGGCTGTTACCAGCTTGCCTGATCGCTTCTCTCACGGTTTCGCGGCTTACTCCGAATTTCTCCTCCAGATAAGAAAGTTCATAACTTTCCTCTCTGGAAACTTTACTGGCATCGCGCCCATCTCGAATATTCTTATTGTCACTCATAGCTTTCAAATTAAATAGGTAGTACGTATTTTATTCTATTTCGCGTTTACGCCGGTTTCAAATCCTTCACTTCCTGGACGATGCCGCTCAATCAGCGCACCAATTTCAAGAATTTGTGAATCGTCCAACGGCCAGCTGTTTTCAGTAGCCAGAGCCCAGCCTCCGGACCCCGTTTTTTCGAGTATGATGGGATCACTATCATAGAGCTTGCGCTCTTCATTATCGCGTTCGACAGAAAATCGATGATTGTCGGCGTCCATTTGCTCAACAAAAAGCTTTTCTTCCGTCCCCGCCATGTTGAAATTTATCACAAATCGTTCCATAGATGAATGTTTTCTTATCTAACAAAATCATAAAGCGCAGGTTTGCACAAACACAATTTTCCAGGCGGGTGAGTCTCATTTAAGCGGCATCGGGGCACCAGATCAGAACATTCACAAACAAAGCAGCCACACATCAGATTTATCATAGAGCGCACAACAACATACAGCTACCCTATTCAACACCGGGAATGGCCGCTAAAGAATATCACTGTCGAGGGACAATTGCACTGCAACTTTGAAACCCTCAAGTTAAACCAGAATGACATGAGGATCATGCACTATGCGGAGAATGTGCAGGTGCTCGTCTGGAACAGAATACGCAACGACTACTCGAAATAAGACGCGTAAGCTGCGGGTAGTTTATCGATATTCTTAATCATGATGTCTTTATAGAATACCTCCGCAGCCTCACTCTGAAGCTGAATTTTTCCCTTTACAAGTGGTTTGCTGATTTCACCATCGCTGTATGATGACTTGGAAAGTGCCATAACCACCTGACCGTTCACAATATGCAGACTTTTATCTCCAAAGCAGATGAGTTCAAGCTCGTTCCATTCGTTCATCGACCGCTCATAGTTACCGCTTGCCTGGCAAAAATGGTGGTTACCTTCTTTAACAGAACCCATGCGAAGCTCCGGAGCCCGGCGATTGTACACCAGCGTGTCTTTTCCTTGCGGCATGGCTGCGCGGATGCTGGCCTGTGAATTGGCTATGCACCAGAAATCGCCATGGCTCCTCTCTATCACTTGAAACTCCTGAGAGAGCATCCATGAACGGAAGTAGTCCACACCACATTCACCCTGAGAATGATACAAAATACCTGAATCCATCGGCTCATGCAGACGCGGCACCCACTTCTTAGTTCCCCACTTAACCTTGAGCTTCAGATGATAGTTTTGAAATTCCTCTTTCGTGAAAAGGCAGCCATAGATCTCTCCGCTGATCCTGAGCACCGGAACCCCCTCCTGCCGTACTACTGAAAAGACATTTGCTTCATTCCGACCGTATCCGATTGGCGCTATAGGCTTTCCTGACTGATCCTTGGGAACCTGTCCATTATAAGATGTCGTATGCCGGTAACTTTGGTATGTCTCCCAGCCATTCAGGGTACCATCA
Source organism: Arcticibacter sp. (assembly GCF_053551015.1). NCBI lineage: Bacteria > Pseudomonadati > Bacteroidota > Sphingobacteriia > Sphingobacteriales > Sphingobacteriaceae > Arcticibacter > Arcticibacter sp. The sequence continues at coordinate 290,827 of NZ_JBMQOB010000021.1, read as the reverse complement.
AATAAGGTTCGCCATTCATCCTTCGGTTGGAAAGACGTGAGCGTACATAATCCCAGCAAAATGCCGATGAGGTTAAGGTGCTTGTTCATAATCGGTTTTATGTAAATATAAATATATGATCCTCACTTTTTAAGAGAAAAAAAAGCATTTTTGCCACATCAACAAACAATGCGCCTTCTGAACGATTATCAGCATTTCCATAAATGCAGTAGAGCATAGCTATGGTCGGTTCGTTAAGGCCACAGACATACTGTTTTAATGAAGAAACACATTAGAAAACATGTAAGAAGAGCCCGGTACATCTTCTATAAAGAAACCCTTGTCAACTACAAAGAGCACTTGTGGACCTTCCTCGGATCTTTTGCAGGGATTGCCCTTATCGGACTCCTGCACGATAAGTCTTTTAGTCCAAGCGACAATCTCTTTCTGGTAGGCTCCTTTGGCGCTTCAGCCGTGCTGGTCTTTGGAATTATCAACAGCCCGCTTGCACAACCCCGGAATCTCATTGGGGGACATGTTTTGTGTGCACTTGTCGGCGTAACTGTTCACAAGATCTGTCCTCATGATGTCTGGCTCGCCTCTGCCCTCGCCGTCTCATCATCCATTGTGCTGATGCAAATAACCAAGACGCTTCATCCTCCGGGGGGAGCCACCGCGCTGATCGCCAATATCGGTTCAGAAAAGATCCTCGCGCTGGGATACTGGTATGTGTTGAGCCCGATCTTGTCCGGAGTTCTCGTGCTCTTGCTGGTAGCACTCCTTTTCAACAACATGACCTCGCACCGTAGCTACCCGAACAATAAGAAATGGTATCAAATATGGCGGCGATATAAAAAAAGGCAGTTTCAATAAACCTGCCTTTTTTTACTTCTTTGCAAATACCTGGTTCAGGAATCGGGTGATGTGTTGAACCGTCGGATCAAACCAAGGTTCAAACAAGCAGAATGAGTGAGGAGAATTTTCAAAAGTGAATACCTCCGAGTAAACACCGTTTGCATTTAGCACCTTTCTGAAATCATCCCGACCAGCATGCATGCGCTCTACTGAGCTGTTTAGAAACAGAACAGGAGCCTTATTGTTAGCAGCATGCGTCAGAGGGGAGGCATCTTTCCAAAGATCCGGATTTTCAGCTTTCCCATAGCCAAACCAGTACGTTGCCGCAGAGGTAGACTTCCTGTCATCTCCTTCGCCTGACTCAGGGTGCACAAACGACAGGGTGCCATCAATGTCTACAATAGCCTGAACGTCTGAAGATTGAGACCGATTGCACTCCCCAACCTCAAACCTGGCCATTCCACTTGTTGTGCCCACAAAAGCGGCCAACTCCCCCCCTGCAGAAAAACCCGTTATAGCTATTTTCGAGCTGTCTATATTGAACTTTTTAGCATTCGCTCGCATCCACCGCAATGCTGCCTTCACGTCATGAACAGCTGCCGGATAGAGCGCTTCGGTCGAAAGGCGGTATTCTACAGTAAAGCTTGCAAACCCGGCGTCAGCAAGATGCTGTGCGAGTGGTATGTGTTGTGTCCTGTTTCCCGACCGCCATCCACCGCCGTGAACAATCAACACGGCCGGGTACCCGGATGAACGCTTCTTTGCAGGTTGGAAGGCGTCGATTCGGAGGTCTCGCTTCCCCACACGGCAATAAACCAGCCCACGGCTTTCTTTGACAGAAGGAAATTTCTTTTCTCTAACTATCCTGATGTCAGGATACTGCTTCGCTGTGCTTCGAAAGGCTGAATAGGTAGAATAAGAAGTATCCGGCTTCCCGGTAAGCCCTTTCGTACTTTGCGCCATAGACACAGAAGCACAAAGAAGGCTGAATATAAATACGAATGAAAATTTCATAGTGTTCTTTTAGGGCTCCGGCGCAATATAATAAAGCGCCGGAAGATCAGAAATAGGTTTAAGGATTTTGCTTGAGCTTAGGGTTTTTATTCAGCTCCTGCAACGGAATGGGAAAGATGCTCCTGTTGTCTCCATTTGGCGAATGCGAAAGCCAGGACTTTTTGGTAAAGACCCCAAAGCGGATCATGTCCTGTCTCCTATGCGCCTCTGCAGCAAATTCCCACCCAAGCTCGTCCAGGAACCTGCCGTAGCGAATATCACCCACCGGCTCATTCGTGGTTGTAAAATGATTTTTCAATCCGTACTTGTAAGAGGTAGTTCCCTGCAGCTGTGCACCGGTAACCGTAGCTAAAGCCGGATTAGACGTGAAACTTCGCTGACGTACCTGAGTAACCAGCGCAGCGGCACCGTTCGCATCTCCCGTCCGAAGTAAACTCTCTGCCTTCATCATCAGGATGTCGGCATAACGCAGGAGAGGAAAGTCATTATTCATATTATTGGGAGACGAGTTCTGAGCAATCTCAAACTTATTAATCCGGTAGCTATGGATCTCCTGTGTGGAGTCAATCCCCGGGCACTCATTCACATATACCAAAGGTTGTCCAATGAGTACTCCATAAGCACACTTCAAAGGCTCCCCGTTAGCTGCATACTGCTGACCCATCATCCAGCCCTCTGTCAGCCTCTTATCTTCAGGATGGAACGTATCAATAAACTGCGGAATAGCATTCAACCCGCCATACCCACCTGACTTCGCTCCATAAGTGAATTGATTTTGTGGCGACATCGTCCAGGCGGCCAGATAAAACCCGCCGGCATACACCTCATCATGCGGCACCGCCCAGATGATCTCCTTTGAATTTTGATTCTGCGCTTTAAATACATCTTTCTGAACAGCCTCCAGGCTGAACTTCCCTGAACTGATTACCGCATCACATGCCTGGATACACTTCTGCCACTCAGCTTGACCGCTGTACACTTCTGCGTTCAGATAGACCTTGGCCAGCAGCGCATTAGCCGACCATTTGTTATTGAACCTTGCGTAAGTGCTAACATCGCTGTTCTCAGATAAAGCAGGAATGGATGATGTAATCTCCGCTACAATAAAATCGTAAACCTCCTTGCGTGTGTTCTGGTCGGGAAGAAATCCTTCTGGCACGTCAAACCGGTCTACAATGGGCACGTTCCCAAAATTGTCGCAAAGGACAAAGTAGTAAGATGCCCTTAATACCTTTAGTTCAGCGAGGATGCTCGTCTTCGTTGCCTCGTCGGTTGGAATAGCACCCGATTCAATCTGGTATATCACCCGGTTGCAGTTCGTTACCCCTGCATAGGTCTTTGTCCAGAGATCCTGGCAATGCGCCTGTTCGGGTGTCCATTTATGCTCGTGCATCCTGCGGTGCAAGCCACCATCCACAAACCCATAGGGTTTCGCTGGTACTGCCAACTCATCCGCTGCAATCTCCTGGGTGATGTAATAGCCGGTGGCGTTCGACATCAGCACATCGCGCCAATTTGCATATGCCGGTGCCACCAAGGAACCTATATCGTCTTTCCCCGGAACATAGCTCGATGCGATGATGTCGGTAAAGCTCTCATCCTCTAATTTGGTGCACGCCTGAATGCTTAAAAACAGAAGTCCTGAAGCGAGTATACTAGTATATCTTGTTATTGTATTCATGATGATAGGTGATGATTTAATTAATAGAAAGACTTAAGCCTAGCGTATATACCCTAGTGGTCGGATACTTGTCGCGGTCGTCATTTCCCGGGAAAAGACCCAGACGGTTCACTTCCGGATCCATTCCCTTGTAGCCGGTGATGGTAAAGGTGTTCAGTGTCGACACGTAGATCCGGGCTGATTTAAAATGCTGTGAAGGCAGGTTCAGCTTATAGCCAAGCGTAATATTGTCGATCTTCCAGAAATCACCATTCTCGACATAGTAGCTGTTGTATTCCGGAAGAATGTTCTTGTTGAGCACCGCCTTTCCAAACACCTCGTCGTACGCGGAACTCAGCTGGTTATATAATGAAAAGCCGGGAACTTCCGAGTACATGCGCTGAAAATTGAGAATCTGATAATCGAACGCTCCCCGCATGGTGATGCCCAGATCGAAGTTCCCATAGGTGAAGTTATTGTTCCATCCTGCATAATATTTAGGGAGGCCATTCCCAAGAACCTTTTTGTCTGCTTCAGCCTTCGTGTTCGACAATTCACCTGCCTGATTTTCGTAAACCCAGCTGCCATCCTCATTGATATCGACGATCTTATAACCAAAGAAATTGCCTATCTCCTTACCCACCTCTACACGGTGCGTGTACGTCTGTACAGGCGAGCCTGTAAATCCCACATTGATGAAATTGTTAGTCGTCTGATACAGATCGTTGGAAAGGGAAACCAGCTTATTCCGGTTCGTAGAAAAGTTGAAGCTGGAGAACCAGGAGAACTTCTTAGTTTGAATCGGCTGGAAGTTAAGCAACGCTTCAATGCCCTTGTTCTGCATCACCCCAACATTGGCCTTTGTGAAACTATAGAGGTTCGGAGGTGATGGAACCGGATAGTCATAAAGCAAGCCATTGGTGCGGCGGTAATAGTAATCCACCGAACCTCCGATACGGCCTTTCAGAACGGTAAAATCTAGACCGACGTTTGTTTCTTTCTTCACTTCCCACTTGAGATAAGGATTCGGGTTGCTGATCGGACTTAATCCTGATATCCACTCCCCGTTAATCAGGTAGGTAATGGCGCGTCCCGTTATAGGGTCTGTGTAACCCAGCTGACTCACTCCTAAAAAGAGATCGTCAGGAGCAGTACCTGTAACACCATAGCCTGCACGGATTTTCAGGTCGTCGAGAAAGCTGACATTGCTCAGAAAAGGCTCCTTGCTGATCCTCCACCCTGCAGATACCGCTGGAAAGGTACCCCAAGGATCTTTTGTACCAACAAAGCGCGAGGATGCTTCATGGCGCAGGTTAGCGGTCAGCAGGTATTTCTCCTGATAATTGTAGGTCAGCCTTCCGAAGAAACCGATCAGATTGGAAGCAAATTTTCCGCTGTTTAGACCCGACAGACCATTCCGTAGCGCCGTCCCCTGACCGATATTGTCTATATAACTGAAATTCCCCGCCGGGAAATCCAGATTTTGCATGCTGCTGCTTTCACTTGTATTATGCTGATAACTGTACCCGCCCAGTGCGGAAAAGTTATGCCTGTTAAAGGATTTGCTATACTGCGCGGTGAACTCGAACAGGTTGTCTATGCTTTGCCCGGTACTCTTGGAAGCATATCCCTGCCGGCCATCACGGACGGTTGATATATGCTGTTTAGTCTCTGCGTAACCGAACTCGCTGTTAGCCTTACTTCTCGACACAAGCCCTTTCAGCTGCAGACCGCTGATGGGCGTCCATCCCACACTACCACTCAGACGAGTAGTCTGAGACTGGTTCTCTCCGTACGACTCATTCAGCAACGAAAGCGGGTTCTCATACCCGGCAATGGCCGTTTGCTCCTGCCAGGTACCATCCTCATTACGTATCGGAGCCGTCGGGTTTCTTCCCAGCACCTGCCTCCATACGGTTGTATTGAAGCTGGTTCCGCTACCAAGACTATTATACTTGTTATCTGTATTTAGAACGTTGAAGTTGAGCTTCAGCTTATTGTCGAACATGTTATGATTGACATCAATGCGCCCGTTGATGGTCCGGTTATCTGATTTCAGAAATACACCTTCGAAATAACGGTAGCCCAGCGTACCCACGTAGTTCGTCTTCGCACTTCCGCCTCTCAGTGAAACATTATGACCATTACTCAGGGGCGTGCTTCTGCTTACTTCCTTCACCCAGTCGGTATTACTGCCCAAGTCTTGCAAAGGCAATCTTTCCTTGTATTCTTCAGCATTCAGCATCTCCGGAAGATTGGCAAATTCCTGTGTGCTGGCGTAACCATTATAATCTATAGTCGGCTCGATCGTTCCACTTGGCTTTTTAGTGGTGATCAGGATGACGCCGTTGGTTCCCCGCGTACCATAAATCGCGGCGGCAGAACCGTCTTTCAGAACATCCATGCTCTCTATATCTTCAGGAGCAACTGTGTTCAGGTCGCCAGGTATCCCATCGATCAGGATCAATGGCTGCACGCTCGTTCCCAGAGTTGCTGTACCACGCAGCAAAATCTGAGTGGAAGCTGTAGGATCTCCGCTTGGTGTAGCGATGGCAAGTCCCGCCACTTTACCCTGCAGGAGCTGTCCCGCATCTTTTACAGCGCCCCGGACGAAGTTTTCTGCCTTCACGCTCGTTACAGCACTAGTCACATCGGCCTTTTTCTGGGTACCATAGCCAATAACGACCACCTCGTTCAAGTTGGTGAGTTGTTCCTTGAGGCTTACATTCAGTACACCTGAACTACCCACTGTGCGTTCTTCTGATACGAATCCGATGAAACTGAAGACCAGTACGCTCTCCGGACCAGGGACCAATATCCGGAACTTACCGGTCGCGTCAGTACTGGTACCTCCTTCCGCCGCCTTGATCTTCACACTGACACCCGGCAGCGTGTTACCCCGTTCGTCTGTTACCTGTCCACTCACGGCAACCTGTAACTGCTGATTGCCACCTGGCTCTCCAGCCCGTACCGCCGTCAGCTTCACAGAAATCGTATTATTGATCTGTTTGAAAATCAAGCCGGTTTGTTTGCTGACTGATTCCAATATCGTTGCAACCGAGGCCTGCTCGCCTTTTACCTGCACCTTCGTATGATGGTCAATGAGGTTCTTGTCGTAAAAGAACCGGAACTGCGTTTGCTTTTCAATAACCGCAAACACGCTTTTAAGGTCCGATTCCCTCGCCGGGACGCGGACACTTACGTCGTTCAGCGTCTGCGAACGGCCGTCTTCAGCAACAAGCATGAAAGACGACAAGCAAACGACGAAGATGGACAGCACGGCTTTCAATGACATAAGAAATAACGTATGCTTTAAATTTTTCATAAATTAGGAAGGTTTAATGAAAGGTTATTCGTTGAACTCACTAGCGCCTGCAACGACCGACCAAAGTGTTTGCAGGTGCTGTCTTCAGACTTTCTGAAAGCCTGAATCGTACATAGAAGCTATGTTAAGTTTGCATGTCGTTTTTTGGTTAATTGATTAAATAGATGTATTGCGCTGCCGACAGTCGGGCCTTCTTACGCCCTTATTTGCATGATCCTCCGCGGATCGTCACGTGTTTACCCTCAATTTTGTAAGTAATGCTTAGTGCGAAGCGCATCGCCTCCAGCACGTTCTCAAGGGTTTCCTGCCTATAAGAACCGACCATCCTGCAATTTGCCAGGTTGCTGCTTTCCATCTCGATCCTCACACCATACCAGCGCTCCAGAACGGGTGTCATTTCAGCAAGGGTCTTACCCGTAAAACTCAGCTCGCCGCTCTGCCAACCCATATATTCTCCTGCTGGTACGTTCTCGCGGATGGTGAAACCCTTATTTCCCAAATAGGTAGCCTGCTGATCTTTTGTCAACACAACCGTACATTGTTTTGCCGGAACTTCTTTCGCTTCAGCCAGGGATATTTCCGCGACCGAAACTTTCCCTGATCGGACGCTTACTTGAGCAGGGCTATCTTCATATGTCCTCACATTGAAGGAGGTACCCAAAACGACCGTATTTAGATTACCCGAGCGGATAATGAAAGGCTTTTCTGCGTCGTGAAATACCTTGAAAAAAGCTTCACCCTGAAGTGTCAGGACCCTCTGATCCCTGTTAAACTTCTCTGGGTATTTCAGTAAACTCCCCGCATTAAGCCAGACTTCCGTTCCGTCAGAAAGTTGCAGCTTTCGCATTCTCCCATACGGCACCTCTACGCGGACTATACGTACCGGATCGACCATGTCGCGGATCTCCTCCTTCTTCCTGTAGAGTATCAATGAGACAGAAACCATTAGCAGTATGGTAGCAGCAACTTTCAAGAGGCTAAACCTTTTGATCATTATCGTTCCTGCGGAACGCTTTTGCTCCGGCAGGTCCGTTTTTGTTTCAGAAGGCTGATAAACGAAGTCCGATTGGTTAGCGTGCAGATCCGCAATCTCTCCTGTTTTTATCAGGTGAAACAACAGCTCAATCTCCTCCAAAGAAGCTTCGTTGTTTTTGTAGCGGCTAAGAAGTTGTTTATGAAATTGCGTCTTGTTCATAATCCGGTCTCATGAATAAAGACACCAGCAAATGGGATAAGGGTACCCCTAGGTGGAAAATAATTTCAATTAGTTGTACCAAGCCCAAGCGAGGACTACGAGAATCGACAACAGCATGTGCAGACCATTCTGAATAGCCAGCCGCAAAAGCTTCATTGATCTTACCATATGTTTCTTTACAGCATCCCTGGATATACCCAGCATTTGGGAAACCTCCTGATAACTCTTTTCCTCTTCCCTGCAAAGCTTAAATATCTTCTGCGTTTGAACTGGAAGCGTCTCTACTGCTCTTTTCAGATGATCCAGATACTCTGCGGAAAGCAGATTATCCTCCGTAGGATTGCTGCTTTCAACAGCCGCGAGTACGATCTTCTCTTTCAGATTTTCCTGCACTGAGGCTTTTTTCAAGAAGTTGAATGCTGCGTTTCTGGCTACAATAAACAGATAAGATCTTAACGATGCTATTTCCGGCAAATCTGCCCGGCCTTCCCACAAACGAATGAAAATGTCTTGCGTAACATCATCGCTCAGATCTCTGCATTTGACATACTTCATAACAAAGCGGTGGATTGATGTCCAATGCTGTTCGTAGAATCTAGCAAAGGCGGCTTCATCACCCTCTCTGATTCTGGATAACAACATATGGTCATCTTGAAAATACATGGTTAGTAGCAGGTTAAGAAGTATCGAACAAATAGTTCGGCGGGTCGCTTTGTTAACATCCGCCGGCGGCTTATTGGTTTATTTATTGAATATACACCCTTCATCCGGCAAGTGCAAAGACTGCTGAATAAAATTGTACGTTCGTATCAGGATTGTGCAGTTATTCAAAATCACCACCGCACGTAAATATTGGCCGTCGCGAATCTTCAGATACGAGCACCGAAGCAGGACGCGATTGCACTAATCTACGGACCGACAACGCCTACATTTATTTCTGAACTTGAATATCTATTTGAGCAGAAGAACGTTATTTAAAGAATATTGATGAAAACAGGATGAAAAACCAGTGGCTATTGTATGGCATCATCATCGTTCTGATTCCGGCGATTGTGGAAGCGGGAAGTATCAATCAGCTTGTACCAAGCCCTGAGCCGGGCGACAGCTCGACAAACAGCCATCACCCGATTTTTACTTTTATCCTCCCTTCTGTCCTTGTCTCTTATGGAATGATGTCCATGGAGAACCAGGTAGTCAGCCAGATCGATCATCATTTCAATCACGAGATAATGGAGGGCAAAAAGCATTTTTCCGCTCCCGTAGAAAATGGCCTACAATACAGTCCGGCGGCCATGGTGTACGCGCTAGAAGCCTTTGGAATTAAAGGAAGAAGCAAGCTCATAGATCAAACCAATTTATACCTGATGGCAAATACGCTGAGCAAACTATCTGCCTCTTTCGGCAAGGATCACTTTCACAAAACCCGTCCCGCGGGAGATCCAAGATCCTTCCTCAGCACACACAGCGACGGCCTTCACAGCGGCTGAGTTTATGCATCAGGAATATAAGGACCAGGCGCCATTGTTGGGATATGCCGGATACCCTTTAGCTGCCCTTACTGGCGCATTAAGGCTGACGCATAACAAGCATTGGTTCAGTGATGTTGTAGGAGGAGCCGGTGTAGGCATCCTTTCGACCAAGATCAGTTACGCGGCCTATCCCTGGCTAAAAGAGAAGCTATTTCATACAAAGTCGCACGCCACTATTTTGCCGTACCGTGCGAACGGTACGGTAGGGATCATGTTTCAGAGCTCACTGCAGTGAAGACCCGTCCCTGACCGTCTCTTATCAGTTTGAACAAGCTCAATGAGAATCAGTCGCTTGCCTGACCGCCGTCATCCACATAGCGCCCGAAGTGTGTGACATTAGATCTATAAAAGCATCAGAAAATGGGCTCAATATACATCCGGCGTCCAGACTGTTCACGTACCGCGAGCAAGTATCTCCAGCAGGCGCTCTCTGCCGCTTATGGCAGGGATCCCTCCTCTTACCTGTACCAGTTGTTCCGCAACTGCAGATCGACTGCTGGTTTTCTGAGAGACCAGTTAAGGTATATTTCCCATACGCTCGACAGATGCAGCCCCTTGCCGGATGACCATTTCGACCTCCGGATTCACTGCCTTGGGCGACAGATCACCTTTCTTCAGATCCTGACGAATAAAGTTGAAGAGGACCTGAATGATTACCACTGCGTGCTGAAAGAAACCGCTGAAAACCGCCCGGTAAGTAACAAGCGTGCCTTAGTGGAAGAGGGGCAACGAATTTCAGCAGAGCTTGATGATCTCCGAGACATCATTGCATTTACCAAAAAATCAGTACATATCCTTTTCAGACACTCTTCTAAAAGGCCATTTGGCGCGTCCAATTGTCCAGACTACGATTAGCGATCTCGCTTTTTTGCGCCTGAAATACCTGACGTGTATAATCAGCACGTTCAACAAAATTTAACCGCGGAGAACCTGCTTCAAAAGCTCGTTCTGCGCCGCCGCACGATAAGTGGATCATCAATACAAGGAAAGCGGAACACAGAGCTGATCATCCCGACTCCGCAGCACTACTCATGCTGACTGCGGTCTGTTTGTACTTGCGCGGCCTTTATAGCCTGAATATACAGCAATACACTTCACATCAAGCACTGTATCCTATTATAATCCTTTTGTCAGAAAACCTGAAAATGACTATGGTCATTTCTCTGAGCTGCCTTATTTCGTAAACTTGAGAAGACCACATAAATGCAATGTCATGAGAAAACTCTTCTTACTAGGTGCTTTCGCATCAGCACTGATCATCTCTTCTTGCGGGGGAGACCAAAAGAAATCGCAAAATACCGACGCAGCAGCCGGTACGCAGAAAGCGACCAGTGAAAGTACAGATGCCGCTCCGGTCATCAGGAATACGGTCGTTGTCACAGGCAATGATCAAATGAGATTCGACCTGGATGAAATCAGAGTAAGGGCTGGTGAAAAGGTAACCTTAACCTTCAAGAATGCGGGGGTATTATCCAAAGAAGCAATGGGACATAATTGGGTCTTGTTGAAGCCAGCTACAGACGTAGCCGCATTCGCTACGGAAGCCATAGCGAGCAAGGCAACCGAGTTCATCCCTACAGGTTCCAAAGCGATAGTTGCGCACACCAAACTACTGGGTCCCAATGAGTCTGACACCATCACCTTTACAGTTGAAAAAGGAGAATACGAATATATATGCAGCTTTCCCGGCCACTACGGCATTATGCGCGGAAAACTGATCGCCGAATAAAAGCGTATCCAGTCAAGGGAGGCGAAACTGCAATGCTGAGCCTCCCCCGACTCCGGATAAACTTCTGTTGTTAATTGTAACGATCTACGGCGAGCTGAAAGTCTTCATCCCGTAGGTGCACGATCTCTGTAGCCTTTTCATAGTTAGTCGACTTTTTGGAGAAGAAGTCATGCTGCGTGGTATCTACATTCAAGCCATTCAACACGATTGGGTTGATGTCCTTCACATCAAACACCTCCTCAAAGCCGAGATTCATCAGCGCCTTATTGGCATTGTAACGCACATACTCCTTTACCTCTGCGGTGAGACCAATGTCGGTATATACCTCATCTGTGTACTTCAGTTCATTTTCGTACAAGATATTCATCAGCTCGGTCATCTCGCGTCTGGCTTCTTCCTTGTCGTCTAGTCTTTTGTAAACGTCCTGCGCCAGGAGGCCTACAAAAACACCGTGAATGGACTCGTCCGCAACAATCTTCTTAATGATATCTGCACTCGCTACCATCTGTCCCTGTCCGCATAACCATAACGGCATAAAGAAGCCGCTATAGAAGAGAAAGGATTCAAGAAGCACAGAAGCCGCCAGGGCCATGAACAACTCATGGTCGGTAATCTGCGCCTTATCGAGCACCCGGTAATAACGGTCGATAGTAGCAGCCTTAAACTGCAGGCGCTTATTCTCCTGAACCCAGGTAAAAAGCTCGTTGATCTCCGGGGTGCTGCAAACCGTTGTAAAGATCGTGGAATACGATTTGGCATGGATGGCTTCCATCATGCACATGAACGACAAGACGGCTTTATTTTGCAAGGAGTCGATGTGGTCGATGATCTTCGGCATACCCGTATGGCTCTGCAGTGTGTCGAGCAGGGTCAATCCTCCGAGCGCATGTTTATAGGCATCCTGAATTCCGGGCTCCAGGCTCTTCCAGCTATCGATGTCTTTTGATGGTATATATTCGGTGTCTACCCAGAACTGACGGATATTCTGTTCCCAGAACATGCCGGCATAATCGTTTTCAGGGGTATTCCAGTTAACTGCTGTATATTGTTTCATTTATGGATACAAAATTGTCTTTCAAATAAATGATGAGGTTCCGGACGGGAAATCCGGCACCTCATCATTAAGCTTCTTTTTCCGGCACTATACTGCGCAGGATACACATTCATCAATACCGGCTTTTCGGGTCCTGGTATAATACAGGGATTTCAGTCCCAGTTTATGGGCATAGATATAATACACCGCGAGGTCGCGCGTACTGTCTTTGGTATTGGTATGCAGGATGGTGGAGATTCCCTGATCCACATGTCGCTGAATGACCGAGATCAGTCGCAATACCTTCTTCTGGTCCATGTCGTATGCCGATTTGTAGAAGAAGTAATTGTCGTTGGTCAGGTACGGCATCGGATAATAGGTGGTGCTGTCGCCATATTCGCGCACCTCTATCACATCTACAACGGGCATCACGGAAGCCGTTGAATTCATGATATACGAAGTAGACTGATTCGGCGCAATGGCCATCCGGTACGCGTGGTAAATGCCATGTTCGGCTACTTCAGCTTTCAGGCGCTCCCAATCTTCTCTGCCGGGGATCTCTACTCCTTCAAACAGCCGGGCTACCTTTTCGCTTTTGGGTTGAATATCATCCCGGATGTATCCGTCGAAATAAATACCTGAAGCATAATCGGATGACTCAAATCCTTTAAAGGTTTTCTTTCTCTCTCTGGCAATTTCCATCGAGCGTTCAATAGAATAGAAATTGACCATCATAAAGAAGACATTGCAGAAGTCTAACGCATCTTCGCTCTCATACATGATGAAGTTTCGGGCGAGGAAAGCATGAAGGTTCATGGCTCCCAGACCTACACTGTGCAGCTCTTCGTTCGCCTTCCGGATGGAGGGAACCATCTCAATGTTGGTAATATCTGAAACGACGGTCAGAGAGGTCATCGCTGTTTTCACTGCTTCCTTCACACGCTTGTTCTCCATGACGGTGACGATGTTCAGGGAGCCTAGATTACAGGATATCCCGTAGCGGATTGTGTCTTCCTTGCCGTAGCTTTCGATATCAGATACCTCTGATACCTGCATGATCTCGGTGCAAAGGTTAGAGAATTTCACGCTTCCTAGTGCGTTTAAGGCATGTCCCCGGTTGGCGTTATCCTTGAAGAATATATAGGGGTATCCACTCTCCTTCTGCGTTTGCGCAATCTTAACGAGCAGGTGACGTGCATTAATCTTCTTCTTTTTGACCTTCGGATTAGTGATGAGCTCTTCGTACATCAGGTCCATATCCATCTCATCGAGGTACTTGCCATACTCCAGCATCACCGTATGGGGATAGAACAGGTAGCAGGACTCGTCTTTCTCGGCAAGTTCCATAAACTTATCGGGAACGATGACGCCGATAGAAAGGGACTTGATGCGAACTTTCTCGTCGACGTTGATCTTCTTACAGTCCAGAAACTCTTCGATATCCGTATGGAAGATATTCAGATAGACCGCACCTGCACCTGCGCGCTGACCGAGCTGATTAGCATAGGAAAAGGTATCTTCCAGGATCTTCATTACGGGCAGGACACCGCTTGAGCGGTTCTCCACCCCTTTTATAGACTCGCCGCGCCCACGCACCTTCGACATATTAAAAGATACGCCGCCGCCGATAGAAGAAAGCTTCATGGCTGAATCAATGGCATAGCCGATGCCGTTGAGATTATCGCCTACCTCATCAAGAAAGCAGGAAACGAGCTCTCCCGAGCGCTTTTTTCCGGCATTAAGGAAGGTTGGTGTTGCAGGCTGATACTCCTGATTGATCAGGATCAGGGCCTGAGACATGGCTTCTTCCAGGTTACCGCGCGAAAGGAACAGGGCTACGGCGACCACGCGATCTTCGTAGCGCTCGAGGAACTTCTCACCGGAGTCGTCCCGAAGAGCGTAGCTCTGGAAGAACTTAAATGCACTCATGAACGATGGGAACCTGAATTTACGGGCGTAGACCATATCGTAAACCTGCTTCATCTCTTCGAAGGTGTACCACTCATAGAAGTTGATGTAATAATCATTCTCGATGAGGTAGTCAATCTTTTCCTTCAGCGTATAGAAGAATACGGTGTTCTTATTGACGTAGTCGAGGAAGTAAGATCTGACTGCTTCTTTGTCTTTGTGCAGGCTATATTCGTCATCCTGCTTTCTCATGATCTCGTTATTCAGCAAGATCCATTTTTTTGCAATCATGTATATTGTTCTATTATTTCAATGAAGTTCGTAACGTCTTTCCTGGTGCCTGCGAGCTCAAACTTGAGCGACACCGGGATCTGGTAATGCGATGAAACCTGGTCGGCGGCACGGGCAAAGTTCTGTCCCCAGTTCCTATTTCCACTGGACGACACGGTCTGGATACAGCTGCCATACTGATTCATGAACTGCAGGGTCGTATCGGGCACCTCGCCCATACGTGTGGTAAACGTGACGAGGTGGCCGGGGTGTTCCGCCTGTAGATCCGGACTTATTCGCTGAAGGTGCCAGCTGCGCAGTTCGCGTACCTTCTCCATAAACCGCTCCACATTGCCGGTTTTGGTATCGTAATAAATCCACATGTTTCTATACGGCGAGTGCTTTTTGAAGCTCTTCAGGCTTGAAGCCGATGATGCGGTGCAGAATTTCGTCCTGGTGCTCAACGATTACGGTAGGAACCGAGCGCACCTTGTACTTCATCGCCATTTCAGGCTGATCAAAAGGGTTTACAGTGATATATTGAACACCTTTCATATTCAGGTACTCAGATACCATATTGCATGGAGCGCAGTCTTCCTTTTCGAATTTGATGATTTTTTTCATTGCCAGAGATGTTTGAATGTTAAGTAATTTTTCGCTTCGGTTTCGTCAGCATGAGAGAAGATCTTTCATGCTGATGAAGCCGGGTCACAAAATTGCGATATCAAGCATCAACGCAAGCGACAAGTTATCGACACCTGTTGATAAGTAATCACGAGATCCGCGATTATGACAATGACAGGACGTGAAATAACGAGTTTTTTTATGTAAGCTATGGGATTTGGCTTATGTACAATAGCGTGATGCTACTTACGTCGCATCCATCCCTTCAGTATAGAGCCGGCACGTCCAACTGTTCCAATCTTGTCGGCGAGAACCTCAATCAGGTTACCATCTGCCTGCTCAATATCGGTCATATTGATTCCGCTTTCCAGCTGCTTCGGGAAGATCATCAGCAGACTGAAACTGTTGAAATATTGGTGCAGGTAGTAAGGCAGCTTGTCGAGCTCGCGGGTGTAAGAAATATGACCTTTGCGCGAAGAAATAATCAGGAACAAGTCGTTCTGCTTCAGCTCCCGGCTCAGGATCAGGAAGTCTTCCCAGTTGCTGAACTGCTGGAATGTTTTTACCACCATGGTGTTTCGGGTCTGGTCCACGGTCTGAATGGCATCCATTGTGGCTTCGTTGGCGTAGAACACCAGCGGAAGGGCTGCCTCGCGGGCAATGTTGTATACCTTACCCAGCCAGTGGATGAAACCCGGTTCCAGCTCGGCTTTGGGCGGTACAGCGGCAACAATCCGGTTTAGGGTATTGATGGGCTGCAGCGGTTTGTAAATATAGACAGTTTCGTTCACCCGCTGGAGAATGTTCCCGGCTACCGGACCCAGGAACTGGAGCTGGCTGCTATGGCGGTGAAGGCCTATCAGGACGTCGGTGATGGCATGCTCCTTAATCGTATAGGTGATGGCATTGCTCACGTTGATATCGTAGCGGGTAAGCGGCTCCAGCGTATTTTCCGAAGCGGCGGCGTGGCTGATGGCTTTGTCCATCATCTTTCTTCCGGCGACCTGCGTACTTCCGGAGGTGTTTTCATCGCTGACGATGTGCAACGCGTAAACAGGAATATTGCTTTTTCGTGGTTTGAGGATCAGGCCGAGGTCGACGAGGTCCTGTACCGTTTCGGGATATGCCAGGGAGATCAGTATCTTCTCATCTGTGTTTTCCGCGGCCAGGTCCATGCTCTCTTCCTCCAGTGCAAGGGTCTGAGAGGCTTTTTCCACCACAAAGGAGCTGATAGCACAACTGACCAGGATAAGAATAATGGTGCCGTTTAGCACGTCTTCATTTAAGAGACGGATAGGCTCACCGGCAGCTGTTTCACCCACAATGATGTTGTAGCCCACCAGAATAATGGCCAGTGTGGCTGCAGCATGCGAAGTACTTAAGCCGAAGATCATCTTCCCTTCGGCTGCGGAGAGCTTGAAGATCTTCTGAGTAAATAAGGCTGCCAGGTATTTGGTCAATACAGCAACAAGTACGATCACCCCTGCTACCTTCAATGCACCAACACCATTGAAAAGAACCCTGATGTCGACCAGCATACCGACACCGATCAAAAAGAAAGGTATAAAGAGGGCATTGCCGACAAAGTCGATGCGGTTCATCAACGGAGAAGAATGTGGTACGAACTTGTTCAGCACGAGTCCCGAGAAGAAGGCTCCAATGATGGCTTCGATACCTGCCGCTTCCGCGAGGAAGGAAGAAAGGAAAACAATGGCCAGAACAAAGATATACTGCGAGATGCTGTCTTCAAACTTCTTAAAGAACCAGCGGATCATGGGTGGAAAGAGGAAAAACACCACACATACGAACATGATGCAGGAGCCGCCAAGCTGAACCCAGAAGGAGGATGATACATCCCCTTTGCTGACCCCGGCAATAGCAGCCAGGATGAGGAGGGCGAGGATATCGGTGATCATGGTTCCGCCAATCGTGAGGGTAACAGCCCGGTTCTTGGATATACCGTAGCGACTGGCGATGGGATAGGCAATCAGCGTATGCGTAGAGAACATGCTGGCCAGGAGAACTGACGACAAAAGGCCGTAACCGAGCACGTAGTAGCTGGCTAATGAGCCTACAATGAGGGGAAGGAGAAAGGTAGTAAGCCCGAATACCACGATTTTGTTCCTGTTCTTTTTAAACTCACTGATGTCGATCTCCAGTCCCGCAAGGAACATGATATACAGGAGTCCCACCGTACCAAACAACACAATACTGCTATCGCGCGTCAGGAGATTCAATCCATAAGGTCCGACAATCACGCCGGCAATGATCAGCCCGATAATATGGGGCACTTTGATCTTATTAAATAATATAGGGGCAAAAAGTATGATGAACAGTACCAGTGAGAAGATCATAACAGGATTCCTCAGAGGTAATGTAAATTCAAGGTTCGACAATAACACCATCAACATAGACATCTCTTAGGGGCTGAATTATTTGGATAATTCCAGTGCGTAAACGATCCTGCAATCGCCGGAACGGAGTATTTCACGGACGCCCGTAAGCTTTCCGCTTGAGTTTATCTGCATCCTGACGATCATTCGCGTGGATGCATCGGCTTGTTCTTCACTGGGCCTGGCCGTGAGTTCAATACCTCTGGCGGTGGAAACTCCCGAATACACGCGCACCAGTTTGCCACGCACGGTTGCCTTGGCGATGAGCACATCGTTCTGGTATCCGAGTTCCCATTGTTCATTTTTGGTATCACCGATGGCTGAACCCGGACAACTTGTTTCGGTACAAATCATCTTCACGGCCCAGGTACCTACCAGATCTGCGTTATACATGGCGGTGTCCGCAGGATTTACGCTGTTCGTGTCCAACTGCTTTACCCGTTCTGTTAATTCCTGCTCCTTTATCTGCAGCGTCTTTTCTTTCAGAAGCAACTCCTGCTCCTTTTGAGAAAGCTCGATCTCTTTTCTTCGTAAAGCATCTTCTTTCTTCTTATCGTAACAACCGCTTGAAAGCAACAAAACAGCCAGTAAAAAGCAAATATTTCTCATCAAAATATAGTTTGGTATTTCATAGTCGTGGAAGCGTCTGTAAGCACATTATCCGAAAAACACGCCTTCGTCACTTCATCTTTTATAGAACACGTATGCGGTAAAGTTATCGATTGTAGTCTCTAAACTGAAATTAATAGCTTTTTGTTCCAGGATTGTTATACTATCTGGCTAATTGAATAACCTCAATCCAGTTGGGATTTCTGCCCGCGGCGGCGTCTGACACCTTGCTTAATGTGCCGCTTTGCGGGTTGATCCGGTACACGCTTAGGCGGTGCGACTGCTGTCCCGCCACAATAAGGAATTTACCACTGGGATCTATATTAAAACTGCGTGGCTGCGTCTCTGTCGGGTAGTGAGCGATGACTGTCAATTTCCCATTTAGGGGGTCTATTCTAAAAGCGCAAAGGGTATTGGAGCCGCGTTCTGTGGTATAAAGAAATAGCCCGGAGGGGTGGACGTGAATATCGGCGGCAGAGGGCTTGCCGGAATGCGCTTCAGGCATGAGATTGACAGACGACAAAAACTTCAATGCACCTGATTGCCCGCTTTCGTAGCTGTTTATTGTACCATCCAGCTCATTGATCAGGAACCAGAAGCGCCCTTCTGGATGTTCTGCAAGGTGACGCGGTCCAGCTCCGCTAGCGGTTTTAATGAGAGGTGGATCGTTGGGCCTCAGCATTCTCGTGCCGGGATCGAGCGTGTACTGCAGTATCTGATCGTCTCCCAGATTCGGCACATATACGTGCCTGTTAAGATGATCGGCAACGATAGCGTGAGCATTCCTTCCTGTGCTTAGGACCTGCAGGGGTTCTGGCTGAAGCATCCCATCAGGTCCGATAAAATTAACGGATACCTTGCTCCCGGAATACGATGCAGCGAAAAGATATCGTCCAGACTGATCGACGGAAAGGTAAGCCATATTAACAGGCAGCTTGGCAGTCGCGAGGTGATCGAGCATTCCATTTTGGGGGTTGATAGAAAAAGTGCTGACTGCATAGGGTTCTGATCTGAGCGAAGCATACAGGTAACGGTGATCGGGGCTTAGCGCCAGGGGCATCACATTGCCGCTGGTGGGCTCGCTTTCGATGAAGCTTAATTGCCCGGTAGTGGTGTCCAGCTTCATGACGAAGATTTCCCGGCTGTCGGCATTTGAAATATAAACCACGGTCTTCCCCTGTGGCTGAACAACTTTGGAAGGCCCGCTTTGCTGCTCGTGCAGATGACTTCCGGACTTATGCGAAAGGCAAAAGCTCCATGTATTAAGAGCGCAGAGGCACATGAGGAGTCTCAGGAAGATGATCTTTTTCATAAACCGCTTTCTATCAAAGTCTCCGCAAAGTAAAACATTTCTCCGGCGGCAGATCATCGTACGAGAATTTTTCTTACCTTTGCGGCTTATTCCTTGAAAATAAAGCATACCGCATCTCGTTTGCCTTTTTTCCTTCAAAGGCATAATTACCAAAAACATTCATGAAGAAGATTGTAGATTTTAGAAAGCTCCTAGGGGTTAATGACAGTACTGAGTTAAAAGAACTGAAAACTATTTACCGTAATTTTATGAAGGATTGCCATCCTGACAAGTTTCAGGACAATCCGGAGGAACAATTAAAAGCGGAAGCAAGAAGCAAGGAGATCATTGAGGCTTACCACTTTTTGGTTAGCATTGCACCTGAAACGCGCGTTGCCAATCAGGAAGAATACAGCACTACTACCGGCACAAGCGCTATCGCTGATTTTGAGTATAAATCTCAAACGCTGAAGATCAAGTTTATGGACGGCAGTGCATATGAGTACTTCGACGTACCAAAGGGCATTTACACCAAGTTGATCAATGCTGATTCTCCGGGGCGTTTCGCGAGAAGACATATTTATAACGAGTTCGTTTACCGCAACGTCAGCAAGCTGGCGACGGCATAAGACCTTAAGATGGATGGCCCTTGTTTCTTATCAGACAAGGGCCATTTTATTTCCATTCGCAAGCGGCCCCCTCCGTGCGCCCGCTTTCACTAATTTCGGCGGATAATATTCATTGAAGCGTGTGATGATAAAACAACAAGAGAAGTTTATCTGGGCAGATCAGCTGCGTACCGCTGCCATAGTCGGCGTAGTCACTGTTCATTCAGCCGCTTCCATACCTTCTCTTTTCGGACAAATCGCTAGCGCCACCTGGTGGACGGGACATCTGATTGACTGTCTGGCACGTTTCTGTGTGCCTGTTTTTGTGATGCTCTCCGGCGCGTTGCTACTCAGGACCCATAGCCGCCCCCTGGATTTCTACCGACGGCGGTTTTCGAGGATTGTTTTTCCCTTTCTCTTCTGGAGCTTGATTTACAGCCTGCTCCAACTGGCGATTAAGTCGGGACGTCTGTGGCAGATGTCGCCGTCAGAGTATCTGAGTTTATTCGGCAAGCAGCTTGTTCAGGACAGCATTTCCTACCATTTCTGGTATGTTTACATGATCATGGGCCTTTACCTGCTAATCCCAGTTCTGGGCAAGTGGGTCAGAAGAATGTCCGGTCCTGCTCTTCTTGGTTTGAGCGGACTGTGCTTTATTGGCGTTTTTTGTGCGGATCTTTTTGGAGAAGCCCTGAAGGTTCCGGATGTATTACGCTATGTTGGGTATCTGCCGCTGGGTTACTATCTGGGCAACCGGCAGTTTAAAGGAAATATGCAGCCGCTTTGGCTGTTTCTGGCGCTAAGCGGCTTTCTCATTACGGTAGTGGGTACCTTCTGGATCTCGAGTCAACATGAGCGTTTTGACGCCAGCCTGTATGGTTACGCGAGTCCGAACATCCTGATGTATTCTGTAGGGATATTCATGCTGTTCAGAAACATCAACTGGGGCATGCCTTCCAGACTTAGTGCCTTCATCAGCAGATACAGCTATGGAATATACCTTGTTCATGTACTGACACTTAGCCAGATCAAGCTCAGCTGGTTCATGCAGCATCCGCTATTGTCCATCCCCTTGAGTGTTGTGCTATGTATGGCAGTATCAGGAGTCATTATCTTTTCACTAAGCAGACTCCCCGCAGGGAAGTATATTTCCGGTTAAAGGCAGTTCAATGCCTTTTGAACCATGCAAGCTTGAGAACGGAGTTTAATCGCTGTGGAACTTTCGACTTAGCCTTTGTAACGGTAACCCAGCAGGCGCAGCGCATTGAACACCACAAGGAGTGTTGAACCTTCGTGACCTACGACCGCAATTCCGATATTGGCGACGTTGAGAATGGTAAGCGGAACCAGGATGGCCACCATGCCCAGACTAATCCAAAGATTCTGCTTGATGATGCGATGAGACTGTCTGCTGAGGCCAATGGCAAAAGGCAGATTACTCAGATTATCACTCATCAGGGCCACGTCTGCAGTCTCAAGTGCCACATCAGACCCTGCAGCTCCCATGGCAATACCCACACTGCTTTTCGCCATTGCAGGTGCATCGTTCACGCCGTCGCCTACCATCGCTACGCGCTCTTCCCTCTTCAACAGCGCATCAATGGATTCAAGCTTCTGCTCAGGCAGCAGACTTCCCCATGCTTCGGTGATCCCAATCTGTTGCGCAACAGAGTCAGCCACCTGCTGATTATCGCCGCTTAGCATTACCATGCGGCGAATGCCCAGTTTCTTCAATTTTTTTATCGTTTCTAAGGCTTCCGGTCGCGGTGTGTCCATTACGGTGATGACGCCTATTGTAGCATCATTCTGTCGAACCACGATGGTGGTATGCCCACCGCGTTCTTTGGAAGCTGCAAGCTGGCGGATGTCTTCGGTCAAGTCGCCGAACATAGCGGCATTCCCGATCAATATCCGGGAGCCCTCCACGTCTGCACTGATGCCGTGACCTGCTACAGAAGTCACGTTGCTGACTGCAATATCTTTCAAGTCTGAGACCTTTTCTCCGGCAGCTACAATGGCAGCAGCAATAGGATGATTACTGTGGTGCTCCACAGCTGCAGCGAGACGCAGAACCTCCTGCTCTGATGCGCCGTTTACGGCGGTCACCGATGTAAGCTTTGGCTTTCCTTCGGTAAGTGTGCCTGTTTTGTCGAAGGCAACTGCTCTCAGGCCTCCAAGCTCTTCCAGAGGACCACCGCCTTTAAACAGCACCCCGCCACGGGCACCACGCGCTATTCCACTCAGCACAGCACTGGGTGTGGATATGGCCAGTGCACAGGGGCTCGCTGCGACAAGGACCGCCATCGCCCGGTAGAAGCTATCCTTGAAAGGTTCGTCTATGAATAAAAATGCGCAGAGTAACATCGCCACGAGAGCAATGACTCCCGGAACGTAGTAGATCTGTACCTCATCGGTAAATATCTGGGTACGGGACTTCTGGGCCCTGGTATCGCTGACAAGCTTAATGAGTCGGGACAAGGTAGAATCAGCCGTGAGCTTAAGCACCAGAATCTGGAGCTCCGAGCCTCCGTTTATAGTCCCTGAAAAAACCCGATTCTCAGGATGAAGATCATTGATATTGACAACGTTCACATCTGCATCCTCAAGAGCTTGTTTATCTACAGGCACACTCTCTCCCGTGATGGGTGCCTGGTTAACAGGCCCCGCACCTTTCACCACAACGCCGTCGGCAGGGATCCTGGCATCAGGCTTCACGATCACCAGATCACCAATCTGCAGCTCTTCTATCCTGACTTCCACCACTTCAATGCCCTTCTTCACGAAAGCTGTCTTGGGGTTGAGTTCAGATAATGCAGCTATGGATTTATGAGCTTTGCTCATCGCGGAATGTTCCAGGGCATGACCGAGACTGAAGAGGAAGAGCAGTAAAGCTCCCTCAGACCATTGTCCCAAGGTCGCGGCTCCCACAGCAGCAGCCAGCATCAGGAAGTCGATATCGAAACGTCCTTTCGAAATACTGGCAGCGGCTTCCTTCAACGCAAAAAAGCCACCGAAGAAGAATGATACGATATACAGCAAGAGCGGAATCCAATGATTTACGCTTTCCAGAAAAAAAAGAAAGAATCCCAGCGTGAGGAATGATCCGGCAAGAATACTGAATCTTAGTTCTGTCTTAGATCCGAAGATGCCATCGTGGTTGTGAGCTCCATGATGATCATGATCGTGATGATGATGTTCTGACATAGTCTATGAAATGCTTGTGTTCAAATATATTGATATAGGGGAGATAAATACGCCTTTTTTCCTTTGTCGGTAACAGGAGGAGTCTAAACAAAAACAATCAAAGTACTTCCTTGTTCGGATTAGGAAGGCTGAAAAGCATATTACGGACTCAAAAACTACATCTATGAAACACCTCCCATTCCTGACACTCGCCGCCGCGCTGCTTTCTCTTTCTTCCTGTTCGGAGAAAATTGTGGGCACCTGGAACATTGCACGCTACCAGCGAATTGTGCCCGGGGGTAAAAACGAAGTTACGGTGACCAATATCGGGACGATGAAGTTCAAGAGCAACAAGACCGGCGAGAAGGAGGTTAAATATTCCATCCTGAACAACAAGGTGGAGAGCCTGACAACGTTTAAATGGAACTTATTTGATAACTATGTAACCATCCATGGTGCGGATGATGAATTTAACAAGACCTGGATACAGGTAGAGAACTCGCGCAAAGTACAGATCCTGAAGTCGACCGACGGCTCAGACGGCGTACAGGTCCTCGAATTAAGAAAATAAAGTGATAAGGTGGGTATGCCTTCAGGCATACCCTTTGTTTCTATCAGGTAGCATCGCTGTTTCTATTTGACTAACGCTGCAGTGTTTGTTCAGATAGTGCCGGAGTGTTTGTTCAGATAGTGCTGGAGGATGGGGATATCTGCTTCTGCCCAGTCGAGCGCCGCCAGCTCCGTGTGCTTGAACCAGCCATGGGCCTGGTGTTCTTTCAAACTGATATTTCCGGATAATATGGAACAAACGAAAGGAATTAGGCGGACACTTTTCTTTTCGTACCGATGAACCGATGCGGGAAGCTCTTCCTGTACAGCAATGGACATATCCAGCTCTTCCTGTATTTCCCTGACCAGGGCCTGCCTTGGAGTCTCTCCAGAATCCAGCTTTCCGCCAGGGAATTCCCATTTACCAGGAAGATCCATAGACGCACTACGTTGCGCCGCCAGCACCTCCCCCCGATCATTCACGATCAGGGCACAAACAACATCAATCAGCATCCTTGCTTATTCACTATAGAAATCTTCGAGCGACTGAAAATACACCTCATTCCAGCCTTCCACAATATCATCATAGTTTTCATCGGCGATATTGGTATGTTTTAGCTCTACAGACGTTCCGTGCTTGTGAAGATGAAGCTTGATGGTAACAATCGATTCTTCAGGCTGATCGCCGAAATACCATTGCTGAACAATCTTTTTACCGTGTTCAAATTCCAGGTTCTTCCCTACTATACTGCCTTCCCAGAGGGAGAATTCAGAGCCCGGCTCTGTGGACATCTCCGCTTCTTCGCCACTCCACAAATGAATGGTGACTGGGTTTGTCAGCGCCATATAGACCTCCTCCGGAGAGGCAGGTATGATATAATATTTGGAAAAATCTTTCATGCTTTTTTGCTTGTACTAACCTCAAAGATAAGCATAAGATGACAGATCGGTATTTACATCGGCAAACATTCCATGCCTGTACCGGGTTATAGATACTGCATTTATAGCGCGCACATATATGATCGAAACCGAGGAACAGAAAACAGAGTCAAATAAGATATACAGAGAAGCCCTTGAAATACTGAATACTAGCGGCGCTCACTACATGTTGGGTGGAGCCTTCGCGATGTTCAACTATACAGGCATTTTCCGCGACACAAAAGATCTGGACATATTTTGCAAACCCAGTGAATACACCAAAATCCTGAAGCATTTCGCCGACAATGGATATGAGACGGAGCTCACCGACGTGAGATGGCTCGCAAAGGTTTATAAGGGCGATTTCTTCATCGATATCATTTTCGACACGGTAAATAATATCTGCACCGTGGATGATACCTGGTACGAACATGCACCTAGTGGGGTTTTTGAGGGCATACCTGTTAAGTATATTCCGGCTGAAGAGCTGATCTGGTGTAAGATCTACGTGCAAAACAGGGAAAGGCATGACAGTGCAGACATCAACCATACGCTGCTGAAGTACGGCAAGCATTTGGACTGGAAAAGAATCCTCTTCCGTCTTGATCAGCACTGGCATCTCCTGTTGGCTCAAATACTTATTTTTCAGTTCGTGTACCCGTCTGAATATACTGACATCATTCCGAAGTGGTTATTTGATGAACTAATGGAGCGGGCGAGAGAACAATATGATATTCCGGCCTCGCTGGAAAAAGTTTGTCGCGGACCTATCATCGATCAAACTCAATATAAGATCGATATCAAGGAATGGGACTACAAGGTATGTACGATTAAAACTGTCTAGAATGGAGAACGAAACCAAGAAAGTACGGATTGCAGCCGTTGGGGATGTACACATTAGAGAATCTGATAAAGGTAAATGGTCTGAATACTTCAAGGAAGTATCGCGACAAGCGGACATCCTGCTGATCTGCGGGGATCTGACAGACACAGGTGATGAAGGAGAAGCGGAAGTACTGGCACAGGAACTGAAATCATGTACCATACCCGTAATCGGAGTACTGGGTAACCACGACTATGAAAAGGGCCGTCATAAGCTTATCAGGCAGATACTCCAAAACAACAATATGACGATCCTGGATGGAGAAGCGATTGTGGTGAACGGAGTTGGATTTGCCGGGGTTAAGGGCTTCGGTGGAGGATTTGACGGACATATGCTGTCGATGTTCGGAGAAGGTGCCATGAAGGCCTTTGTTCAGGAAGCGGTGGATGAAGCCCTGCATTTGGACAGGGCATTGGCCAGACTGGATCAGGAGCATGAGAACATCAAGAAAATTGTGCTCCTTCACTATTCGCCGATAAAGGAAACAGTAAAGGGTGAGCCTGAGCAGATATTCCCATTTCTTGGTTCATCGCGACTTGCTGAGCCGCTCACCAGAAGGAACGTGGTAGCTGCATTCCATGGGCATGCGCACGTTGGACAGCTGAAAGGTGAAACGTCTGGAGGGGTGCCAGTCTATAATGTGGCGAAGCCTATTTTAACGCGTATCGGGTACGAATTTCCTTTCTTTGTTCTGGAAGTTTGATATTTGCATCCATGATGCGTCCTTCTACCTCCTTCGCACTACGACTATTTGTTAAGCTTGTACTGTCTCTGATAGTGGCTGGCTTTATCTTCTACCTTGCTATTTATCTGGGCTTCTTCGGAGAGGTACCCAGTAAAAAGCGGCTTAAGTCGCTGCAGAATAATAGCGCGTCTGAGATCTATACAGCCGATAGCGTGCTGATCGGCCGCTACTTCATACAAGACCGCACCAACGTCAGGTACAGGTCCATTTCTCCGTATGTTGTTAAAGCGCTGGTGGCGACTGAAGACGCGCGATTCTACGACCATAATGGTGTTGACGTTCGCGGCTTATTCCGGGTAGTCGTCAAGTCGATCTTATTGCAGGATGAGAGCTCCGGCGGAGGAAGCACCTTAAGTCAGCAGCTTGCCAAAAACCTCTTTCCGAGGAAATCCCACCGCCTTTTCAGTACTCCGATCAATAAGATTAGGGAAATGATCACGGCGGTACGCCTCGAGTCGGTATACAGCAAGGAAGAAATTATCGAGCTGTATCTGAACACGGTGCCCATGGGCGGCAATATCTACGGGATAGAACGAGCTTCGAGGGTATTTTTTAATAAAACATCCGGAGAACTGAAGATGGAAGAGGCAGCTGTGCTCGTCGGGATGCTAAAAGCCAATACCACGTATAATCCGGCAAGATATCCTGAGCGTTCCCTTGCCCGACGAAATGTCGTAGTTAGCCAGATGCTGAAAGAAGGATACATCTCGCCTGCAGAGGCAGACTCCATCAAATTGAGACCTCTCATCCTGAGCTATAACAAGAGCCGCGGGGGCCAGGGCATTGCACCTTATTTGCGGGAGTACCTCCGAAAGCAGCTTCTTAAATGGGCAGAGACACATATGGATGCAGATGAAAAACCTTATGACCTGTACACCGATGGGCTGAAGATATACACAACCATCGACTCACGTATTCAGTTGGCAGCAGAGCGGGCGGTGCGCACGCAAATGGCGAAGCTACAGCGGACCTTCGACCAGCATTGGGGGAATCAGGCACCCTGGGGTCGCAACACCTCGGTGATCACGAGCGCTATGCAGAAATCAGATCGCTACGCACTGTTGAAGGAGGCAGGCAAACCAGAGGAGGCCATTCGGGAGATATTCAATGAGAAGCGCCCCATGACGCTTTTTTCTTGGGCGGGGAATAAGAAGGTGACGATGAGTCCGCTGGACTCCATTAAATACTACCAAAAAATACTCAATACAGGGTTGATTTCCATTGAGCCTGCTACAGGGAAGGTGAAAGCCTGGGTTGGCGGGATCAATCATCAGGTATTCAAGTACGACCATATCCTTTCGAGGCGACAGGCCGGATCCACCTTTAAGCCGATCCTGTATACAGCGGCTCTGGAGAAAGGAATTGATCCCTGCATGATGATCGAGAACAAAAGGCTGACTTATCCGCAGTTTGAGAATTGGTCGCCGCAGAATGCTGATGGAAATTATAGCGGCAAGTATTCCATGAAAGGAGCCCTTGCCTACTCGGTTAATACGGTCTCTGCGCAGCTGATGATGCAGACCGGGATCTCCCAGACAATCTCTCTTGCTCACCGGATGGGAATCACGAGTGAAATCCCGACAGTTCCTTCTATTTCACTTGGCGCGGCGAGCCTCTCGCTGCTTGAGCTTGTAGGGGCTTATACCGTCTATGCCAACACGGGCCGCCTGGTCAAGCCTTTTTCTATTACCCAGATCAGGGACCGGGAGGGCAACGTAGTCTTTCAGGCCAAAGAGGCAAAAAGCCAGCAGGTAATCTCCGCAGGAAATGCAGCGACAATGCTCGAAATGATGAAAGGAGTGGTTGATGCGGGAAGTGCTTCCCGGCTTAAAACAGAGTTCGGTCTCAGCATGGATATGGCTGGCAAAACGGGCACTACGCAGAACCAGGCCGATGGTTGGTTTATAGGTATCACGCCCAAGCTGGTAACAGGCGTATGGGTGGGAGCAGAAAATCCACTTGTCAGGTTCCGCTCGCTGAAATTGGGTCAGGGAGCGAATACAGCACTTCCGGTATGGGCCACTTTCATGAAATCGCTGGTCGCGAAGTCCGCATTCTCAACCTACCGTTACAGCAAATTCAGACCTCTGAGTTCAGAACTTGCTGCCCGGCTAAATTGTCCGCTTTTCGTAGAAGATGTGATTGTGGAGGAACCAGTAAAAAAGGAAAGCTTCTTCAAGCGGATCTTTAAGAAAGGACTGGGCATCTTCAAACGGAAAAAGAAGAACCAGGACGAACAGTAAGAGGGTCAGTAGACTTGCTTCTCGATGAGGTGTTTCCAATACCTTTTAGGTACGTGGCGTAAATGCAGAGCTGTGTTTTTCCGTGAATCAATGGAGACATGCTTGAAATAGTCTTTCCACATATTTTTATAGAGCGCTTCACTCTCCGCAAACGCGTTGGGGTTTGATTTCCCCTCACTGAAGGTAAACTGCACCTCCTCCACTTTCTGAAGGTCATAATAGATCCCGTATTGACGCTTCTTGTCAAAAATAATCCATTCCTGATCGGCATATCTGTTCTTAAAATGTCCCGTGATCAGCGGAAGAACATTGAAATCCGGCTCAACTTCCGCAAAGTAGATATTGTCTGCTGTTAGTTGAAAACGTATAAAGGCCTTCATACGATGGCGCTCGCGACTCACCATTTTAGAGATCTGTGTCACCCTCAGTACATCTGGATTCCCGAAAGCGGTCTCTGAAAGCTTCTCGGAGAAGACCGCCCTTGCATAACGAACGATCAAAGCGGGTACTTCGGGCAGCTCTGAAAGAAAGCATGCATACAGATCTGCGTACGCCTTAGCGGAGACGTTCTTAAGTAAGCCTTTTGACACACGGGCAGCGTGCTGAGTGTCCGTATGAACCTCCCTCGGTGCACTGAATGCATCAGGCTGATATCGTTCCGGTGTACTTACGCTCACCGCTCCCAGCTTGTACTCGTAGACATCGAAGATGCAACATAGCAGTCCAAACCAGCTGCCATCATAGATAAGTATTGTCATGTGAACAGTTCCAGTTGTGCCGGTTGGCTTTTCAGGTATTTACTGGATGAACTAGCCAGAATGAACTGTTTGATCTGCGTGGCAGAGAGGTTGCGACGCTCGAAATCCCTGCTGCTGCAGGTGATAAAGTAGCGGGCGCGGTTTAAAGCTACTCCCAGTTTCTTCAGGTGATCCCAATTGAGACGCTGGAACTTCCGTGCCGCAACCATCTTCTGTGCAGAGTGCAGCCCTATACCCGGAACCCGCAGGATAAGCTGAAGGTCTGCCTTATTGATATCTATAGGAAACTGGTTGAGGTTTCTGAGGGCCCAGCCCAGCTTAGGGTCTATGTCGAGATCCAGGTGCGGCGTTGCAGGATTCAGCAGTTCACGCACGTTGAACCCGTAGAAGCGCATGAGCCAGTCTGCTTGATAAAGCCGATTCTCGCGTACCATAGGGACCGCGGTATTCAGCATAGGGAGCCTGCTATCATTACTAATGGGCACATATCCCGAATAATAGACCCTCTTGAGACTGAAATTCCGGTACATGCTATCAGCCGTGTACATAATATCCTTATCAGTTTCCTTTGTTGCACCAATGATCATCTGGGAACTCTGTCCCGCGGGAACAAACAAAGGGGACTTTTTAAAGAGCTTTCGCTCCTCCTTATTCTGAATGATCTCATGCTTGAGATAATTCATTGGCCGGATCATATCCTGCCGGTCCTTATCGGGGGCCAGCAATTTCAGCCCGCTTTCAGTGGGTATTTCAATGTTCACACTAAGCCTGTCGGCGTAAAGCCCTGCCTCTTTCATCAGCTCATCACTTGCACCCGGTATAGTCTTCAGGTGAATGTAACCATTGAATTTATGCTGCAGACGTAATTCCTTCGCTACGCGTACCAGCCTCTCCATGGTATAATCTGCGTTTTTAAAAATCCCCGAACTTAGAAACAGGCCTTCTATATAGTTGCGTCTGTAGAAGTTGATGGTTAGATCGACCACCTCCTTGACGGTGAAGGCCGTTCGCTCTATATCGTTACTCTTTCTGGTGACGCAATAGGCGCAGTCATAGATGCAAAAGTTGGTTAGTAAAATTTTTAGCAGGGATACGCACCTGCCGTCAGAAGTATAGGTATGACAGATTCCACTTCCCGTATCTCCGAGACCTTTATTCGTGTTTTTACGCTTGCTGCCGCTTGAGGCGCAGGACACATCGTATTTCGCCGCATCTGCAAGTATTCTCAACTTCTCTCTTACTCGTTCTGACATAGGGTAAAATTACTAATTTATTTAGCAATACAAGAAAGAAGTGAAACTAAATTCGTGGGCACTTATCCAATGCGCAATACATTTTTTAACTTAGCCAGGTACAACGTTCTCTATGAAGCAAACCCGTGAAATAAAGAATTTCATCTACAGTCAATACTTTGCTGACGGGCTTAGAATCTCCTTCGGAGTTCTACTGCCCTCTCTTCTGCTATCCCAACTCGGCCACCTCGAAACAGGAATTGCAGTGTCTATGGGCGCCATCACCACCAGTATTCCCGATAATCCAGGACCCGTTGTTCATAAGCGTAATGGAATGCTCTTTTGCATTCTGTTCATGATCATCGTATCGCTGCTTACCGGCCTGATCAACGACTACCCGCTACTGATTGTTGCTGAGGTCTTCTTCCTCTGCTTCTTCTTTTCCATGTTCAACATCTTCGGGAACAGGGCCTCTGCCATAGGTACCGCGGTGCTCCTGATCATGATCATCAACATTGACCAGGATTTTACCCTGAAGACCATCCTCGAGTACACGGGTTTCCTGCTGGCCGGCGGAATCTGGTATATGGGTCTCAGTCTGGCAGTTTCGCAGTTCAGGCCATATCGTATAGCACAGCACGCTTTAGCGGAGTGCATTGATCAGGTGGCAGAGTATCTGAAGCTGAAAGCTCTATTCTATGATGAGCAGGCGGATTTTGATGAGACGTATAAAAAGCTGATCGACCAGCAGATCATTGTTCACCAGCAGCAGGATAATGTTCGCGAGATCCTGTTCAAGAACAAGATGTTCCTGAAGGACCCGACCAACACGGCGAGGGTACTGACGCTGGTCTTTATCGATGTGCTTGACCTGTTTGAGCAAACGATGGCCACGCATTACGACTATTCAACGATAAGAACTAACTACGCTGCATCGGGCATCTTAAAAGACTTCAATAAGATCATCTACAATATTGCCCGTGAGCTGGCAAATATGGGGTATGACATCAACGCCAATGAAAGACCCCGTCCTTTTCAGGACTTCAAGCTCCAGCTTGAGGAGCTGAAGACCCGGATCGATCAGGTGGAAAATAACCTCGTCTTGAAAAAGATCCTGATCAACGTGCGAAACATGGTTAGCCGCATTGATAATATGTACAGCTACTTCAGCAAGAAAGGCGTTGGCGAGGTGGTCTTGAGCAATGAAAAAGACCTCGGACGCTTCGTGAACACGCAGAGCATTGACCTGAAGCTGTTCATCGAGAACCTGAGTCTGAAATCCTCTACCTTCCGGCATGCGCTTCGTGTGGCCATTGTAGCTGTGATCGGTTACTGCGCATCGAAGCTGCTTCCCCTCGGCCACCATAGTTATTGGATATTGATGACCATTCTCGTGATCTTAAAACCGGGTTTCAGCCTGACGAAGACGCGAAATTATCAGCGTCTCATCGGCACCATCATCGGAGGTATCGCCGGAGCCCTCATCGTCTACTATGTAAAAGACACGACCATTCGTTTCTTCTTCCTCCTGATCTTCATGATAGGCGCCTATAGCTTCCAACGACTGAATTATGTTGTCAGCGTCTTATTCATGACCCCTTATATACTGATCATGTTCAGCTTCATAGGGATGGGAAATCTGAGTCTGGTTCAGGAAAGGATTTTGGATACATTCATCGGCTCGTTCATCGCCTTCATCGCCAGCTATGTACTTTTCCCATCGTGGGAATATCCGCAGCTGAAAAGGTATATGCGAAAGCTGCTTATAGCCAACTACCATTACCTGACAAAGGTGGCAGAGGGACTTGTAGGAAAAGATCTGGATATTACGGAATATAAGCTCATCAGGAAAGAGCTTTATGTAAGTTCCGCAAACATGGCTTCAGCCTACCAGCGGATGCTCTCTGAGCCCAAAAGCAAACAGATCAAAGTGCGGGAGGCTAATAAATTCATGGTCTTAAACCATAAACTATCTTCTTACATCGCAACGCTGATCTCTGCATTGAGAAATGATGGAACGAGGCAGGTTGATCATGCACATATTAAGCTGATCAGACGTGCTTTATACCAACTTTGTGAAGGAATAGAACAACTTCGGGGAGACGAGGAGCCGTTTACTGAAACGGATATCTTATTGGTGGATCCACATCTTCCGTCGTTGCCGGATGATAAAGACAGCAGACTCATTACCGATCAACTTGAATTTGTGAATAAGACTGCTGGAGATATTTTAAAAACCACACAGAGGATCGCAGAAGACTGATGAGGACAGTGAAAGATTAGGAGCTATAGAAGGAGCTTGGAAGCGAGGCCCAGCAACAGCAGGAAGCCAAACACGTCAGTAAACGTCGTAATAATAATAGAAGAAGCAATGGCAGGGTCAATACCTATGCGTTTCAAGATCAGCGGGATTGATGAGCCGGCGATACCCGCCAGAACAAGGTTTCCCGTCATGGCTGTAAAGATCACCAGACCGAGCATGAGGTTTCCATCATAAAACACGGCGAAAAGAAAGACGACAAGTCCTATACATGCCCCGTTAATGAGTCCGACCGTGAACTCCTTAAGTACCGTTCTATAAGCCTGATTATCGGTCAGATCGCTGAGTGAGATACGGCGTATAGTAACGGCAAGCGCCTGTGTAGCTGTATTTCCTCCCATCCCTGCAATCATCGTCATGTAGCCAGAGAGCAGAAGCAATCTGCTGATGGTGGGTTCAAAATACCGGATTACCGAGGAAGCGAGGAAGGCTGTACCCAGGTTAACGACCAACCATGGAAGACGGCTCCTGACGGCCTCTTTCCAGTTACCAGAAAGCGCTTCATCTTCAGAAACCCCGGAGATCTTCAAGATATCTTCGGTATTTTCTTCTTCCATTACGTCGATAACGTCATCGAAGGTGATGCGGCCAAGAAGGTGCATCTGATCATCCACTACGGGAATACTGGTCAGATTGTATTGCGAGATTAGCCGGGCAACCTCTTCCTGATCCGTATTGGCCTTGACGTAGACAAAATCATCCTTGATGAGATCCCTGATAAGAACTGTATTACGCGATTTGATTATATCTTTCAATGATACGATTCCCAGCAGGATATTTCTGTTGTCCACCACATTGATGGTATAGAACTCCTCCATCTCCTCTGATTGCCTGATAATCTGATCCAGGGCCTCTGTTTTGGTCAATTTGCTGTTGACCTTCAGCACCTGGGTATTCATCAAACCACCGGCAGTGTCTTCCTCAAAAGACAACAGGTTACGGATGTGAGTGGCATCCTCTTCATCCAGGTCGCTCAGGATCTCATTTTGAGTATCTTCTGAAAGCTGACTTAAGATATCGGTGGCGTCATCATAGTCCAGCTCTTCCATGATCTCGGAACGTCGTTCAGGATGCAGGTTCTCCAATATCCTTTCGGGATGTATCTCTGCATCCATCTCTGCGATGACCTCTGAAGCGGTCTCTGAAGGAAGAATATTGATGATGTAGTCGCGCGATTCCTGGGGAAGGCTGGCAAAAAGAATTGCAATTTCTGACGCATGATATTCCGAAAGCAGGGCTTTTAGTTCATCGTCCCCACTCTCAAGCGCCTGCTTAAGGCGCTGAATATCCGTTCTGTTCAGTTCAAAAGATTGCATTGCGCGCTAAAATAGTAAATGTATCCGGGATACAGCTTTTAAACTTCAGAACAGCGATACAGTTTGCTCAAGGATTAAATGAGCATGACAAAAGCATTCTACCCCGGTCAGCTGGTTGGGTGAGCGTGTAAAGCTACCCTTCAGCAAAGACGTCTTCGGACCAGTACCCTTTCGACCAGCTAACAGGCTGAACTAGAGAAAAGAAGCACTCTGAGGGCCCTGACTAAACAGCAGATCAATGATGCTGAGATTAGGAAGAAAGCCGTTCCGTTCTCCAAAAACCTGAAAGTATTCCTTGAATGTCCGATCTGAAGGTAGCTTTGGATGGATGGATTTCCGAAAATCATCCATATCCGGGTATGTCTCTTCATAACCCGAATTCAGGGTATAAGGGAGCTGAAGTTTCAAACTTTTTGCCAATAGCTCCAGCAACTCCACGTTATAGTCAAACAAGTAATCCCATTTCTCTTCATAGAAGCGGGCGAAAGCGTCCTCATAAAACTCGAAATATGCAGAACGCCTGTAGGAGGTCTGTATGCTCATCCAGTGCAGTCTCTGCCAGTTGAAGTCATAGCTAATTTTCACGTCCCTGATGTTCGTGTGTACTTTTGAGCCTTTAATAACGGGCACAATCAAGTCAAGCTTACCCTGCGGTGAGTCTATGGAAGCCCTGTTCCGGTATGTCTGCTTAGGAAAATGTTCCGAAGCCTCAATAACGATCTGTTCTTTATGGGCCTTCATCTGGCTAAAAAACTCTACGGGTGGCAGGTAAAATAAAGGAAAGATTGCGCCTTTGTGCATGCTATGTACTATGTTTGTATTTACTGGCACGAAATTAACTATAAAAATACAGATGAAGAAGGTTCTTAAAAGCCTTATCAGATATCCCCTATATATTGTTTCATTACTTCCGTTCCGGGTACTGTATTTTCTTGCCGATCTTGTCTATATCCTCCTCTATCATGTGATTAAATACCGCCGGACTGTAGTGATGGGCAATCTCAGGAACTCCTTTCCGGAGAAAACCAGCGCAGAACTCAGCAGGATTGAAAAGAGATTTTATCTCAACCTCGTGGATGTGATGGTTGAAACGCTTAAAATGGCCTCTATGTCTGAAGCCTCTATACAGAAGCGACTGCACATCACCAACCAGGATGAGATCAGGAAATTTTACAATCAGGGGCGGCCGGTCATGATCGTCACAGCGCATTACGGCAATTGGGAATGGGGCTCGCCGATCATATCATCCCTCTACCCGGAGCCCTGTATGGTAGTGTATAAACCACTCTCAGACAAAAACTTCGAGCAGATCATGAACGGCTGGCGTTCACGCTTCGGCGCCATTATGGTTCCTATGAAAAACACGCTGCGCGCGTTGCATGCCTGCAAGTCTAAAACCTTTTCACTCGCGCTTGTAGGTGATCAAACGCCTGTGCAAAGCGAAACTCAATATTTCACTGACTTCCTCAACCAGCGTACTCCCATCTTCCTGGGAATCGAAAAGATTGCTATGAAGAGGAATATGCCCGTAATCTATGCCCATCTGGATCGTGTAAGACGTGGATTCTATGAATGCCATCTGACGACCTTATTCGAAAATCCGGAAACAACAGCAGAATACGAGATAACGGAGACCCATACGCGCTTTCTGGAGAAGATTATCATCAGGAAACCGGAAATGTGGCTTTGGTCGCACAAGCGATGGAAGTTTAAAGAATTACAAGGTCATGTCATATAAACCGAGCGTAGCTATAGTTATTTTAAACTGGAACGGCCAGGCCCTTCTCGAGAAATTTCTTCCGTCTGTAGTGAACTCCACATACCCCAATCTCAGGATCGTGGTAGCTGATAATGCATCGGCTGATGATTCTGTAGATTATGTCAAAAGGAACTTTCCCTTTATTGAAGTTATTCAGAACGAGCATAACGAAGGATTTGCCCGTGGCTACAATACCATACTCAAGCAGGTGGAGGCGGATTATTACGTCCTCCTCAATTCAGACGTTGAGGTCACTCAAAACTGGATTGAACCGGTTATCGACTTGATGGAAAGTGATGAGCTGATCGCAGCTGCACAACCCAGGATCAGGGCCTATTATAGTCCGGAGCTCTTCGAGCATGCTGGTGCCGCAGGTGGCTTCATTGATGCTTATGGATACCCGTTTTGCCGGGGCAGGATATTCGACACGGTAGAGAAAGATGAAGGTCAGTATACCGAGGCCTCCGAAATATTCTGGGCTAGCGGTGCCGCGCTCTTTATCAAGAGCAGGTATTGGAAAGATGCTCAGGGATTCGATGCCGATTTCTTTGCCCATATGGAGGAGATCGACCTCTGCTGGCGGTTAAAGCGCAGGGGACTGAAGATCATGTACTGCCCCGACTCCACCGTATACCATGTGGGCGGCGGAACCCTTGAAACAGAGAACCCCTACAAGACTTATCTGAACTTCCGCAACAATCTGTCCATGCTGCTGAAGAACCTCGATACCAACAGATGTTTCTATGTCATCTTCATGCGGTTCTGGCTCGACTTTATCACGCTGCTCAAGTTTGCGGCGGCAGGTAAATTCAAGCACGCTGCAGCAATCAGTAAGGCGCATCGCTCCTTCTTTTCAGACCTCCGGCGAAACCGGGCTAAAAGAGCTGCCAGCGGCATGCCATTTAATGATAAGGGTCTCTATAAGAAGTCGATTGTATGGCAGTACTTTGTTCTGGGTAAAAAGCAGTTCAGCGAGCTGTAAATTAGCTTTAGCTGAAATCTATTTACCTGTACAAAAACGGACTTCCAGTATGTGGGATTACCCGGCTGAACGCTCGCGCCTTGAGGCTATCCTTCTTTAAATACACCTCCTAAAGCCGGCTTTAAAGACCGGGAGTACTGTCCTTTAAAGCCACCACGCCCCCAATGATGATGATGGAAGGATGGGTAAGATGATGGCGCTCGGCGATTGCGGGGAGATCTTTCACAAAGCCACTTCCCGACTTCTCTTTAAAATGTGTAGCATGCTGAATAATCGCAGCCGGAGTATCACCTCTGCCCTCCTGAAGATACGTATCCGCAATTTCATGTACCTTCTTCATGCCCATATAGATGACTACCGTCGCATTGCTTTTCATAGCCAGACGCAGATCTGAAGATAGTCCCCCGTCTTTCTTTGTCCCCGTCAACACCCAGATACCCTCACTGATGGCGCGGTGAGTCAGTGGAATATCACTAAAGCCTGAAGCCTGCATGCTGGTAATACCAGGAATATAGTATGTAGCAATACCCAGCTGCCTGGCAAACAGGACTTCCTCAAAGCCGCGTCCGAAAATAAAGGGATCCCCGCCTTTTAAACGCACCACCATACCTCTTTCGAAAGCTTTATCCCGTATGATCTCATGGATGGTTTCCTGGGCTGTATAATCCCCATATGGATGCTTGCCTACATATATCAGCTCACAATCGGGACGGGCATAGTCAAGCAGCTCTTTATTGGCCAGGTTATCGTATAGTATGACGGGGGCACGCTGGATCACCTTCAACCCTTTGAGGGTGATAAGCTCGGGGTCACCCGGACCAGCACCCACAACATACAGTTCCGGTGTAAACTCTTTTTCCTGCATAAATGTTATTAGATTGGGAAATTAGCAACATTTTTGAAAAGATTGCCCCTTAAAAGGAGAATACATGAAATAACCTTAATTTTAGGGCATACTAGAAAGAACGATATGAGATACAATCAACTCGGAAACTCAGATATCAGGATTAGCGAAATAGGATTTGGATGCATGTCCCTTGGAAAGGACGATCAGCAGAACAGACAGATCGTTGACGAAGCGATCGCCGCAGGCATCAACTTTTTTGACACAGCGGATCTGTATGACAAAGGTGAGAACGAAGAGCGTATCGGAACCCTGCTGAATAGCCGCCGTAAAGATTGTATCGTTGCCACGAAAGTGGGGAATAAATGGAAAGAAGATGGCAGCGGATGGGACTGGGCTCCCGGCAAAGATTACATCATACAGGCTGTCGAAGGGAGCCTGAGAAGGTTAAAGACGGATTATATCGATCTGTATCAGCTTCATGGGGGAACGATCGAAGATCCTATAGATGATATTCTCGAAGCTTTTACCCTTTTGCAGCAGCAAGGAAAAATCCGGGCGTACGGCATATCTTCTATCCGGCCGCAGGTTATTCGGGAATATGTTCATAAATCAGGCATCTCCAGCGTGATGATGCAATACAGTCTGCTCGACAGGAGGCCCGAAGAAAGTGTGCTGAAGCTTCTTCAGGAAAATCAGATATCGGTGCTCGCAAGAGGCAGCCTTGCACAAGGACTACTGGTCGATAAACCCGCCCGCCCCTATCTGGAGTATACTCCAGAAGACGTGGAAACGGCAGCTAAAGCAGTCAGCTTTGTTGCCGGAAAAAAGAGGAGCGTTTCCCAGGCCGCTATCATGTATGTGCTGAAAAAGCAACCTGTAGCATCTGCGGTCGTAGGCATCCGAACCCTGGAGCAGTTGCATGAGATCATCAAAGACTCACCTGCACCTGAACTTAGTTCAGCCGAGCATCACTTCCTGAGTGAGAGTCTTAAAGCAGGTGTTTACGACAAGTTCCGCTAGCGCTATGCCCGGTAAACCGTTTTGATATTCACGAACTCACGAATCCCATAGATTCCGAGCTCTCTGCCGTAACCGGATTGCTTTACACCTCCGAAAGGGAGCTCGGGTATCGAGCGTACATAGTCGTTAACGAAACAACACCCGGCATCTATCCCTCTCTCCGCAATCCGCACAGCACGTTCCTGATCGCTTGTGAAGATGGCTGAACCAAGACCGAAAGTCGTATCATTTGCCACACGAAGCGCATCCTCCTCGTCTTTCACCACAATGACCGAGGCTACGGGACCAAACAGCTCTTCATCGTAAGCAGGCATCCCTTTTTTTACATTGGTGAGAATAGTCGGCGGATAAAACGCATGCGGGCCCGGTTCAACCGTTCCTCCAAGGATACACTCAGCCCCCGCTTCGATGCTCTTTTGTACTTGTTCATGGAGTTCGTCCCTCAGCTTTACTGTCGCCATCGGCCCCATGCTCGTCTTCTCATCCAAGGGATCGCCAGGCTGTTGCGCAGCCATTTTTTCTTTAAACCTGGAGATGAAGCTTTCTGCCGCACCTTCCAGAACAATAAACCGCTTGGCGGCAATACAACTTTGCCCCGCATTGATCAGCCTGCTCTCCGCACACTTCGTAGCAGCCAGCTCTATATCGGCATCTTCAAAGATCAGGTAGGGATCACTTCCTCCAAGCTCCAGAACAGCTTTCTTCAGCAGAGATGCTGCTTGTCCCGCTACCTTCATACCTGCATCGGTGCTTCCCGTCAGTGTTACTGCCTTGATAATCGGATTCTTTATAATCTCCTCTACCTCATTGCTGCTAATGAGGAGCGTTTGAAATACGTATTCAGGGATACCCGCTTCTCTGAGGATCTCTTCTGTGGCAAGAGCACATCCCGGAACATTGGATGCATGTTTCAAAACAGCCGCATTACCAGCCATCAGTCCCGGAGCCAGAAAGCGAAAGGTCTGCCAAAAAGGGAAGTTCCAGGGCATAACAGCCAGTATCACACCTAATGGCTGAAAAGTGACGTAGCTCTCTGAAGCGTCAGTACTGATCGCATCCTTTTGGAGAAACTTCCCGGCGTTTTCCGCATAATAGCGGCATACAAGCGCACATTTGCTAATCTCGCCCATGCCCGCCCGGAGGGGTTTACCCATTTCCCTCGCCATCAATGTGGCGAGTTCCCGCTTTTTTGACTCCAACACGTCGGAAACCTTTAACAGATACCCTGCACGTTCTGCATAAGATAAGGTCTTCCAGTCCTGAAAGGCCCTTTCTGCTTTTTCAAGCTTGGCAGCCGTTTCCGAGGGCGTGTCTGCTTGATATTCTTTTATAAGCTCTCCCGTAAGGGGATTAATGGCTTTCATATATGCCTGCATTATTCGTTAACAAAAAGAGGCCAGAGCTCTAAGAGTTCAGGCCTCGAATATAAAGGTTATTGATAGAAGCTAAATCCGTTCTTAAGAAACAGGAATGCTCTGCGATGCAATTAAAGGTCGCGGAGCAGGTGTCTCTATAGAATCTTCAATGGCAGATTTCAGCGGGCAGTATCCGGTAAGTCCGCGTTGTAATAAAGAACCACCAATCATAATCTTACCTAATGAAATCAAAGGATGCGAGAATATATTGGTTATTCCGTTAAATAAGATGAATGCGCCTGTGCCCAATGAGATAATTCTTTCTGATTTGCCTACGTTCGCGTCAGGATTATCCTGAAGAAGAGGGCCGTTAAATGACTCTTTTAAAGTGTCTACTATTTGCTTATCCATAGTTTTGTTGTCTAGATGTTTTCCTAACAACAGCAAGAAACGTGCTCTGTTTAAAAATATTTTAAAAAAATCTATCTTCAGTTTCAGCCCCTCGGATACTTAAACAAGGAGGATTAAGCCAGGAAAATTACTGCCCATCGGGCTTTCTGATCTTAAAAGACGTGAATTGTATGCTTTATATCGCTTCCATATCCTACCTCCTGCTTTGACTCCCGGAAAAAAACCGGCAATAAGAACTTGATTTACAATACATTGAACAATGCAAACCCGAGAATAACCCTATAAAACACGCGGGAACGCTTTACACAAGAATTTATTTTTGATTTAAATGAAAATAACTTTGTTACTTTAAATTTTTACATATATTTGATCAAGCTCATCTGGCTAATTATAAACCAAGCCCTTATCTCACCCAGATAAGGGTTTTTCACCCCTCTAACCAAGGGTCACCATTCCAACTCACAGGCATTCATCCTTTTAAGGTCATGAACTTTCATTTCCAGCGACTCTGCTTGCTCCAACCAGTGTGCTATATTACGCCCACGATTCTTATCTCCAACCACGACGAAGGTCAAGTTATCAAACTGCAAAAGATCCACATACGGGTCATTATGAAGAAGGATGATCCGCCGGGTATTTCGTCCTCCTGCTACTGACCGTGCATTCCCGGTTGTAACAGACAAGGGTCTGCCCTTACTCCCACTATGCCCATCGCCTTCTATAATGTCCAACTCCAGATCATAAAACCGGATCCTTCCTGAGGAAATTTTGAAATCTGCTTCGTAAAACGATGATCTCGTATTCACTATCTTCTTTAATTCCAGGTTCCTGTCCCTGATCAGTGGCATGACCGAATACGCCATTGCCTTGTCATCCACGTTCATATCACTTACAATGGTTGCTGTTCCCCTTCGGATGAAAGCCATGGCGAAGTGGTTTCTTACAGCATAGATTACCACCGAGGTTCTTTTCCAGACGATAAGTCCGCATACCGAATATGTTGAAGCGATACACAGTCCGATAATCAGCGAACACCAGAGGGCTTGCTTGCTCTTCTTAAGTACCGCCACATACAAAGTAGCTACAAGCAAATATATCAACAGATAGAACGTAAGGTGGAGACGATAGCCGTGCATACTGGAGAAAGGAAGCTTCTCAATGACCCGCAGTCCGTAGTGCAATACACCGATACCATTTTCCATCAACCAGGCCATCGTGCGCAGCGGAACCTCCGTGAATGGGATGAATGCCAGCAGTAGAAAACCAACACCAGAGTACATCACAACCGTCACGGGCAGCATGATAAATAAGTTGCTCGCCAGAAAATACACGGGAAACTGATTGAAGTAATATAAACACAGTGGGAAAGTGGCCAGTTGCGCTGCCATTGAAAAGGCGAGGTAAGACCAGAGCGTCTTGAAAGCTCTGTTCTTGAAGGCGAAAGCCCCGTTCATCAGCGGATACAATATCACCAGTCCCGTAACAGCGATATAGGACAGTTGGAAGCCAACATCAAATAACCACATGGGCGTGAACAAGAGCTGGAAGAATGCTGCTGCCGGTACGCAATTGAGCATATCTGCATTCCTGTCCAGCAACCGGCCTGCAATCACGAAGCTGATCATAACAGCCGAGCGGCATGCCGCCGCCGACAGGCCTGAAAGCAATGTATACATCCAGACCAAAGCAATGATCAGCAACGCTTGTATCACGCTCAATTTACGGCCTTTCCAAAAGCCGAGCAGATAACCTGCGAGCGCGGCAACTATGGCTACATGCATGCCTGAAACGGAAAGCACATGCATCACTCCGGTGCTACTATAGGTATTCAGAATATCCCTTCTCAGGTCTGCTTTATATCCCAGCAGCAATGTCGATATAACTGCTGCCGACTCTTTGTTGCCCACGTAAGTGTCGAGCTTCCTAACAACTTTCCTCCGCAGCTCCACGGCTGCATACATATAATTCCAGGCTGCGTGTCCCGCATACTCTACTTCCGACATTTTAAAGAAAGCCTGATGCCGCAGTCCTCTGTTACTCATATAAGATGCATAGTCAAACTCACCTGGGTTCCTCGGTCCCTGGATCGTAGTAAACCGACCCGGTACTATCAGCCTGTCGCCAATCGAAATAGTATTGCTCAAATCCGGTTCTT
Source organism: Arcticibacter sp. (assembly GCF_053551015.1). NCBI lineage: Bacteria > Pseudomonadati > Bacteroidota > Sphingobacteriia > Sphingobacteriales > Sphingobacteriaceae > Arcticibacter > Arcticibacter sp. Next base: position 248,129 of record NZ_JBMQOB010000021.1, on the reverse strand, counting down.
TCTGCAGCGAAAGCAGCATCTTCCCCTCACACCTGATTGGCGCAGATGACCTGAGCCCGCTAAGTACGCGCACCTCACATCTGGTGATGGATGGTCCTTCCTGCGGCTCAGTACATACTTCTATCAGAAATCCTTCTGCCCGCGAAGAGCTGAAATGGTCCGGCTGATGTTCCGGTAAACCTGACGCAGTATGCAGGGCAGCTAGCGTCAGGATAAAAAGTTGAAAGACCAGACCGGGAAACCAGGGCCTCATGTACATGCTGAACCGCGTGTAGTTCACATGCAGCAGCAGCATGAGAACCGATAATAGTAGTGCGATACATCTGGCGACTGAATACATCGCCGCATCAGCGCCATAACTGCGACCGAGAATGATACCCGCTAACATCGGCAGCATTAGCCGGAGAAAAACAGGTTTGATAAAAGGCCTCATCTGAAAACATACCTGAACTGAAGCCTGACATCAGACTTCGTGTTTCCTGCTATCAGATCCATATCACTTCCTATTTCCTTCTTGTCTCGGTAACTTGAACAGGCATAACGAAGCCAGATATCCATGTCCCGCCCCACGCGGTACCTGCCATTCAAATAGAACCGAATCCCCCGGTCCTGGTAAGATGTCATCCCATAGCTATACAGCACGTCATTCTCAAACGCGTAAATCCTGGAATCAAATCCTCCGGTATGAAACCATGCTACTCTTAAATTTCCACTAAACCTCCCGCCCAAAGGTTTAAAGATCACATCCTGATAGAGAACAGAACCATATTGAACGACCGAATCTTTCTGATAGCGCACCAACTCTGCCCGGTTCCTGAGAGTCCAGGTTTTATTCAGGGAGTATATCAGATCCAAGCGGTAATTCTCCTTCTGTACCGGCACCAAGTAGTTTACCGCATTCTCCACGGCATCATTCTGCTGCTTGCCGACAGACCTGAACCGAAACGATAGCTTGGTCTGTTTAGAGGGCGACCAGACCGCCTGCGTGACGATCTCTTTCCCTACCGAAGGGGCATCTACCCGATAACGCATCCATGGAAAACGGAACAGATCCGCATAGAAAGACCACTCCCACTTCGAATTCAGACGTATGTTCAGTCCCGAGTAGAGCCCACGTTCATTAGCAACACCCGTCCCCTCCGCTACCGCACCGTTGAAGAAGGAGTGATAGTCTGCCTGATAGTTGCGGTAGAGCACAATAGCAGAAACCTGCCGCGACAAGCTCCCCATAATGCCACCAATCATCGCCAGTCCCCCGCCAATACTATGTGCCAGCTCTGCAAATGAGTAGGTGTTTTTCCAGGTACAATTGGAGTATACCGAACCTGTCGTCAGATCAGATCCCGAATAATCAAAGCGCTCATAAAGCGCGTCACCCGGGTGGAGAGCTTTACTAAGATGCGTCCGCGACACTAATGCTCCCAGTCTGAATCCTTTATGCTCGTATTGCACAACAGAGCCAAGCACCATTTGCCCTTCAGCGTTCCTTTTATTCAACTCCGAAGTTGTACGATGCAGCCCCGTAACGCTAATGGAACTGATCTCAGCAGCTCCCAGCGAGTCGCCGTCCACAACAGAAGCATCTATCTTCCGGTAAGAAATGAAAGGGCTGATCTCCAGCTTGCGGAACACCATGGTGGCTGCCAATCCCCGGAAAAACCCAGATTCGTTTGTAGATGAATAAGGCCTCACACCCGCCTGCGTCTTTGCGATTCCACTGATAGTGGCGCCCTTGCCAAACCCAAGTCCCGACCATAAGGCAAGGCCCTGTCCAAACTGCAGGGAGTAATCACCCAGTACCACCTTTCTGATTAGCCGGCTTCCTCTGATAAACACATTGGCCGAATAAAAATCGAAGCCCTTAGCCCCGTTTTGAAAAGCAAGTCGCTCACCCGCGTCTTTCTCCATGGTAATTGCCGCCGAAATTTTATTCCCCTGATAATACCGCAGGCGCGACACCAGCCGAAAGGACGAACCCTCGTAGTGCCGAACGGAGTCATCGGCCTGATACCCCCTCTGGTGTTGCAGCACCTTTCCAAAGGTGCTCATCCACTCCAACCTGCCGGGAACACGCGCCAGATCCCGCTGCAACAATCCGGACTTGCGGATCTCCACGAAGGGCAGCAGCTGCTCAATCAGCGGCCAGGTGTAAAGATCGATCAGCTGCAGTTCCTGCAAGTCTGTAAACGCGCCGTTCTCCTCCCTGTAGCGAATCAGATTTTCTGCCTGGAGTGGACTAATGAACACCAGCTGACATAAATCCCCTGCCGTTACCGTATTCAGATCAATAGGATGTTCTTTGATGTAATGAAGTCTTTCGGCCAGTTCTGAATAGTCCTCTTCCGGCTGCCCGTTCTCAGCGATGGTCTCCAGTATCGACCCGATCACCGGATCTGCCGTCTCTGTTTGCGCGCGGGTACCAAGCGCCAGGAGCATCAACAAACACGTGACCAGAAGAGCCCTAAAACGCATAGCTTAGTGAAATCTGAGGTGTATATCCCAACACAAAATGGTTGCTGATCGCGATGTCAACATGAACATGTTCCATCTTGTAACCTAGCCCGGCATTTTGATTAAAAGGGTGCATGCCTAAACCTGCTCTTAAAGCAAGACAACTCAATACATTGTATTCCATACCGATGCGAAAGTCTGATCCACTACTATCGTTACCCGCCCCTAACGAGGCAGTACATAAGAGTTCATCCGAAAACTGATAGGCGCCACCCACAGATACTTCCAGCGGAATAGATTCAGAAGCTGACTCTTCATAGCCTGAACCCGACAGATTCGAAATACTCGCTCCCACCCGCAGCGCTTTTGTAAGCCGGTATTGAAGGCCGGCATCAATTGAGAACGCACTCGTGTTGCCGTAACCTGGAATGCTTAGTTGATGATAATTGAACCCAAGAGCCGTGTAGAGCGCATCGCCAAACCGCCTGCTAAAAACAAAGCCTAGTCGGCTCTCCTGATAAGCCGAGAAACCAAAGCGCTGAAGGCCTAGTCCGAAGACATTCGACTGTAACGGTAGAACCACAGCCGCAGCTTGTGTACTCAGGCTTGTTCCCGGAAAGTTCTTCTGATAAGTCAGCGCAACTTCAGGACGAAGCAGGCCTGCAATACCCGCAGGATTGCTCTGCAGAGACCATACGTCCTGCATAGCCGCGCCCGCATTCCCCATAGACACCATCCTGGATCCTGTGTTTACGTACTGAGCCCTTGCTGAAGCAGCCAAAAGCAGCAGGAAAAACAAGGGGCGGCGCACTTTCATGCAGGTGATAATTGGTCCGCCGAAAATTAGAAAATTTTAATTGGCAAGAAAAAAACTTAAAAAATATTGTACAACAACTAATCCTTTGCTGCTTGTAAACGCAGCTGTTCAGACGTCTCCTTACCGAGGAACCGGTCGATCAAGCCATGCAGCAGATACAGTATCGGCGTCATCCTGATAGCAACAATGAACTTATAGGAGTAATTGACAAAGCCGATAGCGGCCACCATCTGCCAGCTCCAGTTATATTGAGGGTTCAGGTAAAAAGCAATAAAGATCACCACGAAGCTGTCAATGAATTGCGACACCACGGTAGAGCCTGTTGCTCTCAGCCAGAGGCCCTTCTCCCCGGTTGCCTTTTTGATCCGGTGGAAAATGGCCACATCAACAAACTGACCCACCAAAAAGGCGATGATCGACCCTACAATGATCCACATTCCCTGCCCCACAACGCCTGAAAAGGCCAGGTTCATATCAATCTCCTTACCCTCAATCACCTGTTTTACCCAGAAATCAGCGGGTACAAGGTCCATGGCAAAACCAATAATGATAAACGCATAGGCAATCAGCATAGCAGTGATGAGCGAGAGGAATCGCACCTGCCTCAGGCCGTAGTATTCGTTGATCAGATCGGTAGTGATAAAAATAAGCGGCCAGGTAAGCACGCCGGCAGACATATTGAACGACAGTCCAGGAACTCCGAAAAGATCCATGTCGAGCTTATTCATTCCCAGCGACTCTTCCACGCTGAAGATCTTTACACCAATAAGCTCCGCCAATATGGTATTGGCAACCAGAAAGGCGCCAAGCACCAGAAACAGCTTGCTTTGCCGACCCTCTTTTATCATAATATTCCGCTTTCTTAACAGTAAAGCTATAATTTTTCCTCATTTTTACACTTTCATTTTTGGAATAGACCAATCATCAGAATAAAACGTTATCTAGTCTTACATTTACGATCTGAATATTATTGATGAGCATTTTAAAAATAACAACCTTTCAGGCTTACCTCTTCTGGGAAAACGTAGAAAAGAACCTGAAGAACCTGTCGCTGAGGTTATCATCGATCCGCGAAAAGACTGACCTGATCGTCTTACCGGAGATGTTCAGCACCAGCTTCACCATGAATGTAGAATCCCTGGCTGAAGAAATGAACGGCCCCACGATGCAGTGGATGCTTGAACAGGCTCAGCGCTTCAGCTGTGTGGTAACCGGCAGCCTGCCTATAAAAGAAGATGGTAAATTCTTTAACCGTCTCATCTGGATGCGACCCGACGGAACTTTCGAGAAGTACGATAAAAGACATCTTTTCGGTCTCGGCAAAGAAGATCGTGTATATACCCCGGGCAAAGAAAAACTCTTTGTAGAACTCAACGGATGGAAAATATGTCCCGTTATCTGCTACGACCTCCGCTTTCCCGTATGGCTTCGCAATACCGATGCTGAATACGATATCCTTCTCGTTGTGGCTAACTGGCCTGAAAAACGTTCCTCGCACTGGAAGACACTGATTCCCGCGCGGGCGGTAGAGAATCAGGCCTTTGTAATCGGCGTAAACCGAGTAGGTCACGACGGCAATGAAGTTTACCATGCCGGCGACTCGATGTGCATCGATCCAAACGGAAAGACCGTTTACTATAAACCAAACGACGAGGATCTTTATACATTCTCCATCTCAGACGATGAGTTGCACAGGGTGAGAAGAACACTTCCCTTTCTGAAGGATGCAGACCACTTTGAGATAAAAGATTAATACATTCACCAGCAGCAATATATTTTTACATACTCAGGATAAGCTATTTTCCGACACGTATATGTTCAAAGAAATTAAGATCAAGCCCTTACGTTATCTTGTCATCATCCTTTATCTTATCATCATCTTTTTTTGTACCATAGAAATCAATTTTCTCTGGCTTTTTGGTTACTCACCCACAATCAAAGATATTCAGGCGCCCAATATGCGGATCGCTTCCGAGCTCTACACAGCCGACAGCACCCTCATAGGCCGGTATTATAAGGAAAACCGTAGTCCCATAGAGTTCAAGCAAATTACCAAGGGAACCATCAACGCCCTGGTAGCTACCGAAGACGTGCGCTTCTTCAACCACTCCGGTGTTGACCTTCGCTCCCTGCTTTCCAGCATGGTTTCTACCGTGTCGGGCGATAAACGTGGAGCCAGTACGATCACGCAACAGCTCGCCAAAAACCTCTATCGCACACGTAACAATAAACAACAGGGACTCATCCGCAAGGTTCCCGTGGCCAGGACCATCATTTACAAGTTCAAAGAATGGCTTACAGCCATGAAGCTGGAGCAACAATACAGCAAGGAGGAAATCCTGACCATGTACCTGAACACCGTGCCTTTCGGCAGCAACACCTACGGTATCAAAACAGCATCTAAGCTTTACTTTAACCGAGAGCCCGAAAAGCTTGATATAGAACAATCTGCACTCCTCGTCGGGATGCTGAAAGCAACCACAACCTATAATCCTGAGAACCATCCGGAGAGAGCATTGGAACGCCGAAATGTCGTTCTATCCCAGATGGAAAAGTACGGATACCTTAGCAAAGAAGAATTTACCAGATACAGCAAGCGCCCGCTTGATATCCGCAAGGGACAGATCACAGAAGAAGAACGTGGCGACTCCTACCTCCGTTCGGCGGTAGAACGTTACCTCAGTGACTGGGCCGAAGAAAATGGCTATGACCTCTACGAATCCGGACTCAAGATCTACACTACAATCGACTCCCGACTGCAGAAGTATGCCGAAGAAGCCGTTGCCGAACAGATGAAGATCCTGCAGAAGCGCCTCAATAACGCCTGGGGAAAAGAGGAACCATGGCGCACATCCGACGGAAAGGTCATCCCTGACTTCCCGCAGAAGGCTGCGCAACGCCTGCCCATCTATGCCGCTCTGAAAAGGAAATATAACGGCAACCAGGATTCTATCGATGCCTACCTGAATAAGCCCAAGAAGATGAAGATCTTCAGTTGGGACGGCGATAAAGAGGTAGAATATTCAACCATCGACTCCATCAAGTACTACGCGAGTATACTGAACACGGGAATGATGACGCTCGATCCTTTTAACGGACACATCAAAGTATGGGTGGGCGGTATCGACTTCGAGCACTTCAAGTACGATCACGTCAACCAGGCAAAGCGTCAGGCCGGATCAACCTTTAAGCCCTTTGCTTACCTGGCCGCCCTGGAGAGCGGAATGTCTCCATGCGATAAGTTTGTAGACAAGCCCGTTCGGATCGAGTATCAGGAAGACGACTCTACCAAATACTGGGAGCCCAAAAACTCAAGCTACTCATTCTCCGGAATGGAAATGAGCATGCGCTGGGCCATGGGTAAATCAGTCAACTCCATCACTGCACAGATTACCGAGCAGGTAGGCTGGGACAATGTTGTCAAATACGCCCATGACTGCGGGATCGAAAGCGACCTCAAGTCTGTCCCTTCCATCAGTCTGGGATCAGCGGATGTATCCGTATTCGAAATGGTAAAGGCTTACGGAACATTCCTGAACAAAGGCGTTCGCACCGAGCCTATTCTCGTAGAAAAGATCACCGATCATGATGGTCGCGTGCTAGAGAACTTCAAGGCCGAACAGAAAAGAACGCTCACCGAGGAAATTGCCTGGCTGATGCTGTACATGTTCAGAGGTGGTATGGAAGAACCGGGAGGAACCTCCCAGTCTCTTTGGGAATGGGACCTTTGGAAAAAAGGCAACCAGATCGGCGGCAAGACCGGTACTTCGTCTGACTTCGTAGACGGCTGGTACATGGGTATTACCAAAGACCTCGTAACCGGTGTATGGGTAGGCTGCGACGAAAGAAGTGTCCATTTCCGCACATCCGGAACAGGAGAAGGTTCGCATACAGCACTTCCTATCTTCGGAAGGTTCATGGAGAAAGTCTACCACGACTCTAACTCCGGTTATACATACGGCGCATTCCCGGCTCCAGGCACCAAGATCAACAGAGAATACAACTGCCCGTCTCCGCGCTACACCATTGACACCTCGGCTGCCGACACAACCGCTGTAGACTCACTGGCGGAACCGGATTCACTCATCATTGATGAATCGCTCTATGATCATGAAGATGCGCTGGTACCGGCAGAAAAACAGGAGGCTCAGCCACCCAAAAACACCAGTCAGCAAACCGAACCAGAAGACTCGCGGTCTGAAAGAAAAAGGAAGAGACAAGAGAGGCGCGAAGAAAGAAAACAAAATAAAGAACAGAACAATTAAACAACTGAAAATCTGTTCTCTATAAGCATCCATATAAATCAGCGTATATGAAACACTTAGACCTAAATGTGAAGAGTCTGATAAAGGGGGCTGTCTGCTGCCTCTCTGTTCTTTGTCTGCTCATGCTCACCCTACCTGCAAAGGCACAATATTTCGGACAGAATAAAGTCCGTTATAAAAACCTGAAGTTTCAGGTCAACCAATCTCCTCACTTTGAACTATATTACTACCTGAAGAATGACAGCCTGGTTAAGCGCTTCATGCAGGAAAGTGAACTTTGGTATGACCTTCACCAGCAGGTTTTCAGAGATACCTTCTCCCGGAGGAACCCTGTGATCCTGTATAACAACCATGCCGACTTCCAGCAAACTACGGCGATCTCCGGCAGCATCAGCGTAGGAACCGGTGGTGTTACCGAAGGAATGAAGAACCGGGTGGTCATGCCGATGATGCAGCTCAACCAGCAAACACGTCACGTGCTGGGTCACGAGCTTGTCCACGCCTTTCAGTACCACTCCCTTATCGAAGGAGATTCGACAAATCTCGAGAACATCGGTAATCTTCCCCTCTGGATGGTGGAAGGTATGGCAGAGTACCTTTCTATTGGAAAGGTGGACGCCTTCACCGCCATGTGGATGCGCGATGCCTACCTGAATAAAGACATCCCAACCCTGCGCGATCTGACAGAGAGCAATAAATATTTCCCTTACCGCTATGGTCAGGCATTCTGGTCATACGTCGGCTCCACCTACGGGGATACCATCATCGTTCCGTTCTTCAAAGCGACGGCCAAGTTCGGTTACCAGAACGCTATTCGCCGAACCTTCGGATACGACGAGCGGACTCTCTCCAACCTGTGGCGTACCAGTATCGAAAACACATATCGTCCGATGCTGAAAGATACTTCCCAGGTGCCTGTAGGAAACAAACTGATAGACAACAAAAACGGCGGAGAGATGAACGTAGCTCCTGCTATTTCTCCCGACGGGAAGTATGTTGCCTTTCTCTCCGAGAAAGAACTCTTCAGTATAGACCTGTTCCTTGCCGATGCGAAGACGGGACAGGTGATCAGAAAGCTAACCAGCAGAACATCGAACACCCATATTGATGAGTTCAGCTTCATTGAATCTGCGGGTGCCTGGTCTCCCGACAGCAAGAAGTTTGCTTTCACGATCTTCGCCCAGGGACGCAACAAACTCATGATCGTCAATGTAGACAACGGCAAAGTACTCATGACGGAGTCGCTCGGCGACGTCCGCGAATTCAGTAACCTTGCCTGGTCGCCTAATGGAGAAGACATTGCCCTTACTGGCTTGAAAGAAGGTCACAGCGATCTGTACCTTTTCAATACAAGGACAAAGAAGATCACCCAACTTACAGACGACAAGTACTCCGATTACCAGCCATCCTTCTCGCCCGATGGAAAGCAACTGCTGTTTACCAGCGACAGGACAACATTGGAACGCGGTTCCACTTCCGTGGATATCTCCTATAGCCTGGCGACAATGGACCTTTCTACAAAAGCCATCACCAACATCGATGTTTTCCAGGGAGCAAATAACCTCAATCCGCAGTTCTCTTCAAGCGGCGAACAGATCTATTTCCTCTCCAACCGCGATGGTTTCAGGAACCTTTACCGCTATACCCTCGCCAGTGAACAGGTGGAACAGCTGACCGACTACTTTACAGGGATCAGCGGCATCACCGAGTACTCGCCTGCATTAAGTGTATCCAGAAATGACGATGTATTGTACTCGTACTACCGCTCACAGAAGTACACCATCTATAATGCAAAAGCGTCTGATTTCAAGCCGCAGCCAGTCGATCCGGTCGCGATCAATTTCGAAGCTGCCACGTTGCCGCCATTGAGGCAAACAGGTGTAGACCTGATCAATGCCAACCTGAGAAACTTTGAGCGTTTTGAAACCATCGGTACCGAAAGGATCACAGATGCGAAGTACAAACCTCAGTTTAAACTCGACTATCTGGCGAGTAACGGAGTCGGAGCCTCTGTTGGTCGTTTCGGTACAGGTCTTTCCAGCGGTGTTCAAGGTATCTTCAGTGACATCCTCGGCCGAAACCAGATTTTTGCCACCGCCGCAATCAATGGTGAAATCCACGACTTCGGTGCGCAGTTCGCTTATATCAATCAGCAGGGGCGTGTGAACTTTGGTACCTCCATCTCGCACATCCCCTACCTTTCCGGTTTCTATGTTAGCCAGATTGAGGCAGGAGATAACCCAGCTAAAACCGGTTACAATTATGTTGAGGGAACAGACCTCATGCGGACGTTTGAAGATCAGGTGCAGGTTTTCGGGATATACCCCTTCTCCCGAATCTTCCGTTTTGAAGTCGGTTTAGGTGCTGCCTACTACAGCTACCGCATCGACCGGATGGCTAACTACTATATTGCAACGGTAGATGAAGGTACGGGACAAGTGACCGGCATTGACAACTACCCTTTCGACTCAGACCGTCGTAAATTAAAAGGTGATCGCCTGGCAAGTGCCTATCCGGGATACAGTTTCAATTCCTTCACCATTTATCAGACCAACGCGGCTTTTGTAGGTGATAACTCCTTCTCTGGTGTAACCTCACCACTAAGCGGCTTCCGATTCCGTCTGGGCGTTGAAAGCTATATCGGTGACTATACCTTCAATGCGTTTAGTGCCGACCTGCGCAGATACGTCAGGATCAAACCCGTCACCTTGGCCGGACGCTTTTACAGCTATACGCGTTTTGGAGAAGATCAGAGTGCCTTATATCCACTGTTTATCGGCTATCCATACCTGATCCGTGGATATGAGTCGAGCTCACTCTATGCTAATAATGGAGTAAATAATGCTGGAATTTCCTTCGATCAATTATCCGGTTCTAAAATAGCCGTGGCCAATTTCGAAGTGCGCCTTCCTTTTACGGGTCCCGAGAAACTCGCTGCCGTAGAATCTAAATTCCTGTTTAGTGATCTGAACCTGTTTTTTGATATCGGTATCGCTTACAACCAAAACTCAAAACTGAGATGGAAAGCATCCGAAAATCAGCAGCAGGTCGACATTCCTTCGCAGAATCCAGTTCTTAATAATTCCTCGTCAACGATCGAGCGGATACCCGCTATGAGTGCCGGTATTTCCCTCCGGGTAAATATGTTTGGTTACTTTGTTCTGGAGCCTTACTACGCATTTCCATTTCAACGTAAGGACATCAAAGCCGGTGTATTCGGTCTGACCTTCGCTCCCGGCTGGTAAGCAAAGCAGCAGTTCTATTTTATTTTCAAGCAATACAAGGAAAGCGGTTCACTCAAGCCGCTTTTCTTATTCTAAGAAGAGCTGAAATATCTGCACGCATTACTTCCTCTTCATACTCTAAACCGGGAGCCAGATCAATCCAATCCGGATTCACCTCTCTAATCAACTTCTCTTTCTGTGCTCTCGTGAATTTGCAAATCTGGTTAAAACGATATAATGCGTCCTCTTCAGATAAGAGCTCCTCGAAATAAATCAGTCTGCTAAGTTGACTAGTATTGTCGAAAAACAGATTGGGCATTTCTTTATAAAAACTTACGGTCTTCAGTAAATCAGAACTCATGCCGACATGTAGGGAAGTACGGTTTCTGTCAGTAATTACGTAAACAAATCTTTTCATGATTTTTCGCCTTTATATATGAGAATTATTTGCTAATTTTATTGGCATAAAGATACTAACATTATTAGTAATTCAAAATTTATTTTAAAATGCGCAACATTTCGAACAATCTACGATACCTAAGAAAAAGCAAGGGCCTTACACAGCAGCAATTCGCTGATTTAATGGAGATTAAACGATCTCTTGTAGGAGCCTATGAGGAAGACCGCGCAGAGCCCAGATATGATTTGCTAAAAAAATTCGCAGAGTTTTATGAACTCAGCATGGATGAGTTGATCAATGAAAAGATCACTGAAAAGTGGAAACCCAAGCAAAAAGCCGATGCAAAAGGCGTTCGCGTGCTTAGTATTTCAGTAGATGCAGAAGATCGCGAGAATATAGAACTGGTTCCCGTGAAAGCCAGCGCAGGCTATCTGAACGGGTATGCAGACCCCGAATACATCAGTGAACTGCCCAAGTTCAGGCTTCCTTTCCTTCCTCAGGGTACGTTCCGCGCCTTTGAGTTGAAAGGTGATTCGATGCTCCCGTTGCAGCCCGGCACCCTGGTCATCGGCGAGTACATCGAAAACTGGACTGACGTAAAAGTTGGCGAAACCTATGTCTTCATTACTAAGTCTGATGGTATAGTCTATAAACGAGCCGGAAACCGCTACCGGGAAAACAAGACCATTAAGCTGATTTCCGACAATCCGGTTTACGATCCCTATGCTGTACAGGCAGAAGACATTCTCGAAGTCTGGAAGGCAAAAGCCTACATCTCTACGAGTTTCCCTGATCCGGCACCGGAGCCAACCATGGAAAGCCTCACAGCGATGATGGCGCAGATGCAGAAATCAATAGCCCAGATCAATCAATCTAAAAACTAACGCATAGAAATAAATATCATCAGGTTAAACCAGCGGTTCCATTTGGCGTCTATATCTCCAAAAAGAACCTATATGAAAAAGAATCTTTTGTTAATCGCTTTCTTAGTAGCAACAATCTCCTTCAGTCAGGCGCAGCAACGTCCGCAGCGTAACCCGGAAGAAATGGCAAAGCGCAGCCTGGAAATGCTAGACAAGCGCCTGTCGCTGACGGATGATCAGAAAACGAAAATTTCGGCTATCCTGCTTACACAAAGCAAGGCTATGGATAGCCTGAGGAACGCTGCAGGAGCACAGGGAGACCGTGAGGCTATGCGCAGCCAGATGCGTGGCTTCCAGCAGCAAAATCAGGAGAAGATCAAAGAAGTACTGACCGATGTTCAGAAGAAGAGCTACGAGACCTTTATCACTGAGCAGCGTAACGGAATGGGAAATGGCGGTCCCGGCCGTGTGCGTGAAACACCGGCAAACTAGCCATCTTTTCTCCCACCTATAAAAAGCGGCATTTCATGTCGCTTTTTTTGTTTCCTGAGCATCCACTCAGGCCATTATAAGCCTGGTCTTTCTTTGCAATCGCCTCTACCATTAACCACAATTAATATATATTTGCAATATGAGTATCTTATCTAACCGCATAAATAACCTCGACGAGTCGGCCACCATCAAAATGGCTAAACTTGGACGGGAGTTGGCAGCAAAAGGGGTTGACGTGATCAGCCTTAGTCTTGGGGAAACAGACTTTTACACGCCTGACTTTGTAAAAGATGCAGCGAAAAAAGCAATCGACGACAATTTTTCTTATTACACGCCGGTACCGGGATATCCGGAACTGCGCAAGGCTATTGCAGAAAAGTTAAAGCGTGAAAATAACCTCGATTATAACTTTGATCAAATAGTGGTATCTACGGGAGCGAAGCAATCGCTCACCAATGCGATACTTTGCCTGGTAAATCCCGGCGAAGAAGTGATCATCCCCACTCCTTACTGGGTGTCTTACTCAGAGCTCGTTAAATTAGCGGAAGGAACTTCTGTATTCATCAATACCACGCTGGAAACAGATTTCAAAATCACGCCTGAAGAACTCGAAGCAGCCATTACGCCGAAAACCAAGTTATTCATGTTCTCCTCTCCTAACAACCCTACAGGTACGGTGTACACTCGGGAAGAGCTGGCGGCACTGGTAAAGGTATTCGAGAAATATCCGGAGATCTATATCATATCAGACGAAATCTACGAACATATCAACTTCCTTGATGCACACGTGTCTATTGCAGAATTTGCAAGCATCAAAGACCGTGTGATCATCATCAACGGATTATCTAAAGCATACGCGATGACGGGCTGGAGACTTGGTTTTTCTGCCAGCAGCAAAGAGATTGCTAACGCATGCGACAAACTTCAGAGCCAAATCACTTCAGGAACCTGCTCTATCACACAAAAAGCCGGTGTTGCTGCCTATAATGGCACACTCGATAGTGTTAAGGAAATGCAGGTAGTTTTTGAAAAACGTCGTAACCTGGTTTTCGACCTGTTGAAAGAGATACCGGGACTTAAGGTAAACCTGCCTGCCGGTGCATTCTATTTCTTCCCGGAAGTCAGCTCTTTCTTCGGAAAGACCACTGAAGAAGGCGAAGTGATCAATACTTCCGACGAACTGGCGCTGCACATCCTCAACAAAGGACACGTAGCCGTAGTGAGCGGAGATGCATTTGGCGACAAAAACTCGATCCGGATCTCTTACGCAGCTTCTGAAGAAAAACTCATAGAAGCCTGCAAGCGGATCAAGAGCACACTAGCAAACTTAAAATGATCGACGTATTCAGTAAGTTCGATACACTGAACATTCTGATCATTGGAGACGTCATGATGGACTCATACCTTTGGGGAGCTGTAGAACGCATCTCCCCAGAGGCTCCTGTGCCCATCATTTCTGTTAAGAAGCGGGAGAACCGTCTCGGTGGTGCCGCCAATGTGGCCCTGAACGTTCAATCACTCGGCGCAACACCTCTCATCTGTTCCGTTATCGGGAATGATGGCGAAGGTCAGGCATTCCTTCATTTGCTGGAAGAGCATCAGCTTTCCGCTGAAGGTATGATCGTTGCAGAAGGAAGACCAACAACGGTTAAAACCCGCGTCATTGGGCAGAATCAGCAGATGCTGCGCATCGATGAAGAAACCGATGCTTTGCTGCACCCGTCCCTTCGCGATGAACTGTTCGGCCGCATCATCGGCATTCTTCAAAGCACAGAGATTCACGCCATCATATTCGAAGATTACGATAAAGGCGTGATCAGCGAAGATCTTATATTTGCGGTAGTTGCCGAGGCTAAAGCCAGGCAGATCATTACCGTGGTAGATCCCAAGAAAAGAAACTTCCTCCACTACAAAGATGTCACGCTGTTCAAACCTAATCTGAAAGAACTCCGTGAAGGTTTGAAGATGGAGATTGATATGAGACAAAGCGAGTCGCTGGAAGCTGCGGCAAGGGAATTACAGCAAGCATTGAGGGCTGATCATATTATGGTAACCCTTTCTGAACTTGGAGTCTTTATGCAGTCGGCGAGCCACAGGGAAATTATTCCCGCGCATATCCGCAAGATAGCGGATGTATCAGGCGCCGGAGATACGGTCATTGCCACCGCAGCGGTCTGTATGGCAGGCGGCCTCGACGTGTTCAAAACCGCAGCTGTAGCCAATCTGGCTGGTGGCCTGGTTTGCGAGCATGTGGGTGTAGTCTCTATAGACAAGGATACACTTCTCAAAGAAGCACAAAAACTTTAATAGCAAGTAAGAGTTGTACTCAGGTCGCTCTTACTTACTTCTTATCGCCTCCACCGGATCCAGCCTCGAAGCCATAAAGGCCGGGATAATCCCGGAGATCAAACCGATAGCGGTGGACAGGATAAACATCAACACCACCTTACTCATATCTACAATAATGTCGACGTCTGCAATCATATGCAGGATAAAGGCGAGCAGATACACGATACCCAGCCCGATGAGTCCTCCCATAAGACACAAAGCCACCGCCTCGATGAGGAACTGCAGCAGAATGAAGTAATTCTTTGCCCCCAGCGACTTCTGAATTCCGATTATATTCGTTCGCTCTTTTACAGACACAAACATGATGTTGGCGATCCCGAAACCTCCTACCAGGATCGAAAAGATACCGATCACCCCTCCTGCCAGGTTCACGACGGCAAACATGCTGTCGAGCTGCGCGGTCAGCACAGTTGACTTATTTAGTGAGAAGTTATCGTCCTGAAGCGGACTAAGGCGTCGCACCGAGCGCATCAGTCCCCTGAGTTCACTTTCCAGCTCCTCCACAGGCACCCCCGGTTTCCCCCTCACGGAGATTTCCGGTCCATATTGTTCACTTTGAATATCGATTACGTTTCTAGCGAAACTAAGTGGCAGAAGCACCGTTTTATCAGCAGACGTGCCCAGCATGTCTTCCCCCTCCTCGGCAAAGACGCCGATGACGGTTATCTTACGCCCCATGGCATTGATGGTCTTGCCCACGGCTTTCTGATTGGGAAATAATCCTTCGGCAACGCTGTAGCCGATAAGCGCGACGGGACTGCCCGCTTTCGACTCTGCTTCCGAGAAATACCGCCCGTCATCCAGATCAAAGTTCCAGGTTTTGTAGTAGTCGTGAGTGACGGCCGATACCTGTGCGCCCTCCACACTGTTACTCTTGTATTTGATAGTCCGGTTGCCGGCCCATACATTATAGGACAAAGCTTCCGCGTTCGTAATCCGCTCTTTCAGTTTCTCAAAGTCGCGTATTGAAGCATTCGGCCGGTTCATATATTTCCACCACTGATAATCGCCACCGAACTCCCAGGGCCACTTTTGAACATAAATGGTATTGCTGCCCAGCTTGTCGACACTGCTCTGAAGGTTGTTTCGCAGCGTATCTACAGCCGAGAATACGCCGATGATCGTCATGATGCCGATCGTTATACCGATCAGCGACAAAAACGTTCGCAGCTTGTTCTCCTTAAGCGAAGAAAAAGCAAAGTAAAAACTCTCGAGAATCAGCTTTAAGACGATCATACATAAATTTAGACAAAGCTGTTATCAATTAGTTACACTTCGCCAAAATTTTAATAAAGCCTATACTTCCTTCTCAAATGCAGCATAGCGCCGGGGTAAGAGAGAGGTGCCGAACGGGTACATGAACCACTACTCACCGACACCTGTAGAACAGATGCTCATCTCCCATTCACACTAATCTAGCACCCAGGAGGTTATAAAATATTCATGTTTAAATTTATTTTTCACTAACTTTGCGCCCTAAATTGAGTATTCGTATATGAAATTATCCCAGTTCAAATTCAATCTACCTGATTCTTTAATAGCACACAATCCTTCGGATCAGCGGGATGAGGCACGTTTAATGGTACTTGACCGCAATACTGGAGCGATAGAGCACAAAATCTTCAAAGATGTGATCAATTACTTCGAAGAAAAAGACGTGATGATCCTGAACAACACCAAGGTATTTCCTGCCCGTATGTACGGTAACAAGGAAAAGACAGGTGCCACTATTGAAGTGTTCTTACTACGTGAGCTTAATAAAGAACTGCGCCTATGGGATGTTCTTGTAGATCCTGCACGTAAGATCCGGGTAGGAAATAAACTCTACTTCGGAGAGAACGACCTCCTGGTTGCCGAAGTTGTCGACAACACTACTTCCCGCGGACGTACTATCCGTTTCCTTTTCGATGGCACAGACGAAGAGTTCAGACGCAATATCGAAATTCTTGGAGAGACACCGCTTCCTAAATACATCAAGCGTAAAGCTACTGCTGAAGATAAAGAGCGTTATCAAACCATCTTCGCCAAAAACGAAGGTGCTGTTGCTGCTCCTACTGCAGGTCTGCATTTCAGCCGTGAGTTAATGAAGAGATTAGAGCTGAAGGGAATCGACTTTGCAGAAGTGACCCTGCACGTGGGCTTGGGTACATTCAGACCTGTTGAAGTAGAGGATCTGACCAAACACAAAATGGATTCAGAGCAGTTTATCATTGAGCAGAAGACTGCTGACCTGGTAAACAAGGCGATTGATGAGAAGCGTCGTATCTGTGCCGTTGGCACTACCAGTATGCGTACCATCGAATCAGCAGTGTCAGCCAACAAGAGATTGAAATCAGCGAACGACTGGACCAGCAAGTTCATCTTCCCTCCTTACGATTTCAGCATCGCGAATTCCATGATCACTAACTTCCACACTCCTGAGTCAACCCTGCTGATGATGATTTCGGCTTTTGGTGGATATGAGAATGTGATGAACGCATATGAAGTAGCTGTAAAAGAGAAATATCGTTTCTACAGCTATGGTGATGCCATGCTGATCATCTAAAGAGCATTGAACGGTTACGCCATCATAGTTGCCGGAGGCTCCGGGAAGCGCATGAACGCTGATTTGCCCAAACAATTTCATTTGTTGTTGGGGAAGCCGGTTCTGATGCATACCCTTGAAGCCTTCTTCAACTCCGAACGGCAGCCTGAAATTATACTTGTGCTGAACGCAGACTTCCACGCCTACTGGCAGGAACTTTGTGTTCAGCACAATTTTTTTATACCCCATACCCTCGTTGCAGGTGGTGCCGAACGTTTTGACTCGGTTAAGAATGCTCTGATACATATCCAGGCAGACGAATCGCTGGTGGCGGTTCATGATGCTGTGAGACCGGTGATAGATGATGAGCTGATCAGCCGCTGTTTCAGAGAGGCAGAGCGACTGGGCTCGGTCATCCCGGTGACGGAAAGTCGCGACTCGCTGAGAATGGCTCGCGGAACAGGCACTGTTGCCTTAGCACGTGCTGAAGTGATGATTGTGCAGACGCCGCAGGTTTTTAAAAGCAGCATTTTGCGGGAAGCTTACCATCAGGCTTTTTCACCTTTCTTCACAGATGATGCTTCCGTGGTTGAGAAAGCAGGATTTGAAATATTCACCACAACTGGTTCCCCTGCTAATATTAAGATCACCTATCCCGAGGATCTTGCTGTTGCCGCGCTCTACCTTAAGCTAAAGGCATAAAAAAAGATCTGCCCTTTCGAACAGATCTTAATTACGTTATAAAATTCCTGACTAGGACGCTCCCCTGATGACACGTAGAAGGACAGCAACGATTGCAATCACTAATAAGATGTGAATAATTCCGCCTGTAGCGTATCCGCCTAAGAAACTCACCGCCCAAATGATTACCAAGATGACTGCGATGACATAAAGTAGATTTCCCATAGTATTATAGTTTTCGTGATAGATAATTAATTATACCATAAGAATGCTAAAAGCGACTCTTTGTTTATTTTTTTACAAATTAAATTTTAAAAGACTGCAAAACATTTTGATAATCAGGGAAAAATGAATATTAGAATCTAGGGTGGGCGCAGACAAGACTGAGTCGTACGTGTGGCGACTGAAAAGTTTTAGAAATCAAAAAAGCCCTACCAGAGGGCAAGGCTTTTAATACTCGTCTTCATTAAAGAAGAAGTCGTCTTTGGTCGGATAGTCCGGCCATATTTCTTCGATATTCTCGTAAGGCTCGCCGTCATCCTCCAGCGCCTGTAAGTTTTCAATCACTTCAACTGGAGCTCCTGAACGGATTCCATAGTCTATTAATTCGTCCTTAGTCGCTGGCCAGGGAGCGTCTTCGAGGTGAGATGCTAATTCTAGAGTCCAATACATATTTCTTAGAATTTAAGATTTAAATTTTCGCAAAAGTATAATAAAAATATTTAGTTTGTCAAGTATTTTTTTCAACTCTTATTTTCCCTTGGAAACCAGGCAGTTTCCTCGATTTGATTATCCTGGGCTACTTTCCTTGAGAGCACAAACAGGTAATCACTTAAACGGTTCAGATATATTAAAATTATTTTGTCGACGAAACTTTCCTGTTCCAGCTGGACAGTGATTCGCTCGGCGCGGCGACATATACATCTTGCAATATGGCAATAAGAAACGAGTGTAGATCCACCCGGCAAAATAAAATGGCGCAGTGGGCTTAGGCTATCCTGCATCGTGTCAATTTCCTGTTCGAGCAATTGAATATCCTCGGACAGCAGCTCAGGAAGCTTCATCTTTGACTTGTCGGGAGCTGCAGCCAGATTGGAACCCATAATAAAGAGGTGGTCCTGAACCTGTCTGAGTATGTGCTTATAGTAATCGGCCAGATCCTGATCGCGGATCAGCCCGATGTATGCATTCAGCTCATCAACGGTGCCGTAAGCTTCAATGCGGATATGGGATTTGGGAACACGCAATCCACCTATAAGCATGGTACTCCCTGCATCTCCTGTTTTGGTATAAATCTTCATTCTAATTAATTTGTTCGAAGTCGACGCCTTTGTCGTTCATGTCCTGGAGGCGCGGCGAAACAGATTTGATGTTGTCGTTCAGGTAATCATTCTCTATTAGTCCGTCACGCATACGCACAATACGGTGCGCGTGCTGGGCGATATCTTCTTCGTGCGTAACCAGGATGATGGTATTTCCCTTCGAGTGGATTTCTTCGAGTAAGCCCATAATCTCCACCGAGGTGCGGGTATCGAGGTTACCGGTCGGCTCATCCGCCAAAATAATAGAGGGATTATTGATAAGCGCCCGTGCTACGGCCACGCGCTGACGCTGACCGCCGGATAGTTCATTAGGCTTATGCTCCACCCGGTTTCCAAGCCCCACGTTCTCCAGCGCTTTGAATGCGCGCTCATTCCTTTCTGCCTTGGAAACACCGGCATATACCAGCGGAAGGGCTACATTATCGAGCGAGCTGGCTCTGGGAAGCAGGTTGAAAGTTTGAAAGACGAAGCCAATTTCTTTGTTGCGGACTTCGGCGAGCTCGTTCTCCGTCATCTCACTCACGTGAATGCCATTGAGGATATATTCACCCTTGCTCGGCGTATCCAGACAGCCCAGTATGTTCATCAGTGTGGATTTGCCCGATCCCGAGGGACCCATCAAGGCAACAAATTCACCTTTGTTAATGGTGAGGGATACCGATTTCAGCGCATGGATGATCTCAGCCCCGATAACGTACTTTCTTCCAACGTCTTTAATACTGATTAGTGGCTCGTTTTGCATACACCTTAGATGATCGGGCTTAGAGATTGTTACAGCTAGATCTTTTCGATTACTTTGGCAACTTTGAAATAGGAATCATCATGATGCGGCGCATTTTGCAATGCATCGGCAGGAAGAATATCCTTGGAGGCGATATCTTCACGGAGGACGTTCACCTCGTCTGTGAGGTAAATAAGCGGCTCAACACCACTGGTGTCGAGTTCATTCAGCTTTTCCATGAAGCTCAAAATGTTCTCCATATCCTTCAGCAAGGAAACTTTCTCTTCTTCGCTAACTTCGAGCCGGGCAAGGTGAGCCATACGCTCAATCGTCTGGTTATCTAATTTCATGTTCGCTTGTATTTTCGACCGACGTCACCATTTGGGATGTTCGGTCAGGCTAATTTACTATTAATTATATGATATATCCGGCTTCGAAGCTCATCCGTATCTTCTAAACGTAACATTTCTGTATATACGGGGGCATGCACATAGATGTCGCTAATGCCCGGGCGGCTTCCATACTGTGCACCATCGTCCCACATTTTCTCGTAGCTGTCGGGGATGCTGACGGGGATGATGGGCACCTGGTGTTCTATAGCAAGGCGGAAAGGGCCATTTTTGAAGTCGGCCAGCTTCGGAGGATAGGCTTCAGCAATACCGCCTTCGGGGAAGATCACGAGGGATAAGCCCGACATCAGGTATTCGCCCGCGCGCTTAAACGCTCTGAATGCAGACATTTTACTATCCCGGTTCAACGGGATATCGATTGTCTTAAAAAACAGGCCGGTAACCGGGTTGTCGAGCAGATCGTCTTTGCCCATAAAGGCAAAATTCCCTTTGACGAGATATGACACGGAAGGAATATCGAGATTGGAGGTATGGTTGGCGCAGATGATATACTGCCTGCTCCAGTCGATGGGCTCCTCCACATGGTAGCGGAAGAAAAAACCGGCGGTAACAGACGAGATCGCCGAGTAGAACCTCCTCCATTTGTTCAGCTGCTTATAGCGCTCTGGCTTCCTTGAGAAAAAATAAAGAAAGGGATAAAGCAGCACCAGAAAAATGCCTACGATGAAATGGTAAAAATATAAATGGGTTCGCCTAAGAAATCGCTTCATTCAGTTCAAACATAGATATTTTCGGTAATATCCGGAAGAGATGTTGAAGCTGGGGCATCGTTTTTCATGAGACATACCGCCCGCGCCAATAACAGTTTTATAGCCGTAAAAAATAAAAAATCCTTACTTTCGCCCAGTTATGGAAACAGTTGTAAGCGGCATACGCAGTACCGGAAAACTTCACTTAGGCAATTATTACGGAGCGGTGAAAAACTTCGTAAAAATGCAGAATGAATATAATTGCTTTTTTTTTATTGCAGACTATCACTCTCTGACCACTCATCCTACTCCCAGTGACCTTCACGGCAATGTGAAGCAGGTGCTTGTGGAGTACCTGGCTTCGGGCATCGACCCTGAAAAGGCGACGATCTACATCCAGTCGGATGTTCCTGAGGTAGCTGAGCTTTACCTCTACCTGAATATGAATGCCTATATGGGCGAGCTGGAAAGAAGTACGTCTTTTAAAGATAAAGTAAGAGCACATCCGGACAATGTGAACGCGGGACTGCTGACCTATCCGGTTTTGATGGCTGCAGATATCATCATCCATAAGGCAACCAAGGTTCCTGTAGGCAAAGACCAGGAGCAGCATCTGGAGATGTCGCGCACCTTCGGAAACCGGTTTAACCGTTTATATAACGTAGAATATTTCCCTGAAGCCTATGCCTTTACATTTTCCGACAACCTCGTAAAGATACCAGGACTGGACGGGAAGGGTAAGATGGGAAAATCTGAAGGGGAAGCGAATGCGGTCTATCTTTCAGATACACCTGAGATCATCAGGAAGAAGGTGATGCGCGCTGTAACGGATGGCGGTCCCACAGAAATGAACCAGGAAAAGCCAGAGGTTATTCAGAACCTGTTCAGCCTGCTTCAGGTAGTTTCTACTGAAGATACCTACAAGCATTTTGATGATTTGTATAACAGCTGCCAGATCAGATACGGTGATTTAAAAAAGCAGCTTGCTGAGGACATGGTACTTTCTACTGCGCCGATCAGGGAGAGAATAAACGATATCGCCGCGGATACCGAATACCTGCGCAAGGTTTCAAAATTGGGTGCAGAAAAAGCGCGGGAAAGTGCGGCGAAGACCATTAGGGAAGTTCGCGAGATTATTGGCTTCAAATCTTTCTAGAATGCAGAATTTAAAAAACGTCCATATCGCTGTTGTTGGGAATATAGGTGCGGGAAAGACCACCCTCACGGAATTACTTGCCAAGCATCTTGGCTGGGAAGCGCATTTCGAGGCTGTGGATAATAATCCATACCTGGAAGATTTCTACAACGACATGAAACGCTGGAGCTTCAATCTCCAGATCTACTTTCTTAACAGCAGGTTCAACCAGATCAAAGAGATCCAGGCGATGGATCATAGTGTAATTCAGGATCGTACGATCTACGAAGATGCCTATATCTTCGCCGAGAACCTGAACGAGATGGGACTGATGTCGGCCAGGGATTATGAGAACTACCGGTCTATTTTTGACAATATGACCTCGTTCATCAAGCCTCCTGATTTGCTGATCTACCTGAAGGCGTCCATACCTACCCTGGTTAATAATATTCAGCGCAGAGGCAGGGATTACGAAGCAGGTATACGCCTCGATTACCTGTCTAAACTGAATGATAAATATCAGAAATGGATTGACGGATATAAAGAAGGGAAACTGCTTATATTAGACAAAGACAAACTGGACTTTTCCAACAATCCGGAAGATCTCGGTTTTATCATTCAAAATATTGAGCGTGAGTTCCACGGCCTATTTTAATACATAAACTAAACCAACAAACCAACAGGTATGTCATCAACATCATCCATTCCCGTACGCATACTGGGACTTATACCCGCAAGGTATGCGTCTACCCGGTTTCCCGGCAAACCGCTTATAGATATCCATGGAAAGAGTATGATCCAGCGGGTCTATGAACAGGCGTCCAAGTCAGCTACCCTGAGCGAAGTCGCTGTAGCAACGGACGATGAGCGCATCCGGGAGCATGTGGAAGGGTTCGGTGGAAAGGTGATCATGACCGCGAATACGCACCAGAGTGGTACAGACCGCTGTGCGGAAGCGGCAAGACATCTGCCTGGGTTTGATGTGATCATTAATATTCAGGGTGATGAGCCTTACATCGACGCGCGGCAGATTGATCTGCTTGGCGATTGCTTCAGCAATCAGGAGACTGAGCTGGCTACGCTGGTTAAGATTGTGAGTTCGAACGAAGAACTGCACAACGTAAACTCACCAAAGGTTATTCTGAACAGGCATTCAGAGGCCCTTTATTTCAGTCGAACGCCTATACCCTACCTGCGCGACAGGAGCCCTGACAGCTGGCTATCGGCACATACCTTCTATAAGCATATTGGTGTTTATGGCTACCGGGCGGATATCCTGGAGGCGATAACGAAGTTGCCGGTTTCCTTACTGGAAAAAGCTGAGTCACTGGAACAGCTGCGCTGGCTGGAGAATGGTTATAAGATCAAAGTAGCAGTTACCGATATTGAGGCAAGAGCCATCGATACCCCCGAAGACCTGAAAACTGTTCTAAAAGAAAATAAATCATAAATAATCAAAACTCTTTTGAGATCGCTGTGTTGTAACACCTGATCATGCATCCGAGACTTCAGATCGTCGGATACTTAAAAAGAATTTTATTAGATGAGCGCTCCAGAATCCCGAATTCACAAGATTCGGGATTCTTCATTTCTACCTTACCCGCAACAATATCAGCTGGCGAGATGTTATCTGGCCATGCTACCATCTATCAGAAAGACATATTTTTTCGGCTTGCTTGTGCTCACGGCATGTAGTCAGAACGGACCTGCGGGACTTTTCAAGAAAGTGAGTCCCCATGACCAGTATGCCAGCAATCTGCGTAATGCAGGGCTCTCAGAAACGGCACTAGGTCGCGAGTGGTTCTCCGCAGCAGCGAGAAGTCTGGAAAATCCACTAAGCGTCAGCATTCCTTATCGCGAAACCGGCTATTTCCCATCAAACCAAGCGAAAGCTACGGCACTCCGCTTCCAGGCGGTGAAGGGAACGAAAATCAGCATTGACTTTAGCAAGAAACCTGTGGAGGGCTTTACGGTGTATATCGACCTTTGGCGCGACCATGAGGGCGAAGATAAACGCTTGCTTGCCTACGCGGATACCGGCGGCAGGCCGTTCCACTATGAGGCGGAAGACGACAACGCGTTCTATATTCTGCGTTTGCAGCCTGAGCTGTTAACTGCAGGGGAATATACGTTGACGATAACGAGCGGGCCCTCGCTTGCCTTTCCTGTCCCCGGCGGTAAGATGCAGAGCTTTTGGGGAGCAGCAAGGGACGGAGGAGCACGCCAGCATGAAGGAATTGACATCTTTGCGCCGAGGCGAACGCCCGCAGTGGCAGCAGCGGACGGCGTCATCAGGCGTGTGGGCACCAATCATCTGGGAGGTAAAGTGGTTTTCCTTCATCCCGATAAAAAGAACTTCAGCATTTACTATGCACATCTGGATACCCAGCTAGTGTCGGAGGGACAGATGGTGCGTGTTGGTGATACGCTGGGCCTGGTAGGTAATACCGGGAATGCGCGCGGAGGTGCTCCCCATTTACATCTGGGACTTTATGGAAATTCGGGAGCGATAGATCCCTATCCTTATGTGAACCCGACAATTAAGAAGGCTGAGCCGGTTCGTGCAAGTGTTTCGGGCCTTGGTAAAACGTACCGGACTACGAGTAGTGTGAAGTTGCTAAATGGACCATCGAGCTCTGCCACAACAATCGCGTCCCTGGGAAGCCATACCTTCCTCTGGATCTTCTCTGCGAGTTCTTCCTGGTATAAGGTTGCGCTGCCGGATGGACGGGAAGGCTATCTCCCGGCAAGGAGCGTGACGGCCTTGGACAAGGCTGTTGAGCGGCTTACGCTGAAAACTGACAGTAGGCTGCTGGACCGGCCGGATGAGGAAACCGGAGCCATGAAGACGATTCAATCGGGAGAGCTTGTTCCGGTGTACTCGAAGTTTAATGGTTATATGTTCGTCAGGCAGGGCGAACTCGAGGGATGGATTAAAACAACAAAAGCCGCTGATTTATAGCGGCTTTTGTTGTTAGAGAATAATAGGGTGTGATTATAGGATCAGGATAAGAACCAGGATAATGATGATAATAGCTCCTACAGAAAGGTAAACACCTCCTGCACCAATCGCATTTGCTTGTTTTTTCAGCTCACGGACTTCTTTTTTCAACTCCTTACGCTCTTGCTTGCTAAGGTGAGACTTGTCCATCGCTTTGATTTCTTCAACGCGCTGTTTAATCTGGTTGATTTTTGCTTCTTTCTGCTCTGTGGTCATCGTTTCTTCTGTCTTCGCAGGATCTTTGAGGACTTCAGTTGCCGCATTCGCAGATGAAGAGTACAGGCCAAGTGACATGGCGACTGTAAGTGATAGGCTGTAAATTAATTTTTTCATGCTTGTGGTATTAAGATTTCAACTCTAACAACATTTTTATAATAAGTGTTTGTTTGTAGATGCAGTTTTCGAACAATATTTAGATTTTCTGTGCTTTTACTATCTTCGGAAATGAATAAAAATTTGATACTCATCCAGTGCAGTGATAAAGTAGGACTGGTTGCTCTTATTGCACGTGTGCTGAGCAAACACGACCTGAATATTACAGCTATGAGGGAATTTGTTGATGAAGTTGAGAATCAGTTCTTTGCCCGGATCGAATGTACAGGCGATTCGTTTGATGAGAAAAACTTAACCGCAGAACTGCGTTCAGATCTGCCGGAGTCTGCTCAGATATCCATTAATCCAAAAGCGCTTAAGCGTATCGTTGTTCTCGTAACGAAAGAATACCATTGCCTTGGAGATGCCTTAATCCGGAACCAATTCCATACTCTGGATGCGGAAATCTGCTGTGTTGCGGGGAATTATGATCACCTAAGCGAGATCACCGGGCGTTTTGATATCCCGTTCTACCATGTCTCGCACGAAAATAAGACAAAACCGGAGTTCGAGCAGGAGCTCAAGGATGTGATCAATCGATATGACCCGGACTATATCGTTCTGGCAAAGTTTATGCGCATCCTCTCCCCTGAGTTTATTGCCGACTACGAAGGTAAAATCATCAATATCCACCATTCGTTTCTTCCGGCTTTCATAGGCGCAAGTCCCTATCGGAAGGCTTTTGAGCGGGGCGTTAAGCTGATCGGCGCAACTGCACACTTTGTGACGAATGATCTGGATGAAGGTCCTATCATCGTTCAGCAGACCATCCCGGTAAACCATACATTCTCGGTGTCGGACATGGTGGTTGCGGGTAAAGAAATCGAGAAATCCGTTTTGAGCAAGGCGATGCAGCTGGTGTTTCAGGATCGGGTTTTCAGGAGCGGAAACAAAACAATCGTTTTTGAGTAGATAAAGAGATGACTGATCAGATACCTTACTTAAGTTCCCTGCTCGATAACGACTTCTACAAGATCACGATGCAGCAGGGTGTGGTTAAGCTATTTCCGCACTCGATGGCCAGATACGAATTCATCAACCGCGGCAAACATGAGTTCCCCGAAGGCTTCGCGGAGATACTTCGGAAAGCCGTAGACCGGATGTCGGAACTCAGGCTCAGCGTGGAGGAAAAGACTTATCTGGCATCAGCTTGCCCCTATCTCGAACCCACCTATCTGGACTTCCTTCAAGGCTACCGGTATAACCCGGAAGAAGTGCGTATTGAGCAGAACGGCACTGATCTGAGGGTGAGCATTGAGGGCTACTGGTACCGTACCATTTTATGGGAGGTTCCGCTGATGGCACTAATCTCAGAGCTTTATTACTACGTGAAGGGTGCAGAACCTGTGTCCCCCGAGCAGGTGAATGCGATCAACAAAGAAAAGATAGAAAAATATGGAAAGCTGGGCGTAACCATTGCAGAGTTCGGGACGCGCAGGCGTCACTCCTATCATGTGCACAGTAAAGTCGTTAAAGCATTAAGTGAATTTGGCACAGGTACCTTTGTGGGAACCAGCAATGTACACTTCGCCATGATAAATAATACAAAACCTATTGGCACGCACGCCCATGAATGGTTTATGTTTCATGCAGCGAAGTATGGCTTCAAAATGTCGAACTTGCTGGGTCTCGAACACTGGTCGGCTGTGTATCGCGGCGACCTGGGGATCGCACTGGCTGACACCTATACCACGGAGATTTTCTTTGAGCAGTTTGATAAGAAATTCTCGAAATTATTTGATGGGGTGAGGCATGACAGCGGTGATCCTGTCGAGTTTGCAGAGAAGACAATCAACCATTATAAGAAGATGGGAATTGATCCTTTGTCGAAGACCATCATCTTTTCCGATGCCCTGAACTACGACAAAGTTGAGCGTATTGCAACTTTTTGCAAAGGCAAGATTGGCATGTCTTTTGGCATAGGAACAAATTTCACCAATGATGTGGGATTAAAACCCTTGAACATCGTGATCAAAATGACAGAGGCGCTCCCTGAAAATCAGACATGGGTTCCGGTAGTCAAGCTTTCCGACGAGACAGGTAAGCACACTGGCGATCTGAAGATGATTCATCTGGCGAAGGAGATTTTAGGTCTCGAATAAAAGATCTTTACAAAGCTTTATAAATGAGAAGAGGTCCCGGGGATGTTCCCGGGACCTCTCTTCGTTTATGTCTGGCTGAAAGCTATTTCTTTGTTTCAGGTTCCGGCTTTATCGGGAACATAATGGATGCGGCCACAGAACCGATCAGGACGCCTACAACTACCATAAGTGAATGCGATGACTCAATGTGGTAGAAAGGACTGACAACCATTTTAAGACCAATGAAGGCCAGGATAATCGCTAATCCGTATGTAAGACGACTAAACATGTACATGAAATTCGCTAGCAGAAAATATAATGAACGCAATCCTAAAATAGCAAAGATGTTAGAGGTGTACAGAATAAAGGGATCATCCGGAGCGATAGCAAATATCGCGGGGATGGAATCAACCGCAAAGAGCAAGTCGGAGAATTCGATAACAGTCACGACAACTAACAAAGGAGTTGCCATCTTCACACCGTTCTGAACAGTAAAGAACTTATCACCGTCAAAGTTCTTGCTGACCTTGAAGAAGCGGTGGATCAGGCGAGCCCCGGGGCTCTGGCTGTAATCTTTATCTTCATCATCATCCCCATGTCCGCCCCATGACTTGAATCCGGCGTACAGCAGGAATATACCAAACAGAAAAAGAACAATATTGATGTCGTACTTGAATCCTTCCCGCCCGAAGTAACTCAATATCTTGTTCAGATAGGTAGCCTCAATCAGAGCAACACCGGCGAATATAAAGATCGCACGGAAGAATAAGGCGCCTAAAATCCCCCAGAACAGCACTTTATGCTGTACTTCCCTTGGCACGCGAAAGAAGGAGAACACCAGAATAAACACAAAAAGATTATCTACAGACAGCGCCTTTTCGATCCAGTACGCAGATTGATATTGGGTGAACTTTTCAAAGCCCGCGAAGTAGTATATAGCACCGCTGAAGGCCATAGACAGACCGATCCAGGCGATAGACCACCACATAGCCTCTTTATTTGATATAACGTGGCTTTTCTTATTAAACACACCCAGGTCAAGCAGCAACATGATCAAGACCAATACACCGAAGAAAGTGATGAGTCCCGGGTGATATATCAAATTATCCATCTATAAAAATTTTTGTGGCAAACCTAATAACTAAAATCCATATTATCATCTGCCAGCACTGCACAAGATAGAGTTTCAATCAAATAATTACAGAGGGGATGTGGGCTTGAGATCCTCATAGGAAGGCTTCCTGACGATAATGTAGTATCTTGGCTGCATAATTAGCAAAATAGCAGAGCATGCCCCAGATATTACATAAGTTCAGAGACCATAGAATCGCACCGGAAACAGAAATCCTGATATTGGGAATATTCAGCGGAGATACCGAGGATGGAACGGACTTTTTCTATGGAAGGCAACGGACATTTTTGTGGCACCTCTTGCCTCAGTGCTGGGCTGAAGAGCCGTTGAAAGATGCGGCGCTTGAAGAAAAGCGGAGATTTATGGCTGCACATAAAGTAGACTTTGCTGATCTGATCCACGGCATTAAGGTGCCTGCCGGCGAGGAAAGAAATGTAGACGATGCTTTTATTGACTCCAGTGCCACCGAGTGGAAAGACATCTTGACGATCATTGATTCGCTTCCCCGGTTAAAAGCGGTGTATTTCACGAGAAAAACGTTCAACGGCATACCTAACACGAAGAAACAGCTGAGTGCGATAGCTGCCCATTGCCAGGAGAAAGGCATCAGAATCTGTAAGTTGGAGACGCCGGCTAAGTTCTACAGTCCTGAGAAACTACAGCAATGGAAAGACACCATCATTTCCCAAAAGACGTGTTTAAGGCCCTGAGGCCTTAAACACGCTTTCATTAAGCTTTCTTGCGAACGATCAGCTTTCTGCTTAGGCTACGAGAGATGTCGTCCATGAAGACCTGCATTTCCTTGTATTTAGCGGCAGGTATAACGTGTTTATTCAAGATGAACTGGCTGCTGCATTTAACCGTGTTGGTCTCCTTGTTGTAGGAGTAGCGGGTTTCGAAGCTGCCGTATGAAAATTTTAGTGAGACATCGGCAGGCAAGGCCTCCACTTCGATTTCGGCAGGAAACGTATAATCAGATACCTGGCTGCTCATCGACGGGCAAGACCAGTAAACATCCGTTTTCCGGCTATCCTTCGCAGGCAGGGTCGCTTTCCAGATATCGAGGATACGGGGCCGGTAGAATGCCTTATCCCCGGTTTTCATTTCACTCAGATTACTATAATCCAGCTGAATGCCAGTGGTTCTTTTCCCATCAACATCACTGATTTCACTGATAACGAACTGGTCTGGCTGGCGTAGATTAAGATACCGGATCAGGTATTGCTTCTGATTTTCCAGTTTACTGGCGGACAAGCCCAGGAAAATGTCCCGATAGGATCCGGTGCTTGTCAGCTTGATGTCGGCCTTTGAAGAGCCGGACGAGGATACCGCTATCTTAGCTTCAGCAGTAAACACATTATCTTCCATCCTACTGGCAGGTGTCCTAACAAGCTCCCCACCCCCATCCTTCACCAGCAGCGCATATCTGTTCTCCGTAAAAGTTCCGGGTTTTCCAAAGGCAACATTGGAATTGGTGCATTCCAGCCATATGGTGTCCTTTGCAAGCGGGACACATAGAATCACATGATTAAAGTGATTGTTAACAAATTCCGGAAGAGCCGGTTCTTCATTCTCGCCGGCATTCACGATGGCATAGTAAGATGTAATCCCTGCTGCTTTCAAAACACTCTGCATGTAGTTGGATAGTGCTTTGCAATCACCGTATTTCTTGGTATCGACAAAACTTGCAGGAAAGGGCCTGAGCCCGCCTATGCCCAGTTGAATGCTTACATAGCGCATTTCCTTCTGCATCGCTTCGTAAAGGAACCTGGCTTTTTCCCTGTCTGTCTTGAACGAGGCAACCGAATTGCGAATCTCCTCCTGCCGCTGTGGCGACAGGTCACTCACATCCTTGTTAAGCGTGCTCTGCCAGGCAGCAAAACCCGACCAGGAGCTAAAGTCGCCTGCATGCCCCCCGTACATGATCTTGTCGGCTGCAAAAGAAATAGAAGGTAGGACGACCCAGCCGGGTGTCGCTTCCTCCAGCTTCTGAGCCTTCAGATCTGATACCGTCCAGGAATACACATCCAGACCTTCCACAGTCGATTTCTTTGGCTTCAGGTCAATGTTCTTCTCTTTAAATCTAAATCCTATAGATGGATCGACCATAATGTTGTAAGATGATGATATCACCGAGGTCTCTTCTGGCTGGATATACCAGTCGGACAGATCAAGGAAGCCGTTCCGTGTGTACTCGTATTTAATTTCCACGGTTACGGGATAGCTTGCTATGGTGTGACTCGCAACAATCATCCGATCGTCGGTGAGTAATGAGACACCATCGTATGCCGCCCTGTCGTACATATCACTTTTGCGATAGCGCTTGAGCAATTTACCTTCTGCATCGTACACGATCATCTCCGGGTCGCTGACCGTCAGGAACTTCTTATCGTAATAGAGAACAAGGGTTGCATCATCCTCTGCCTTGTCAGTGAGAATGGTGACAATCTGATGTTTTTTGATCGCCACTTTAGAAGACGACCGCACCTGCACATCTGTTTTAGACATGCGGATTACCGCGTTTGCATTCTTCTTCATCGAGTCGGGAATGGCCGATGCAGTATACAGTGAAAGATCTGCCTGCTTCTTCTGCGCAGAAGCATCGATAAAGAGGGAACCTGCTACAACAAGTAACAAGGTACCCCAGATTTTCGAAAGGAACATATTAGATTTTCTTAAGGACGATCTGCTCGTTTAGCATCTGATACATTTGTTTGTAGAATTCATGCAGCTCCGGGTAGTCTTCCGGGAAGTAAATACTTTTCTTGAAGTCGATCACGAAGCGTGTTACTATTGTGTTCTCCTGCACCCCTGTAACGCGTTTGAACGTGATGCTTTTATCCGGCATCACCATATTGATCGACTTGGGAAGAACATCTACCGCATAGCCTGCAGGAATGGAATAGGCACCCTGTATAAAGTGCTGGTTGCCGCAACCAAAATCTATTAAGGTTTTTCTGCTTTCTTTTAAAAATGGATTTATTTTCAGAGAGCTGAACATATTTGGATTGAAGTATATGTAATTACCGTCCGATCCCGCAGTCTCAATATTGAAGTTGAAGTCTTGATTAATGAAAAGAGAGTCTGCCTCATCATGCTCCAGATTCACCCCTTCTACCTTCAGCTTACTGTCCTTATCCGAAAGAAGCTCATTGTTTTTTTCCTTCCCTTTTTCAAGCAGTCTTTTCATCAGATTGCTCCGGTTATAAAGCGAATAAAACTGCTTCACCTTTCCTGTGATAAGGCCTTCAGGATTAATGCTTCCCTGAACCAGGATATTTTCTATCGAGGGCTGGGCAGCTTGCAGGAATTTAGCATCTGCTGTCTTGTTCTCCCGGTCTACAATCAGAGCAAAGTTATTCAGGAGATCGCGGGGTACAATATTGTATTGATTCGACTTTTCTGTTGCATCAAGAACATAATACCGTGCGCTATCAATCGGTATGTAGACCACTGCCCGGTTGAACTGGTAGATCCAGGGAAATGCAACGTTCACTCTGCCATTGTCGCGCGTGCTTACAACCATCGGTTGTGCATCTTTCACGCCCGATTGATAAAGTAACCTGTACAAAATCAGGTTTAGCTCAGCGGAGTTCCCGGTTTTCTTCTCCCAGGCCTTGCCAATTCCGTCGTTGGTGTACCAGTTATCGTGCTCGTTCCATTTCATCCTCGTCTTTACTTCTTTGAAGAGGTAGGCTATGCGGGCATCGTTGGAAGACATGGCCGATGCTTTCTGTATAAGTTCCTGTTCACCCTCAAGTTTCTTCTTGAACTGGCTTCCAAAATCCTCGTCATCGACAAGCATGGCGCCTATCTTTGCCCAGGTATCGTTTCCGGTACTTACAAATCCACCGACGGGCCTGATCTGAACCAGCTGATGCATAACAGACTGAAGGTTATCTGCCTTGGATGTCATAAACGGCTCTTCAGGCAGTGATGGAACATCTTTTAAAGCCATTGTCCTCACATCCTTATTGTACGTGATCACCTGTCCTCCGGAAGTGTAGGAACCTGATGCCGAAGAGGTCTTATTCTTTTCAAAGGGCTGACTAGTACGAATAAGGGGCTTATAGATGATCATGTCGGGAACTGAAGTGGTCAGTTCGCTATAAGCCACCGGCAGTGAGCTCTGGAATTTCCAGGTGGGAAAGTTCCCAAAAGAAGCTGTTTGCAGCGTATATTTTATTTCCAGAATGGATCCCGGCTGAACGTCGGGAAGCGTAAATACTATTGCCGAACGATATTTGTCTACCTGCTGTGTAAACTTCTGATTGTTCGCAAGCTTGGTGATCACCGTCTTACCATCTTTCTGATTGATTGTTTGAGCTTGCACGCTAATGATCTTTTCGTAATCGCGTATCGAATAGTATTCAATACGAAAATCCGCCTCATTTTTAGCATGCTCATTGAAAATCTTGATTCGTTTATGACGCTGATAGACAATGTCAAAATCGCTGTTAAAGTAGACGTCACCTTTATCGAACAACACCATGGCATTCGCGTCCGGCTCAAAGGGACATTGTTTCAAGTCAAATGTTGCCTGATCTACTTTTCCGTAAGGTTGAACATAGGTCTGAGCCGTTGCCCCTTGCAGTAGAAAAAACAGCAAAAAGGACACAATGATGGAATAAGGTTTCATGATAATAAGATTTAGGTTCGCTAAAGGTATAAATATTGAATAATCTTTTGCTGGAAGTACTATTTTAAATTTCTAAAGGGAAGAATATTATGCTTCAGATTTTAAATGCCCCTGATAAAACGATAAATTGCTGCTATAAACACGACTATTCAGGGCATATGAGCGACAAGAGTGAAGCATTTTTTCTCGATGGCAAAGCGGGACGTACAGCACATGCCGCCGGGCGGCAGATTCTTTTTTTCTCCGGATATAACTATCTCGGACTTAGCCATCAGGAAGAATTTGTGGATCTCGTCGCCGAGGGTATGGCAAAATTCGGCTGGTTGTTCCCGTCTTCGCGAATATCAAACACACGTTTGAAGATATTTGAGGAATGCGAAGCATTATTATCGGCAATCACGGGATCAGAGGATACGGTGCTGCTCCCCTCCGGCTTCGCAGCCGGGCAGCTGGCAACGGCCAATCGGGCTGCCGACCTCTTCAACGCCCCACAATCCCATCCCGCTATAGCACGGAACAGCACGCCATACACGGATTTCGCAGAATGGTCTGCCTGGTTAGTTCATGAGGCGGAAATCCGTGATCAGGATAAGCCCCTTGCTATTGCCAGTGATTCCCTTAGTCCCCTTACAGCAACGATGTATGATTTTTCATTTGTGAGCGAAATCCGGCAACCCGTTAACGTCATCATAGACGATTCGCATGGCATAGGGTTGATTGGAGCGGTGGGTAGAGGCGTAAGCAGCAAGGTACCCAGGCACCCTCACGTGCATTATACGTTCACCTACTCGCTCTCAAAGGCCTTTGGTATTACTGGTGGAGCTATCAGCTGTTCCCGGAAGGATGCTGATCGTCTGCGCAATTCGGTTGAATACACTTCTGTGTCGCCGCTTTCCCCAGGTTTGATTTATGCATTTATCCGGGGACAACACATCTATGCCGCACAGCGTGCAAAGCTGCAGGGGAATATCACTCGCCTTGCAGAACTGACACACGATCTTCCAGGATTGAAATACAATCTCAACTTCCCGGTATTTATTCTGCCAGCAGAGCTGGACGAAAAGTTTTTCGACAAACACAACATCCTCATCTCCGCTTTTGCTTATCCCGACCCTTCAGGCCCAAGCCTGAAACGGGTGGTGCTCAATGCGCTGCATACCAATGAAGATCTGGAAACCTTAGCTCAGGTACTTCGGGAAGCTTACCGGGAAAAGCAGCTTATATAGTCCAGCGCTCACACTTCTCGAGAAAGGCCTCGTCAGCATCGGCACCTATTCCGGGAAGTTCATCAATATCAAGGAAGAAACCTTCATAACGAAGGCCGTCTTTCACGGGATCCTCCAGGAAGCCGAGCAGGCAACTATCCAAGTCGAAGAAAGTTATACCCGGACAGGCGTACACCAGATGAAGAGTAGCACTAAGGGCGATGCGGCTTTCGAGCATGGTGCCGATCATACACGGCATCCCTTCATCAGAAGCAAGCTGATGAATCTTCAGGGCTTCATGTATTCCGCCGGATTTTGAAAGTTTGATGTTGAGATAATCACAGGAACGTGAGTTGATCAGGCGCCTGGCATCATGATGATTGTAGCAGCTTTCGTCTGCCATGATCCTGACCGGAGACTCGCTTCGAAGCAGTGTCAGATAGTCGTCGTACCAGGTTCTCATTGGCTGTTCGCAGAACTGGATGTTCAGCCTGTCCATATCCTTCAACGCATATAACGCATCTTCAAAAGACCAGCCTTGGTTAGCATCGATCCGCAGGATCATCTCCTCTCCCACGGCCTTACGGATCGCCTTCATCCGGGCCGCATCTTCTGCGGCATCCTTCCCCAGCTTGATCTTCAGCACACGGGCACCCTGTCCCTTGTACTTCAGAGCCGCGTCCACCATTTGCTGCGTTTGAGCAATACCTATCGTCATATCAGTTTCCACCGCTCTCTTTGTGCCGCCCAGAAAGCGATACAGCGGAAGACCGGCATGCTTCGCAGCGAGGTCATAGAGCGCCATATCAAAAGCGCTCTTGATGGTCGTATTTTTCGCAGCAAAGGAATCCAGATCGTGCAGACGCGACTCGATATCCAGAGCGTCCTTCCCTTTCCAGATGCTGGCAAAGTTCCTGGCCATCTCCAGGCAGGTCTCCTGCGTCTCCCCGACAATCATCGGAAACGCAGAACATTCACCAACTCCGTACAAGCCTCCTTCCGCGTGTACACGGATAAAGACGTTTTGTGCAAAATGCATGGTTCCTGTAGCGATGGCGAAAGGTTCTATGCGGATACTGAAGCGATAAATATCAATTTTTTCTATTTTCATCAAGCTGCCTGCTTATTTTTTTATCCAAGATAAGCAAGAGCTCTTAAAATTCCGCTACAAGCAAAAGATTTCCCTCGCAGGGAGCTCTGGTCAGGACTGGACGTTCTCCGGTCGCAACACCTCCTCATCGTGCAGCTGCCATAAGCGAGCGCCGCCCTTTATACCGTCACGGTTCGTAATGATCTCTATATTGTCGTCCAGCTTGAATTCGAGCTCATCCGCGTTGCCGCCACCAATGTACAGGCGATCATAGTTGAAGACTGTTTTCAGAACCCGGATAACCTGCTTCATACGCCTGTTCCACCTCTTTTTTCCGATTTCAATAAAGGCCTTATCGCCTATAAATCCGTCGTAGGTGCGCTTTTTAGTCACAGGATGATGTGCAAGTTCCAGATGCGGCAGCAGGATACCGTCCATCAGTATCGCGGTCCCGAAGCCTGTACCCAGGGTTATCACCAGCTCAAGACCTTTGCCGCTTACCACACCGAGTCCGTGAAGGTCTGCATCGTTCGCTACTCGCACCGGTTTACCCAGTGAATCACCTAGAAGTTTGCTCAGGTCAACCCCCTTCCACATGGCTGTGCCCAGATTAGGAGCGGTGCAGATTACCCCGTTCTTTACATAGCCCGGAAATCCCACCGATACCCGGTGATAAGCCTGAAAGTCCTTTATCAGCAACTTAATGACTCGCAGAACCTCAGCCGGACTCGCAGGCTTAGGAGTTTTCGACTTTTTGTATTCCTGAAGCATCTCGCCCTCCCTGCTTACGATGGTGGCCTTGATTGATGATCCGCCAATGTCAATGGACAGTATGCTGATAGCTGATGATGTATTTTCCATAGGGCTCTTATTTATTAGCTGCTGCTGAACGCTTTATTTAAACACTTCTGAAAAGAGTTGGTACGATTTCAGCCGTGCCTGATGATCATAGATATGCGAAGTGGCCATGATTTCATTCACTCCAGTCTTTTCCGCAAAAGCCGATAGGTCATGGGCTAATTTACCCGGACCGCCTATAAACGAATAGGTCAGCATCTGATTAACCGCCTGCTCCTCGTAAATGTTCCAGATATTGTCCATGCTATCCACAGGTGGCTGCAACAGGCTTCTTCTTCCGGTTACAATACCCATAAACATACGCTTCACCGAAGTCGATAGTCGCTCCGCCTCCTGGTCAGTATCCGCCGCTATCACGTTCACGCAAGCAAGAACATAAGGCTGGGAAAGATGTTCTGAGGGCTGGAAATTATCACGATAAAGTTTAATGGCCTCCATAAAGTAGGTCGGCGCAAAATGACTGGCAAATGCATAAGGCAAGCCCATTGCTGCTGCTACACGTGCGCTGTCTGTGCTTGATCCCAGAACCCAGATAGGGATGTCCAGACCCTCACCGGGGATTGCCCTTACTTTGCTGTCGAAGTTGTCTTCAGAGAAAAACTGCTGGAGACGTCTAATATCGCTCGGGAAATGGTGGGCACCGTGCATGTTCTCGCCACGAATAGCCAATGCGGTAAGCTGGTCCGTACCCGGCGCTCTGCCCAGTCCCAGGTCAATACGCCCGGGGTACAGGGACTCAAGGGTGCCAAACTGCTCGGCAACAATGAGCGGAGCATGGTTGGGTAGCATAATTCCTCCTGATCCCACACGGATGGTTTGTGTACCACCAGCAATATAGCCGATCAAAACAGCTGTTGCGGAACTGGCAACACTCGGCATATTATGATGCTCAGCAAGCCAATAGCGGGTATAACCCAATTGCTCAACGTGGCGGGCAAGCTCAAGGCTATGCTTAAAGGAGTCAGCAGGGGTTTGTCCCTCAACCACTGTCGCC
This sequence comes from Arcticibacter sp., assembly GCF_053551015.1. Lineage (NCBI taxonomy): Bacteria > Pseudomonadati > Bacteroidota > Sphingobacteriia > Sphingobacteriales > Sphingobacteriaceae > Arcticibacter > Arcticibacter sp. Next base: position 210,414 of record NZ_JBMQOB010000021.1, on the reverse strand, counting down.
AGGTCTAATACTGAAAATGGAATATGTTGAAGCTTTGTTGTACTCATTTTAATCTTTACTAATCTATCTAACATCAAAACTCCAAAAATAGTTGTTATGATATGATTAGTCCCTCCCGAGTCTATTAAATGACTTTGTCTTCACATAGCATCATTCAATAAGCCAACTGTTTGATCTCAAATTTAATTTCCGCTGGCCTCCTTTGATAACTAATAGATTAGTTATATCTTTAATCCTATGAAATACAAAATCTTAAGCCTTGTTATTTTGTGTATCCTGGCCGCGTCCTGCCGCATTAACCAATTTAAAAACAATCTGCGCCATGGCAGGTGGGTTTATCAGGATTCCACATCCGAAGAACTATTAACTTCCAGAGGAAGATACCGTAAAGGCAATGAAATAGGTACCTGGAAGCATTACACCAATGGCATCCTTTTCCGACAGGAAAAATTTAAGGCGAACAAAGCCCACGTCATCAACTACTATCCCAACAAGCAAGTTGAATCCACCGGCAACACCGGGCTCGACAGAACCGACAAGATGATCCATTGGTATTATGACGGAAAGTGGGAATTCTACAAGGAAGACGGAAGCCTGGATTCAGTTAAGGTTTACGATAAGGGGAAACTAATCAGCGCCAGGAGTGCTGACCAGGCCTCCGCACGGTAATTCTACCGCGGAAAGCATATTAAGCCGGGTAAGCAATCGTCCAAAATATGCGGGCTTAGGAAGCTATCTTCAGAACCAATTAAACTACAAATATGCATTTTCAATTAGAAAGAATTTTTCTCAAAAAAATTTTCTCATGTTAAATGATTTATAGTACTTTAACAAAACTTCTATCGGTGTACTGATCTCCCTTCTCCCTTGCTCGCTTAACTGACCATTACTTACATTTTTAGTATGAAACCACTTAACTCCGCCTTATTAAGTGAATATGTTAGTTGCCAGGCAGCCATTTTTTCACTGGGTCGTTATCTTGAAAATCAGCATTTAACGATATACGATCTGGGAGACCATATTCCAGGTAGTGTGATGCTACAGGATTTGGGCACAATGACCAATCTCTATATGAATAAAAGAGGTTGTGATATCCTGAAGCATACCAATGATGAATTGAAGGAGATGGGATCTGCCTATTTCCTGAACTTTTTCCCTAATGAAGAATTGAATGATCTAAGACCCCGTTTGGAGGAATTCATCAATCAGAATGATCATACCGCATCGTATTCGTTTTTTCAACGCGTCAGGTCTAACCCGACAGCTGATTTTAGATGGTACCTGACACATAGTTTGTTTTCTCCGGGTACCGGTATTAATGGTGCGCTTCAACTCATTCATATTGCAGTAGACGTGGAAAAAATCGAATATGCTGGCCAGCAACTGAATTACCTATTGGAACAGAACAGCTTCGTAAAAAGGAATTTTTGCAGATACATCACCCTGACATCACGTGAGAAGGAAATCATCAGGCTTATTGCTAATGATAAAAGCAGCTACGAGATTGCTTGCAAATTGTTTATTTCACTTAATACCGTCAATAATCATAGGAAGAACATCCTGAATAAGCTTGAATCTAAATCATTCTCGCAACTGATCCGCTTCGCGATAGCGTTTAATATCATTTGACAGTATTGGGGTTTAGCTCTCTTCAGTATCTCCCATGAAAACCCTTGGATACACTGCGATGGAATCCTTGAAATTGGATTTTGGCAACGATTGGAACAGAACAGTCTCTAAGCCTCGGATTGTCAAAGGGAAATTTGCCGATAAGTGCAGATCAATCCGCGAATATTGTTTCTGTGATTTTACCCAATAAAAAAGGCTTCTAGAAATTCTAAAAGCCTTTTTGTGAAGTGGAGAATATCGGAGTCGAACCGATGACCTCTTGCATGCCATGCAAGCGCTCTAGCCAGCTGAGCTAATCCCCCCTAAACTGTGTCGCAAATATAGTGGATTCCTGAAAAACGAAAAGGCTTTTCAAAAATAATGTTTTAATCATCTGGTGCCCAATTACTTTAATTCCTGATAGAATTAGGCCTCCGCTTTGCAGCCTGAATATCACGCGACTACTATTCCCAGGAACAATTCGGCTTAACTCTTTACAATCGTGTGAAATGTTACAATTCTGCATGCCGTATAATTGCAAAAATTATGACGCACCATTCTACTACTACAAAACCTCTCAAAGACAGCAATCAACGAATATCCACTATCCTTGCCTTTGCCCTGCTCCCGTTATCGGGTTTCGCAACCGACATCTATCTTCCCTCACTGCCATCTATGTGCAATGTGCTGGGTGTAGGCAGCGGCCAGGTACAGCTTACCCTCACCTTGTTCCTCATCACCTACGGAGTATCACAGCTCTTCATAGGCACCATTGTCGACAGCTTCGGAAGATATAAGATCAGTCTTGTCTGCTTGCTCATATTCGCTGCCTCCTGCGTCGTGATCGCAACTACCAACAATATCTACCTCATTTACCTGATGCGTATCATACACGGGTTCACCGTCGCCGCCATCATCGTTGCCAAGCGGGCTTTCTTTGTGGACGTTTACGAAGGCGACAAGCTGAAGCATTTTCTCAGCCTGTTCTCCATTATCTGGTCAACGGGTCCGATCATTGCCCCCTTCGTGGGCGGTTATCTGCAAAACGCCTTTGGCTGGGAGTCTAACTTCTATTTTCTGGCAGCAATGGCCCTGATCCTGGCAGCCCTTGAATTCATCTATAGCGGTGAAACGCTAAAAACCTACAGTGAGTTCCATCTCAGTAAAATATCCGGGATATATGGCAACATGCTGAAGACTCCTAGCTTCAGTCTCGGCCTGGTCATGCTGGGTCTTGCATACTGCATGGTCATGGTCTTTAATATGACCGGGCCCTTCATCATCGAACACCATTTCAATGGAAATCCGATCATTGCCGGATACAGTTCACTGATTCTGGGATTTGCCTGGATGACCGGAGGATTCGCAGGCAAGGCAACCATCAATCGCCCTTTTGTAAAAAAGATGGTCGTCAACAACGGCCTGCAGCTACTCTTCGTCGTCGTCATGCTGCTCAGCATCCCACTGGTATCGAACCTCTACAGCATGATATTCTTCGCCTTTATCATCCACGTTACCGCGGGGTATATCTTTAACAACTACTTCACCTATTGTCTGGGCAGGTTCCCCAACAATGCTGGCGTGGCGAGCGGACTTACGGGCGGGATCACCTATGTCATCGTATCTTTCCTCAGCTATGGTGTAGTCAGCCTCTTCCCTGCCAAAGATGAACTAAACCTGGGATACAGCTACTTTCTGGTAACCATTCTCTCGGCTCTGGTCATGTGGATGGTCTACTCAGTATCACGCCGCGAAGCGAAGGCAGAGCCTGCCCTTTAATCCGGGCAGGCCTGAGCAATACAACCTTAGCATTGTCGGCTAAGCAGGCAGTCGGGTTAGATCCCCTTTTGCTCGTTCTTGTAAACACTGGAGCCTTCGGGCGGATATACGATCTTATTCTGCAGATCCTTGATGCGCTCAGGATCGAAAGCAGGGATCTGCAGATCTCCATCCTCAACCCACTTTTTTACCGTCTCATGTACCTCAGCCGTCTTCTCTTCTGATGGCTGCTTTTCCCGTGCCAGATACACCGTCTGAGACGATAGTGCAAAACCAGTACCGCTGGCGGCTACCACATCCATCATTCGCAAGTAGATATCTTCCTGAATTTCCAGGAAACGGTCGAAATCCGCGGCTAATATATAGGAGAAAACCTCTAGCTTAAACGCATCGGTGCCAATCTCTATAAATCGCACCCGCGCAGATGAAGGATCAACCTTCGGATGCGCATACAACACCGCCCTCATCTCCACCAGGAGGTAGCGTAGCTGATCAGGCGTCGCTTCAAACCGGATACGGAACACCGGGTGGAACCAGAAGCGGTCGCGATGGAAGAAGTTCTCGATCTTCAAAGAAGAAAACTCCCCATTGGGGATCGTCACCACCGTACGGTCATTCGTCCGGATCTGTGTCGACCGCATTCCAATCTGTTCAACGGTTCCCACGATATCGCCTACTTTACAGAAATCCCCTACTCTCACGGGCTGATCAGCGATCAGTGTCACACTTCCCACGAAATTCTCGACCGTCTTCTGAGCACCCAGAGCCAGGGCGATACCTCCAATTCCGAGAGCAGCTATTCCGGTAGTCACATCAAATCCGAAGGTACCCAGCACCATGATGATCCCTACAAAAACAAGGGCAATCTTTGCGGCCCTGCGCAGGAACAGCACTGCCGATACTGCCGCCTGATTGCGTCTCTTGCCCATTCGCTTCTCAACATAGCGGGTCGACGTGTCGAGCAGCTGCCAGAGCAGCAGCAACAGGGCAACCAGTCCCACAACCACCGTCAGGTTGCTAAACCGCTGCCGTACGATGATGGAAATGCCGGCCTCCTTGCTGCAGATCACAAAGAATAAAACCGTCAGGTAAATCTGCACGGGCAGAGAAAACGCTCTGAGGATCCCTGCATAGGGGTCGTTCCGCGACTTCTTCCACAAGAGGGGGATCAGCAGCAGAAAAGCCTTTGTGAGCACCCAAGCCATGACGTATGCTACAACGATCAGCAATATCAGGCCGAACCAATGACTGATAGGCACCCCGCCCCATTTCGTGCTGTTGAGCACTTCCGGCATCAGCCGGTCGATCAAAGGCGCCATAGGTGCTGCCTCGACCTGCGTTGGCAGGCGCTGGATCGTCTCTGACGAAAACAGCCAGATAGTTCCGCCGTCTTTGGCAGTCGTGCTTTCGAGCAGCAGATCAAAGGACTCGTTGTTCACCGAAGCCGTGCCGATACGCTCGAGACTTGGCCCCAGGTTGTCATCCTGCTTACCCTTCTCATCATTGCTCATCAAAGTATATGGAAAGATGGTTCCGTCACTCATTACATGTTCCAGTGCCTGGGCGAGCTTCACCTTATTGCGGTTCTTCTTTAGTACCTTATCCGTCCTCAGGTACATCGCAGCCTTTTCGTAATTCTCTTCTGCTACAGCACTGATAAAGCCTTCTACTGTTCCTCTGGGTGTTCTGCGTCCTAAAGAATCAGGTGGCAGCGCTGGCGCGGCTTCGGCCGCCGTTGTGTCACTCTTTAGAAAACCATCCTGTCCATAGCTGGTCAGGGCACCAAGGGTAAAAAAAACCAACAGGAAATGTGCGGAACATCTCTTCAGAGTACGAAAATTAAATACCATAATGTAAAAATCGGTTTGCCGGCCATTGCTGACCGTATTCGATCTCCTAAACAGGGTAACAAGCTGATTGTTTGCCTCGCAACAGGGCCCAGGGCTTACAAGCGCCGAACACCTAACATCTCTTTATCTCCCCTGCACCGCCCTAAATGCGCAGGTTTCCACCGCTTCCTGACTATCGTATAGGTCCGCCAGGTTTCAGCTTACGCGATAAATCCCTACTTTTATTCCCAAATGCGGCACCAATGCAATTGAGCGACTATCTGAGGGAACAGCTACCCCTGAATCCTGAACTGGAACAAAGCCTGGATCTGGCTTTCCGAAGGGATCATTATACAAAGGGATATAAAATCACGGAGCCCAATACACTGTCAAACAAAGTGTATTTCATCGAAGAAGGGCTGGTCAGGACTTTCTATGTGAAGAATGACAAGGAGATCACGCACCACTTCTTCGCAGAAAACGCATTTACCATGCCCATAGACAGTATCTTTTATAACCGCAGATCTCCTTACGGAATCGAAGTGCTTGAAAACAGCATCGTCCGCTCCGTCCGGTTCCCAACACTCGAAAAGCATATCGAAGCATCCTCGGCACTTGAGAAGTTTATGCGAATGCTCCTCATCGATGTCCTCAGAACTTTTTCCGACCGCTTGTCCGCCCTGCAGTTTCAGTCGGCTCAGGAGCGCTATCAAACAATGCTTCATGAGAATCCCGATATTCTTTTACGCGCACCGCTTGGCCATATCGCTTCCTATCTTGGCATCACACAGCAGACGCTAAGCGTTATCCGGGCACAGAAATAACGTCTAAAAAGGTATCGCTGCCTTGTTTTTTTAATATAGATTAAAAAGTCGTCACACTTATTTGTTCAACTTTGTTAAAGATTCAAATATGCGATCATGACATCAAAACTTCGTGTAAGTGTTCTCGCGTTCAGCCTGGCACTTATCTCATGCCAGTCAGGTAAAAAAAGCCCATCTGCTGACGCCAGCTACACCGCCATCCCGGTGGTCACCCAACCCGTCTCAACCATGAGCTCAAGTACGCCTCTGTCGCTCAGCGGCAACGTAGAAGGCAATACCACCGTACGCCTCGGCTTCATGGTGGCGGGTAAGATCAACTTCATTGCCGCGCAGGAAGGTCAAAACGTCAAAAAAGGACAACTGTTATCGAGCCTCGACCCCTCCAGCTACCAAATCGCCAAGGCACAGGCGGATATCCAGGTCAGCCAGGTAACAGATGAATATAACCGCGTCAAGCTCATGTACGAGCGCAACAGCGTCAGCCAGAGCGATTTCAATAAAGTCAACTTCACCCTTCAGCAGGCGCGGCAGCAACAGAAACTTCATGCGAAGAATCTCGCCGACACACGTCTTTATTCCCCTATTTCGGGCGTATTGCTCAAAAAGATGGCCGAAACAGGCGAGATCGTCGGAGTGGGAACTCCCTTGTTCGTTGTTTCTGACATCAGTCGCGTAAAGGTGAATGCCTTTATTCCCGAAACCGAACTGAAGCATGTAAAGCTGGGCGATCAAACGAAGGTTTACATCTCCTCGCTTGATAAAACATTCACGGGTAAGGTTACCGAAATCGGGTCTGCTGCGGAAGCTACTTCCCGCGCCTTCGCCGTGAAGGTCGACCTTGCCAACCCGGGACTACTCATCAGACCGGGCATGATTGCTGAGCTCCGGATAGAAAAAGGATCCACCAGCCAGATGATCACCTTGCCGGCCGAAGCGGTCCTACACGATACCGATAATCAGACTTACGTCTTTATAGCCGACAACAAGCAAATGAAGGCCTATAAACGGAACGTTACCGTCGGGCAACTGATCGACAACCAGATCGAGGTCACAGCGGGAATCCGCGAGGGGGAACTCATTGTAACCGGCGGCCAGCAGAAGCTGACAGACGGCGCTTCTATATCTCTGACTAAATAAGCGCGTTATGAACTTCATTGAAGCATCACTTAAATACAAGCAGGTAACGCTCTCAGTATTATTACTGTTATTTGCCGTCGGCGTAAACTCACTGCTCAATATGCCACGCCGTGAAGACCCGAAGATCACAGTCAGGCAAGGACTGGTGATTGCCTACTATCCGGGCGCTAATTCTGCCCAGGTAGAAGATCAGGTTACCAAAAAATTGGAGCAATACCTCTTCCAGTTTGAAGAGGTCCGCAAAGACAAAACGTATTCCACTACACAAGACGGAATGGTGGTTGTCAATGTTGAGCTTGGAGAGAAAGTACAGCAACCCGATGTTTTCTGGAGCAAGCTTCGCCATCAGCTACTGCTTGCCAGACAGATCGACCTCCCTCCCGGCGTAAGAGGCCCGATTGTCAATTCAGACTTCGGCGATACTGAAGCCCTGGTTATCGGTATTGAAAGCAATACGGCGACATACTCCCAGCTAAAAGACTATGCGGAGAAGGTCGAAGAATATATCCGCGGCGTAAAATCTGTTTCTAAGATTAAACGCGTAGGCGAGCAAAAAGAACAGATCCAGGTAACTTCCGGTTCTGAAAGACTCGCTCAGTACGGAGTGAGCCTGCAGCAGGTGGTTACCGTTTTGCAGTCGCAGAATACCATCAGCGCGACCGGCGACATTAAAACGGAGACCAACATCACGCCGCTCTATACCCGTGGGTACTACAACACCGAACAGGAAATCCGCAACCAAATCGTCGGCACTTCCAAATCGGGTGCCGTTATCCGCCTCGGCGATCTCGCCTCTTTCAAGAGGGATTACGCAGAACCTACATCAAAAACAACCGTCAACGGTAATAAAGCCATTATTCTGACGGTGCAGATGCTCGAAGGCAATAACATTGTCAAGTTCGGTGAGGAAGTAAGTGCCAGGCTGGACGAAGTATCAAAGCTTCTGCCTCCTGATGTGAAGCTGAGCACCATTGTCAACCAGCCCGAGCTGGTCAATGAGAATATCTCGCACTTCATCCGCGAGTTCTTCCTGGCCATTGTTTCCGTCGTCATCGTGGTCATCCTGCTGCTGCCGCTCCGCATTGCTACCGTCGCAGCAATGGCTATCCCCATGACTATTGCCATCACCTTTGCTTTGATGCATGCCTTCGGAATCGAACTTCATCAGGTATCCCTTGCTGCCCTTATTGTTGTCCTGGGAATGGTGGTGGATGATGCCATCGTTATTGCCGACAACTACGTGGAGCTTCTGGATGAGGGTGTGGACCGATGGACCGCAGCCTGGCGCAGTGCCACAGACCTCTTTGTACCGGTCCTGGCAGCCACCATCACCATCATTGCCGCCTTCCTCCCTATGGTTCTCCTTACGGGTGCCGTTGGCGAGTTCATCCATGCCCTGCCACTTACCGTCGCCATCGCATTGGCTTCTTCCTTTTTGGTTGCGATGGTGCTCACCCCGCTCCTATGCTATTCCTTCATCAAAAAAGGACTTCATGATCATAGTCAGCCGGCCGAAGGACATAAGAAAGAATCGCTGCTTGACAAGATGCAGAACGGCTATAATGCGGCGCTCGACTGGTGCGGCAAACGGCCCCGGTTCACCATTGTGATGAGCATGCTCACCATTCCTCTGGCGGGACTCCTCTACTTCGGAGCCATCAAGCAGAAGTTCTTCCCGGCAGCCGAGCGCAACCAGTTCGTTGTCGAGCTCTGGATGCCTACTGGCACGAAGCTCGAAAAAACAGAACAGGCCATCATGAAGGTGCAGCACCTGGTCGAAACAGACGAACGTGTAACATCCTTTGCCACCTTCATCGGGACCAGCGCGCCGCGCTTCTACTACAACTTCTCTCCGGAGGTACCGATCAGCAATTACGCACAGATCCTGATCAATACCACTACAGAGGAAACTACCGAGTCGCTTTCCGCGGAGCTTCAGCCCCTCATTAACCGGCTGATTCCGGAAGGCATGCCGCAGGTCAAGCTGATGCAGCAGGGACAGCCGTTAAAGGCACCTGTTGAAGTACGCATCAGCGGTGACGATATCAACATGCTGAAAAAGCTGGGCAACCAGGTACAAGAGGTCTTCAGAAAGACACCCGGAAGCGCATTGGTGCGCAGTGACTTTCGTGAAGACTATTATGGAATCGATATCAAGCTGAGAAATGAAGCCGGACGTCTCGGCTTTACAACCGAGAGTATATCCAAGATGGTCTATACCGGTTTCTCTGGAGCCCCTGTATCGACCATGTACGAAGGAAACAATCCTGTTGACATCGTGCTGCGTCTTGATGCAGATGAGCGCAGAAACTTCAGTGACCTGGAAAATATCTATCTGGAGTCGCCTGTCACCGGTGCTCACGTGCCGCTGAGACAGATCGCCGACATTCGCCCCGAGTGGCAAACAGGGAAAATCATGCACCGCAACGGCGTAAGGACCCTGACCGTACAGAGTGAAACACAGCATGACCTGCTCCCTTCCGAGCTTCTGAGCCGCGTTAAGGCAGACATCAATAAGATCGCTTTACCCTACGGCTATCACATTGAGTATGGCGGCGAATACGCCAACAAGCAGGAGACTTTCAGCCAGATGATGATCGTATTGATGATCAGTCTGGTCCTGATCTTTTTCATCCTGCTGTTCCAGTTCCGCAATCTCAAAGAAGCGGGCATCGTCATGCTCACCATCCCCCTGAGTCTGTTTGGCGCCCTATTCGGACTCTTCATCACGGGCAACAACTTCGGCTTCACGGCCTTTGTGGGACTCATCAGCCTTTCAGGTATCGTGGTCCGCAACGCCATTATCCTGATCGACCACACGAATGAACTCCTTGATAGCGGACTCGATATCCGCAATGCAGCTATCCTGGCCGGCAAAAGACGGCTCCGCCCGATCTTCCTGACGGCAATGGCGGCAGCAATAGGCGTCCTGCCGATGATCATCTCAGGCTCACCCATGTGGAGTCCGCTGGCGAGCGTCATCGCAGTCGGCGTAATCTGGAGCATGGTCATGGCACTTCTGACCGTACCCGTGATGTACATCAGCTGGATAAAATCCCGCGACAAGGAAAATGCAGGCACTGCAAAAACGGAAGAACAACATGAACACTAGAAACACCCCATATCGCATAGCCGCTGTGTGCCTGATGGCCTTTGCCGCAATGCCCGCCTTTGCGCAGCAGTCAACGCTGACCCTTCAGCAAGCTATCGACGCGGCGCTGCAGAACAATCACCTGCTCAAAGTGAAGTCCCTCCAGATTGAGGAGAAAAACGCCAAAACGCGGGAAGACATGATCAAGCGCTACCCTGCAGTGATGCTGAACTCCACCTGGCAATACAACGCCAATACCGGAGAACTCGTCATCCCGCAAGGGTCCTTCGGCGCGCTGCCGCTGAATGCCAACACCACCATCCAGCTTCCAGCTGCCGATAAATCGTTCCAACTGGGCGAGCATCGGAACTTCAACGCCGGGGCTACGATCTATCAGCCCCTTACGCAGCAGGTCAAGATCAACACCGGTATCCAGGTCAGCAGAACAGAGGTTAAGATAGCAGAATATGAGAAGCGAAAAGCGGCACAGCAGATTGAGCAAGCCGTCGAAAAGCTCTACTTCGGCATCTTGATAAACAGGAAAAAAGAAGAAGAATCTAAAGCAAAGCTTGAAGTAGCCAAACTCAAACTGTACGACGTGGAGAGCGCTATCCTTTCAGGCAAAACCATCAACCTCAACAAGGAGGGACTGCAAGCCAGCATCGCCGATGAGGAGCAGGAACTCTTGAAGCTGCAGATCCAGCGCGAGGATTATGCGGCCGACCTGAAGCGTCTAACCGGGATGGACGTTCAGCAGGCCAACCTTAGTCCTGTTCCGGTCGACCGGGCAGAACCTAAAGCTATGGCCGACTACCAGACCGCAGCCTTATCCGGCAATGCAGATCTGAACATTGCCTCGCTCACGGTAAGCAAGGCGAAGCTGGGAATACAGGCGGCAAAACAAAGCTACCTTCCCGATGTGGGTGTCATTGCAGGTTACACCTATCAGCAGGGAAACATCCTCTACCCAACCAATAATCCCTTTGCAGGATTAAACTTCAAATGGAATATTCAGGATGTATTTGCCAATAAGCAGGTGCTTAGTCAGCGCTCCCTGCAATTGCAGCAGGCGAAAGAAAACGAGGCCAACACGATCGAACAACTGAATAACGACATTGAGAAGGCGGTGCGGAAGATCAGTCAGGCTGAAGCACTCATCAATGCTGCACAAAAGGTACTGACCTTCAGATCCCAGGAGCTCGAGATCCAGCAAGATAAGCGTGAAGCGGGGTTGAACGTTCCGGCCGACGTGCTAGCCGCACGTTCAACCCTCGCCAAAGCAGAAGCGGACTTGTATGCTGCACAGCTGAATTACCGGCTTGCCCAATCTGAGTTAAATGCCGTAACTCAGGGAGAAGTGCTCCGTTGAGCTAGACAAAAGGTTTGCCGTGAGTTCGTTCAATCAGCGCAGGGACAGCACCCGGCAGGGCCCGCATAGCACTTACGACCAGTTCCGAGAGCAGGGGCCTGCCGAAACTTCGCTGTATGCCCCTGCCTATCTTCAGACGCAGAGCGAATTCGCGTTGCCAGCTGGACGCATATTCCCGCTCCAGTTGCGCCCTGATCTGTTCACTAAAGCCTGTAGCGCATAAGCGGATGATATGCCCTGACAGGATCTTCGCCGAATGAAAGGCAATAGCCATACCATTTCCGCAGAGGGGGGCGATCATACCTGCCGTATCTCCACACATGAGGATATGCTGGTCCACCAGGCTTTTGCGCTGAAACGCGATTTCATTAATACTCTCCGGCTTATCCCAAACGAATTCCGCCTGCTTGAACAGGCGTCGCAGCGCAGGGTTTTTCATGAGTACAGCTTCTTCCATTGCCGGTATGGATCCGAACTTCTTGAGGTGCTTGTTCCGGGTCAGATAGCATAGGCAGAACAGATCATCCTCTATCTTATTAAAGCCGCAGTAGCCCCCATCGAAATTATCCAGATGAATAGTATCATGCGCAAAATCACCCTTAACAAAATACTTCACAGCCATATACGGGCTCCTTTCGTAGAAGAAACTTCGCCCCATCTTTTGGTCCAGATTGGAGCGCTTACCGTAGGACCCAATGACCAGATCTGCTTCATATTGCTGTCCCCCTATCTGGACTCCGAAGACTCCATCCAGAAAAGACACATCATTAACCTTCTCTCCCTCAACAATATCAACACCTTCTCTTAAAGCGATCTGATACAAAGAATAATCCAGCTTATATCGGCTAAGTCCGAAGCCACCCAGCCCAAGCGGACTCTCCAGCATCTTGCCGCGTGGTGACGTTAACACCAGCCTGCTGATCTCCGAGGCGCCCATTTCAGCCGGATCAAGTCCCAGCTCATGAAGAAAAGGAAGCACCTCATTGCTCACGTACTCTCCGCAGACTTTATGAAAGGGATAGGTCTTTCGCTCAATGATCGTAACAGGGAAACCCGCGCGGCTGAGGAGTATGGCGTTGCTGAGACCCGCCAAGCCTCCACCAATGATGAATATCGAGGGAGTCTTTTTCATTTGTAGATGATTACCTGCCATCTGAAAGCCCACATCCATTTGATGCGGAAACGTGTAAACCCTGCTCTGCGGATCAGCGCCTCCAGCTCCGCTCTGCTGAAACTCCTCATCACGGACACCTTGCTGTCATGCCTAACCATCGGCGATCGCGAAAATAAGGTGGTCAGCATCCCAATGGAATAATAGGCAAACCAGTGCCGGTGAAGATCGTTGATGATGACCGCTTTGCGGCAGGCATGCACCATTCTTCTGATCAGGAGGATCCAGCGCTCATCGTCGAAATGGTGGGTAAAGAGGCTGCTGACGACCACGTCGAACTCTCCTTCCCGGAAATCATGCTCCAGCACATTTGCCAACCTGAATTCAATATTGGGATACCCGGCATGGCGCCTTCTGGCAAACTCCACAGCAGCCGCAGTGGCATCCACGCCAACAAGCTTTAGCTGTAGCTCCCGCCGCCTGAAATATTCGTCCAGCACCCGCAAGCTGTCGCCTCCTCCGCAACCCCAGTCGCACACCGAGTCGCCGTTCTGCATGTTCAGCTGCTTAAAGGCGTCGTAAAACACGCTGAAGCCTCCCAAAAGTTTGTTGATCACCTCCAGCTCCTTCAACACCGGATCCAACTCCCGGTGGTCGAGGGCGAAATTGTCCATAATTTCGTCCTCACTGCCTCTTCTGCTGAAATCAGGCATAGCTCAACACCATGCTTTCAAAGGTTAAACCCGGACCGAACGCGAAGCTCAGGATCTGCTGCTCCCGTTTCTCTGTCTTCAGCTTTTTGCTCAGCTCGTCCAGCACAAACAGCACTGTTGTAGACGACATATTGCCAAAATTGCGCAACACATCATAGGCATGCGCATTCTGATCAGCTTTCAGGGTAAACACCTCATCGCACACCTCCAGGATTCTTCGGCCTCCGGGATGGATAGCAAACTGACTGATCTCATCAAAAGCAACATTCGCCTTTCTGAGCAGCTTATCTGCAACATCACGGATGCCCGCTTTAATCTGCTTGGCCACCTGATTAGTAAGCAGCATCTCATAGCCGAAGTCGCCGATCCTCCATGCCATCTCGTTCCGTGCTTTGGTGATCACCTCCGTATAAAAAGAGTTCAAGCGGAAAAGCTTGTCATCCGTGGCATCCTCATGCTGCACCAGTACCGCAGAGGCTCCGTCGGCAAACAAGGAATTGGCCAACCAGTTATCGAGCGTATTTTCCTTCTGGAAATGCAGCGTACAAAGCTCAACATCCACAATGAGCACCTTTGCCGAAGGCTGTGCCCTGCAGATGTAATCAGAGACCTTCAAGGCATTGAAAGCGCCGTAGCAGCCCATAAAGTTGATGCAGGTACGCTCCACATTTGGGTTCAGATCTAGGCTTTCCACAATCTCTATATCAAGTCCCGGAGCGTACATTCCGGTGCAACTGACCGTGATTAAATGAGTAATTTCCTGAGCGTTAAAGCTTATAGAACCTAAACATTTTTCTATAGCACGCAGACAGAGTTCCAGGGCTGTACGCTCATAGAGGCTGCTCCTCCTGGAGGTGGTTGGAAAGGGTGCCAGCCCTTCTCCATTACCGAAAAACGCATAGTCGCCCCTGTCCTTTCCAAAGTCATCTATCACCGAATGGCGGTAGTCGATCCCGGAAACCTGATACAGCTTCTCGAGTCTTCTGGAGTTCAGATCATCCAGCTCATGCGCGTCGACCATAAATTTGAGGATTCTATCCTGCCGAAATCTGTTTACCGGATTACTTGTTCCTATAGCCGAAATGATGCTGTTCATCTGCAATTGTTTTTTTAAATTTATCTACACCGCTTAATCATGGCAGAATTACATATCGGTTCAACCCTTGCCCATCTGCGTCTTCCTTTTTCGCTGCTGTTGCTCCCTGTGTATCTTTTTGCGCTGGGCGAAGTACCTAGTCCTAACACTTTCCATGCCCTGGTAGTTTTTATCGTCCTGCATTTATTCATCTACCCGGCAAGCAATGGATTTAACAGCTACTTTGACAAGGACGAAGGCAGCATTGCCCTTTTGAAACATCCCCCAAAAGTGAGCAGCAGCCTCTACTATACCTCGATCATGCTGGAATGGGCCGGAGTGTTGCTTGCCCTACTGGTCAGCCTACATTTTGCGGTCTGCGTCATCATCTACAATTCATTCTCCAAAGCCTACAGCCATCCAAGCATCCGGATTAAGAAATACCCTATGCTCAGCTTCCTGATCGTGTTCCTCTTTCAGGGAGCCTTTATCTATTACAGCTGTTACCATGCGCTTTCTATGGGAGAGGCGGGACAAGAAGCTCCTGTATGGATGGCTGGACTGGTTTGCTCCTGCCTGATTGGCGCCTCCTATCCGCTCACGCAGATCTATCAGCACGAAGAAGATGCCCGCCGGGGCGATCGTACCCTCAGCATGCTGCTGGGCGTCCGCGGCTCCTTTATCTTTTCGGCAATGCTCTTCCTGGCGGGTAGCTGCCTCTTGTACTATTACTGGAATACGCGTGATGAGCGTGCGAATTTCAACTTGTACCTGATCTGTTTTACGCCGGTGATTGGCTATTTCCTTTTCTGGTTTATCCGTTGCATGAAAGATCCGGCGCAAGCCTCCTTCGGCCGTACCACCGTTCTAACCCTGCTCAGCGGACTCTTCATGCTCATCTACTTTGGATCGCTGCTCTTCCTCCATTAAAGCGAAAAGGCCGGTCCGCAACGTTCTGTTGCATGAACCAGCCCTTTATTTTCATAGGTTTAGATTTAACGTTTCACAATCTTATACGTGCTTGTCTGCGTGTAAGTCTTGCCAAACATGTCCGTCGCTTTCACCTCGATCGTGTGCTCCCCAGGAGCAAGCTTGAAAGGAACAGGCGCCTTCCACAGGTGCTTAGACTCTGCCGGCGCACTCGGGCGCTTCCCGGTTAGCAAAGTCTCTGTATTATCATACTTATGCAGCACATCCAGAAATACCGGGTCATGCTCTTCCACATAGGTCATCTTCTTCCAGCCGCCTTTACCTACCCGGTAAAGAACCTCGTCTTTCTCTGAGCCCATAAAGAAGTTCGCGTAGATGGCAGCAGATGTCTTCTTATCGTGCTCAATCACTTTTGGTGCAGAAATCTCGATCTGGTAGTCTTTCGCCTTTCCGGCTACTTTATAATCCACGTCGTACTGGTTTCCCTTGAAGTTGATGAACGCATAACCTTTTGGTGTCCCATCACTCATGGTGGATACCGGAACGCCCTGTTCGTTCAGCTCACCGGAGTACCAGTTGCCCGAAGTAGTACCTACATTGTAATGATGGTGAGCCTTCTCCTGCTTCCATCCATCCTTTTTACTGAAGAACAGCTGCTTTTGATTATGCGTATGCGCGGAGAGGGATAGCGTATAGGGGAAATCAGCCAGCAGATCAAAAAGGGCGATCCGGTCCTGCTCCCTGAATCCTTCATCATTCCCGGCTTCTCCAATCGGTATATGGAAGGCCAGTACAACAAGCTTGCTCTTATCCACGAACTTCAGATCATTGGCAACGAACTCCAGCTGATCTTTTCTCAGTCCGCCCCAATACGACTGTCCGTCTCTCGGATCCGGATAAAGGATATCGTCCAGCACGATAAAATGCACATTTCCATAGTTGAAGGCATAATTAGCAGGACCAAAATGAGCTTCATACGACTCGTCCGACATCTCATCTTCCTTCACGTCGAAGTTGATATCGTGGTTACCCATCAAGTTATACCAGGGGATGCCGATCTTTTTAACCGCCCGGGTGTAGGGACTGAAAAGATCAGGGTCATTGCCAACAAGGTCACCCATACTCAATCCAAAAGCCACGTTTGGAATATTTGCCACTTCGGCTACAACGCCTTTATCGAAATAGTCGACTTCCTGAAGCGTATACGGCTGAGGGTCCCCGAAGATCAGGGCAGTGAAGTTAGAATCTTCCTTCTGAGGTGTCAAGGGGAAATCCACTGACTTCGGTAGCGCACCCGTTGGCGCCACTCCCTTATACTTCAGCGCAGGTGATCCCGCAGGCTTGTGATTATAGAAGAACTGAGGCAGGTTGTCGCCATTCAGCGGCACCTTATACCCGGCAGGCTTGATCACGGATATAATCTGATCATTGCTCAGCGGAAGCTCGTAATAGCCCTTCCCGTTTGTCAGCACTACTTCGCGACCGTTTGTTACCGCTACAGATGCAATGCCTCTCTCATTTTTTTCCTGTTTCCGATTGGCGTTCAGATCAGCGTACACATAACCTTTCACCATGTTCTGGGCTTGCACACCTGCTGAAAGCAGAAGCCCCGCTGTAAATAAATAAATTTTTCTCATATATAAACACATTCGAGCGCCCTATAGCTTCCGGCGCTTCCATGGCGAAAATAGACAGCCTATATTTCGAATATATTAAGAAATACTTAAGCTTAAGTACTGGGGAAAAGCGGTATCTGCACCTTTGTCCTTTAAAGAGCGTAGCTTTTTTACTGCCTGCAGGCGGCTGCACATGACCGGACTAGTGCCTGGGGCCCTGCGGTGATCATCCCCTCTGGTCCGTGCTTTTCTCCTGACCCTGGCAGGTAACGCCGCCAGGATCGCATTCCCCAAGTAGTTCATCGACACCCGGTCTTCCTTCTCTTCTTTCGTCGGCTAAGCTTCGGTCAGGGGCCATAGGCGCCTCTGACTAGTTAAGATAAATCAAAACACTTTGTTCAGGAGCCTTACTTTCTCCCAACACCCCGGGAGATGAAATCAGCGACCAAAAGATAGTGAAAGCCGGAGAAAGAAACGGTAAAAAATATAAGCTGAAAGGAACCTGAGTCCATGTTTTTGACCACATACATGGACTGGATATGGAGTCAATATGCACTAACTATAGACGAGCTCGCAGATAGGGCGCGAAAAGATATCGACCCGTAGTTAAGAAATAAGAAGATCAGAGGAAAAATAAGACGCAGCAGTAGTAAGGGGTGTTAGTTCTGGGATACAGAGACTTTTGTTTTTTCAGGTTCAGGAAGGTTGTACAATTCTCTTTCAAGACGCACATACTCGTAATTAAGAGCAACATAGTCTTTATACTTCAAAGCTTGCTCGAAGTTCATATCCAGATCGCCGTACATTTTACAAGTCTCGGCCACGTCGATCAGTTCGACATTGATTTCTTCAAGTCGCTGAAGGATACCCTTTCTTTTCCGGTCCTCGATAAAAGAAGGTCTGATATAGTTGATCAACCGCTGAAGGAAACTGATATTTTTCACAATCAAAAATACTTGGAGGTTAAAAGAATCTTGTTTATTGTCTCTATATCTTTATACTTCTGAAATGGGGGAAAGGTTCTGACTATTTTGCATTTCCGTGAAAATATGGGAAAAAAGCGGAAATAACTCAGGGAAAGGAAACTACTTTCTTGAAAATACAAAAAAACCAGCCAGAAAGTGATCTGACCGGTTCATTTTTCTTATGGAAGGATGCCAGGCAAATTATTGGTCTTCTTTAATGATTTTCAATCCTTTAGTCCAGCGGACAATGGATTTCAACATCGTTTCAGCCGCTTTTAGGGACACCTCGTTCGCACTGAACTGATCCTGATCATCGATAAACTGTGTGAACATCGGAACGTTCACCTGCTCAGCCAGAGGAATTACCTTCATGGTGATCAGATCCCGTTTCAGATCATTACTTGCGCGGGTTCCTGCGGAGATACCACCATAGCTAACCAGTCCCGCTGCTTTATAAGCCCACTCATGCACCAGATACTCTATCGCATTACGCAATGATGCCGGATAACCATGATCGTATTCGGCGGTTACAAATACGAAAGCATCTGCCTCTTCGATCTTTGCAGACCATTGTTTGGTATGCTCGTGCTCGTACTGTTTCATTACCGGATGCTTAGATTCGTTCATTACAGGCAGGTTGATCTCTCCAAGATCAAGCACTTCCACATCGAAGTCGCCCGTATTTCTAGCCAGATCAGCGATCCATGCTGCCACCACGGGACCTTTTCTTCCCGGTCTTACTGTAGAACTGATAATTTTCAACTTGTACATTATAGAACTATTTAGGTTGTCCGAACTCCCCATCGGCCTGGATCCATACCTCATCACTAATCATTGCTGCAGGGAATTTACCACCGATTCCGAAGTCGGAGCGCTTGATCATCCCTGTTACCTGAATACCGCCCACTTCTGCATTGTTGGCTCCCGGGTTCTTTACGATACCGCGGAACAGCATATCCATCGTTACAGCCTTGGTTACCCCGTGCAGTGTCAGGTTACCACTTACCTTGTATTTCTGGCCACCTGCAGGTTCGATCGAGGTGCTTTTGAAAGTCAGAGCAGGATACTTGGCTGCATCGAAAAAGTCAGCGCTCTTCAGGTGGTTATCCCGCATAGCCACTGCAGTGTTAATGGAGTTGACGTCGGCATTCAGGGTAATCACCGCATCAGACATGTCGGGTTTGGAATAAGTTATGGTCGTTTCGAACTTGTCGAAGGCGCCGTTGATGTCGCTAATACCCAAGTGAGTTACCTTGAAACCCAACCTGGAGTGCATAGGATCTGATTTCCAGGTTTTCTGTGCGTAAGTTGTCGCAGTCGCTGCCACCATCAGTAGCATAAGAATCATTCTTTTCATTGTTTTGCTATTTATTTATTGTGAGTAATGAAGTAACAAACGTTTCGTCCGGCGTACTGCCAAGCCAGGTGTTTCAGGCTCCATATTTGAATCCGGATAAAATAAAGCTAGCATCTTCGCTCCTGCCGATCAAGGTTTGGAACAAAACATGACTGGAGGGCGACATGATGATAAAGTTAATATATGTTACAACATCTATATACATGATAAAGAAATAATCCGGGTATTTTGTTTTGTCTGATGTTTGTATCTTCGGCATTTCATTCACCGATACGATTTGAACTCTCCGAACCTGCTCTTATGGCTGAAGCGTTTGCTGCTTTGGATCCTGATGATCTGCAGCACCTCTGCGGCTATCGGCTGTATTGTAGGCCTGTTTCTGGTGCTGCTATCCTCAGCAACGCATATCCGCTTTCGTTACGAATGGTTGCTGTATGCGCTGCCGCTTGCAGGCTTGCTGATCCACTTCATCTATAAGTCGATTGGGAAATCTTCCGAAAAGGGGAATACGCTTATCATTGAAGAAATCCATCAGCCTGGTGCGGGGGTTCCCTGGATGATGGCGCCCATCATTATCCTGACGACGGTTATTACGCATCTTTTCGGCGGCTCGGCTGGCAGGGAGGGTACCGCAGTACAGATTGGAGGAAGCATTTCGGCTGCATTCTGCCGGATGTTCAGGATTCCGGATGCACAAAGACCTGTTTTGCTGACCGCCGGGATAGCCGCCGGTTTTGGCGCCGTGTTCGGCACGCCGCTCACGGGCGCGCTGTTCGCGGTGGAAGTGCTGACCTTTAAACGACTGAAGCTGAACCTTCTGCTCCCCGGTTTGTTAGCCAGTCTGGTAGCCGATAAGGTTGTTTCCCTGCTGGGCATCTCTCATACGCAGTATCATATCGGTCATCTACCTGCCTTTTCAGGAACGGATGAACTCCTGCTGATGGCTAAGGTTATTCTCGCCTCAATCGCCTTTGGACTGGCAAGCTATGCCTTTATTCTCTTCTCGAAGTCTGTTAAACAGGTCAGCCTCCGGATAGCTCCGAAGAAATGGATGATCCCACTGGCCGGAGGTATCATCATTATCCTGCTCTCTTTCCTAAATGGTAAACCCGATTACCTGGGTTTGGGTGTAGACGCCCAGTATGCGGGTGCCATTACGATTCCTTCGGCATTTAACGCAGGCGGCGCCGATGCATGGAGCTGGCTTTGGAAGACGATCTATACGGGAATTACACTTGGAACCGGTTTCAAAGGAGGTGAAGTGACACCTTTGTTCTATATTGGCTCGACACTGGGGAACACGCTCTCGGGACTGCTGGATGCCCCGGTAGGACTATTCGCTGCACTGGGCTTTGTGGCTGTGTTCTCGGGAGCCACCAACACGCCCATTGCATGTACTATCATGGGCGCAGAGCTCTTCGGTCCCGACTATCTGTTCTTCTTCGCCATAGCATGTTTTGTTTCTTACCTGAGCAGCGGGGATCCCAATATTTATACGGGCGAAGGTGAAGGCACTGACGCAGCCGGGAAAGGCCAAAGGAGTTACCTGATCAGGAAGTCTTCCCGATACCTCTGGAACAGGCGGAAACCTGAAGATTAAGACTGCTCTTCAGCAGCAGACAGCGGCAGGTAGAACCAGAAGCGCGATCCCTGGTTTTCTTCGCTCTCGACTCCCATTTCTCCATGATGCTGTTCGATGATCTGATTGGATATATAAAGCCCCAACCCTAGCCCCTGGAACGACTCTCTTACGCTGCTTACGCGATAAAAACGACTGAACAGATTTTTGATCTCCAAAGGAGATATCCCTATACCAAAATCCCGCACCGATACGGTCACGCGGCCGTCCTCTACCCTCGTTTGCAGGATGATCTTCTCCCCTCCTGGAGAATATTTAATGCCATTTGTTACCAGGTTAACCAGCACCTGATTTAAGCGGGCGCGGTCTGCGTGCAGGGATACGTTCTTGTCGAGCATCAATTCGATACGATGAGAGGTATGGACATTTCCAAGGTTTTCTGCCATTTCGGTCAGCAGGTCGTTCAGCATGAAGTTCTCTTTTTTCAGGTACATGATGCCCGACTGGAGTTTGGTAACATCGAGCAGGTCGAAGATCATCCCAATGACGCGGTTGATCTGCTTATCCATTTTACTAACCAGCTGTATAGAACTGGAATTGTTCTCCGCTTTCAGGCGCATCTCCAGGACCTGGGTATAGGCCTTGAGGCTGGTGAGCGGAGTTTTAAGTTCGTGGGAAGCAATTCCGAGGAAGTCGCCCATTTCCTGCTCATGACTGATGCGGCCGGTAATATCCTTGAAGTTCATTACCAGCGCCTGAATGGACTTATTATCGAGATGGTTAGCGATGGCATTTTCAGCCCAGATAAAGGTGCCATCGGCTTTTTTCATTCGATGCTGAACGGTAATAGAAGAACCCGCATGAGAGGCGACTTTAAAAAAGTGTTCCTTAAGCGTGGTAACGTCCTCTTCTTTGATGAGCTCCCACACGGAGATGGTACGCAGGGCTTCTTCTGTATAGCCCGTAATACGGTGTACCGCTGGGTTATGGTAACGTACAGAGCCATTTACCCCGACAAGCATAAAGGCTTCGGAGCTTTCCTCGATCAGGGTCTTAAAACGTTTCTCTTTAAGAAGCCCTTCGTTGGTCTGTCGGATATACGTGTCGATTATATAGATAATGAGGCCGTTTTCGGCCAGGAAAAGAACCCAGGTAAGAAAATGCGGTGTATGCCAGTAGGGGTCCCCGTCTTTGAACATGAGACCCCGGAAAGAGATCAGGGCAGAAACAAACAGGGCGAATATGGCGGGCCCCTTGCCTAGAAACCGCAGCGACAATATGATAACACCGGTGAAAAGAAGGTGCGAAAAACCCTCTTCCTGACTGCCTAAAAGCAAAGATTTCAAATATTCGGCACCCAGAACCAAGATCAAGCTTATCAAATATTTCACAGTGCTTATCCTATCCATGATGATACCTGGTAATAAATACTCAAAGGCAATTGCGGGTTTATTGGCTTATACACCCTAATGTATATAAAAAAAGCGAGATCCAGCCTTATGGGGGCAGGATCTCGCTTCAAAAATATATTTTAGAATTGTTTTAGACGCCTAAAGCGCTTTCTGCATGATCTACTTGTGACTCTGCTGAGTTCCTTGACTTATTTACGGCATTCATCCCCTTTTCGGCAAGGTCACTCGTTTTCTCTTTCGACAGATCATATATGTCTTTAAACCATCCGGCTAAACCTTCACGGTTCTCCTCACCTTTTTCAGGAGAGAATAAAAGACCTACTACGGCACCAACGGCAACTCCTGCCAGCAATGCAGCTATTATTTTTGATTGATTGTTCATAGACACTACATTAATTTATCATTCCGAATTGTAAGTATAACAAAAAGAATGCTGAAGTGTTGGGCATCGGTGGAAGATTGACCTCAAGTTTTTTTTAAATTACTAGGAATCAATTATTTCAATCTTCAACGCAAAAAGTACTCATTCTTCTCGTACGACTGTACCATTTCGAATACTGATTTTCTGCTGAACTCATTACATAGCTGGTCGCGAATAGGCTTTGCCTGATGGTGCATGGGACATGGACGGGCCTCTGAACAGTTGCTTAAACCCATGATACAGTTTTTGAAGATACCGTCGCCGTCGATGGCACGGATGATATCGACGAGGTACACGGAGGATGGATCCTCTATATAGAATCCACCCGTTGGGCCCTTCAATGAAGATAGAACTTTCTTCCGGGTAAGCGTCTGCAATATCTTACCTGTAAAGTGCATGGGCGAGCCAATGACCTCCGAGATTTCTATTATCCCGGTCTTTTCGCCGCGAACAGTCTTGTAAGCGACATAGATGGCAGCGCGGATGGCATATTCACATGATTTAGAAAGTATCATATCTTCAAAACTCCTGCAAGTTTAGCGCATTCTAAGGAAAAGGCCGTTAATTATTCCATGTTTTTTCAAGCTCAATGGCCTTAGGGAACAGGATATTGTTCTCCAGATGAACATGCTGGTGCAGGTCAGTTTCAAACTCCTGAAACATCTTGAAAAGGATGCGGTAAGAGGTGCAGGCATCTTCCGGTACGGCAAAGTCGTTGGTAACCGCACGAATCTCAGATAAATCTTCTCCGGCATGCTCATGCTCTGCTTCCATCACCTGAATCGGATTAGCAACCTGGCCAAAAGCAGCTGCGGGCAGCGCTGTGTTGGCTCTTCTGGCGGCGACCAGCTGTTTGATGTAAGGGAACAGGATCTGTTCTTCTTTCTGAAGATGAAGGCTCAGATCGGCAGCTACGCCGGCAAATGCTTCAGCAGCGACAATGACTTCCGGATGGGCATCACCGTGTACGCGTGCCACCTTCGCAGACATTTCTAAAAGAAAGGGAATGGTATCTTTAACGTATTTATGATGTGTAGAAACAATGTAATCGCACATGAAATCGAGTTCCCAGCCCTGGTAATTTTGAGAAGGAGTACCCTGAGCCTGGTCCATGACAGCTAGTTCGCGTTTCACGTCGTTTATGTCGATTCCCTTTTTGCTGCACACCTCACTTACTTTCTTCTTGCCGCCGCAGCAGAAGTCAATACCGAATTTTTTGAAGACCTGCGCCTTGCGGTAATCCTTGGCAACGATCTCACCAATAGTAGCTTCCTGCTCTTCAGTAGTTTTACGTTCTATTTTAACCTGCCAGTTATCAGGACCGCTTTCCAGATAATCCCAGCTGAAGATGTTTCCGCGTTCAGCAATGAGCTGATAGTACAATGGCTTGGGATCATGGTCGATTGAAATCACAAATCCCTCTCCTGCTTCCAGGGCGTCGAATTGTTCGAAAATCATCGGATGTCTGAACCGTGGTTCAATTTCAGTTACGTTCAGGGTGGCTATAGTTTCCATATTGTTTATGATTTAATAGAAGACAAATATATCTTTTATTGATTGTTCAGGAAATGACGCTGGTCACATCCTGCTTTTTTTTTATTTAACGCCTTAGTTGTTTAAGTCCTTCTTCAGTGATGTTCTCATAAGTCCACTGAGGTTCCCAAACCAGCTGAACATGCACGTCAGTACCGGGAAAATCGGTTTCGATACGGTTCTTGACCGACTGGAGAATCGCCTCGCCCATGGGGCAGTGAGAAGATGAGAGGGTCATTTCGATGCGAATCTCCTCAGACCCGGGTTCCGCGCTGATGTTATACACAAGTCCCATATCGATTACGTTGATCTGCAGCTCGGGGTCGAGCACTGTTCTGAGCGACTCGATGATCTGGAGTTCGCGAAAGGAGGATTGGTTGGTGATATTGAATTCTTTCATGGCTTGATAGTTGTTTTATGGGTGATCAGGATAATGACATTGCCGAGATAGGCACATGCGGCAACAATGATACATACGGCACCGATGATCATCAGGGTGCTGTATGAAAGCAGGAAGCCGGTGAAAAACGTCAGGCAGAAGGCCAGATAAGCGATATACTGAAGCTGCAGGAGCCTGGGTTGATACAGATCAGCAGGCATGGGAATCTTCGCTTTACCGCTGAGATGCTCATATTTTTTTACCCATACAATGAATGGCAGTGTTTTGAAAGTCTGCCCCATAATGAGGGCTGTGATCCAGCCCATGAAGATCAGCATACCATATAGGCTCGAGAGCTTCACAGACCAGGCATTAGAAACACCGGCATAGTGAATGATGGCCGGAAGCAGTAAGAGAGCCAGCGACAAGAAGAAAATGGAGAGGGCCGTCTTGAGTATAGGTATGTCGAGCTTTTTCTTGAGCCGCGAACGGAAGCATCTGCGGACATACACGAAATAGCAGCCGAGGCCAGCTAACATGGGCAATAGTATAAGCTGCGTATGCGCGCTTAGTCCGTTCAGGTAAGCATCCACTATGAACAGGATCAGGGAGAGATTGATCAGGTAGTAGCTCCAGCTAAGCAGGTGTGCGGGTTGATCCCTGGATACCAGGAACATGGGTATAAGCTTGGCACTAACGCCTATGATCAGCATGAGAAACCATCCGGCAATACCCATATGGGCATGCAGCCGGAGAAAGTGCAGGTGGTCTTTGGGCAGGAATCCATATTGAAAGTTAAATACCAGAAGTGTTCCCAGAATCACGGTGGCCAGCAGCCAGATGCAGGATGTCAGGATAAAATCTTTATAAGCCGAATGGATATGACTCCGGGAGGCCGTCTTGTACACCAGAATGCAAAACAGGATAACCGAGGTAGAAAGTAAAAGTCCCCCTACCTGCATATGGAGGCCCGGATCAAAGGTCCAGAGCGAGAACACAAGACAGAATAGTCCCGGTAAGAACAGTGCCAGGATAATCCAGGGCAGCCGGATGCTAAATAACTCGCACTCCAGAAGCACGGGCAGCAACTGATAACAGGCGCCAAAGATGATGAGTGTACCCCAGCCCAGTGCTGCAAGATGGGTGATCGCGAGCGTACCCGGTGCGAAATAGTGCTGCGGAAAATCTCCGCTCAGCAGCAGCAGGAGAACGGCCAGCAGGGCAAAGCATAGTCCCGAGATCAGATAGTGGATGATGATCAGCCGGTACATTCCCGGGGCTGTTTTGGGTAGCTGGTTCATGGCTTGTAGATAATGAGGTTCATTTTTCCATCATCTGTCGGCTGTGTGACGTGCTCGTATCCACGTTCCTGCAGATGTGGCAAGAGGTATACCGGAAGCTTCTTATGGTGCACGAACAGTGCCTCCTCATCCGGCATGTTCTGGAGATTCTCCAGGATCATGATCATCGGCTGGGGCATGCCGAGATGACGAACATCTATGGTTCGGAGCCGGTCTTTATACTGTAGAAGGAGATCTTCAAATGCAGGTTGAGCGGACTCACGTGGGGCTGCCTTCGGAGTTGCCACAGGGCGGGCGCCGGCAGCAGCCTTCTTCAGATAGGTGATGACGCTCCCCTCCTCCTGCTCTATTTCATGGGAGAAGCCTTTTGCCCGGAGCATGTGGATCAGGGGAACCGGCTCGAAAGGCGCGATCAGCTTCAGACATTCGTCATCACTCAATTCATCAACATGTTCTAAGATCAGCTTCAGCGGGTCCTTCTTATTTGCGAGTATGGGTCGCACGTCTAATACGCGGACTGTTCCGCGTGAGATCGGCACCTGTTTGACTTCAGGGGCCGGCTTTGCCGGGGTCTGATCCTGAACGACGAAGCCGATCTGCTGCATGGCTTCCAGAAATGCAGGAACTTCGCATCCCGCCACTTTACAGGCTCCCTCGATATCGACCATTCTGGCGAGTACATTTCTTAGTACGGGATTGCGCAGGCGGGAGAAATTAGGATGCAGCTGAATGAGGCGGTTGAGAACAGCTTCCTTCTCTGCCTTCAGGAGGTCAATGATGAGCGTTTTTCTGGAGATAACCATGGTTATGGGTTTTATATCTCCAAAAATACACAATAAAAGATAAGTTTATCTTTTATAAAAAGCAGATATGACGAAGATCATTTCATCATGGAAATTGCAGTCAAACAAAAAAGGCTGTCGGTTAGGACAGCCTTTTTAATTATTATAAAAAGCGGATTAAGCTTCTTTGTTTTTGATTTCGGTTACTTCATTACGAATTTCCTGAGCAAGCGTCTTAATTTCCTGCAGGGTCTTGCGAACACGGGTTCCGGCAGCACCGCTACCCTTTGTGTAAAATTTGTCAGCATCAGCTTCCATTGAAGCAACAAGCTCTTTCAACTTTGTGAATTTTTCCATAATAATATTCTTTTGCAGCAAATATATATTTTTCAACGAAAAAACTGCTGTAAATGAATATTTATTGAATTTATTTTCCCGCTTTAAAGGCATCCAAGCCGCTTTTTAAATAAGCCGCATAACTGTCGATGTTGAAATCCGCACCGATAGGATCAAGGAGTACGCTTTCCTGCGGAGATAACAATACATAAAACGGCTGTGAGTTGGCGTTGAACCTGGAAGTCTGGAAATCACTCCACTTATTGCCCACAGTCTTGATCTTCTTCCCTCTTGCTGACTCATACTGCTCGTTAGCTGGTAATGCGGTTTTATCATCCACATACAGCTGGATCAGCACATAGTCATTACGAATGATATTCAAGACCCGTGAATCGGGCCATACAGAGCTTTCCATCTTGCGGCAATTGACGCAGGCGTGTCCTGTAAAGTCAATAAGTACGGGCTTATTCACCTTTTTCGCGTAAGCGAGCCCTTCCTCATAGTCAAAGAAAGCTGTCAGACCCAATGGTGCCTCGAAAAGATCGGTGTACTTAGCCGGCTGCGGACCTTCGGATGAGGAAGAGTTTGTGTTGCCGGCTTTGAGGGAAGCAGTATACAGGTCGAAGTCCTGCGTATGCTGCGGAGGCAGGAATGCAGATATCGAGCTGAGCGGAGCACCCCAAAGTCCCGGGATCATATAAACCGTAAAGGCGAGCACAATGATCGCCATGAAGAGCCTCGGTACCGACAGGAACTTCATCGGAGAGTCGTGAGAGAGAGTAAGCTTGCCGAGCAGGTATAAGCCCATCAGACCGAATATAACGATCCAGAGGCTCAGGAACACCTCCCTGTCAAGCCATTCCCAGTGATAGGCAAGATCGACGTTGGAGAGAAACTTGAGAGCAAGTGCAAGCTCCAGAAAGCCGAGTACCACCTTCACACTGTTTAGCCAGCCACCCGATTTAGGGAGAGACTGCATCAGAGAAGGAAACATGGCAAACAGCGCGAATGGTATTGCGAGGGCCAGTGAAAACCCAAACATACCGACTGCAGGACCTAAGAGTGCCCCCATCGTGGCGGCTTCTACCAGAAGATATCCGATAATCGGGCCGGTACATGAGAAGGACACCAAGGCCAGTGTGGCGGCCATAAAGAAAATGCCGACAAAGCCTTTGTTATCTGATTTAGCGTCTGCTTTGTTTACCCAGGATGAAGGAAGCGTAAGCTCGAAAGCGCCGAGGAATGACGCGGCAAATGCCACAAGCATGACAAAGAAGAGCAGGTTGAATACTCCGTTTGTAGAAAGGTTATTCAGCGCATCGGCACCGAAGATCACGGTAACAATGAGGCCAAGAATCACATAGATAACGATGATAGATAAGCCGTAGATCACCGCTTTGACTACTGCCCCGGATTTACTGGCTGCACTTTTGGTAAAGTAACTTACCGTAAGAGGAAGCATGGGAAATATACAGGGCATGATGAGTGCCGCTATCCCACCGAGGAACCCCGCAATGAAAATGGCCCATAGAGAACGGCTCTGGTTATGTCTGGACACGGCTGTCCCGTCGGCCACCTGAGCCTTGCTGCTGCTATCTGCTCCTGTAGTGACCTGCACTTGTTCAGTTGCCGTAAGAGAAGAACTGTCGGCAGCAGTATCAGGCGTAATTTCAGTAAATTCAACATCGCTGAAGTCAATAGCTTCCGTGCTGTCCTGCGCCTGGACGCGTGCAGTAAAGAGAGCGATCAGGAAAAAGAAAAGAACGCTTATTTTTCTGAATTTCATCATGTAAGGGGAAGCTATTTAACGGGAATACTGAAGCTGACTTCATCAGGCGGAAGACACTTCTCGTCGTTGCAGGCCATAAATTCGAGGGTCCCCTTCACCACTGGCTGTCCGGCTTTGATTTTTATTTTTTGCTGGAATACCACGGCATTCTCGAAATAGCTAACATTCATACCAAAGGCTTTTTCAAACTTGGTAACTGGCTTAGGCTCGATCGTCTTGCCAACGAGCGTAAAGGCTTTAGATGGTGCGAAGGTAAAGGAAGTAGCCACAGGGCCGCCATCAGCAACATGTTGGGAGTAGATATGCCAGCCACGATCTACGGTGGCCTTAATCAATACCATTGCTTCGGTACTGTTCAGACGTTTAGCTGCATAAGACCATTTCACGGGTTCGAGAACCTGTGCCTGGGTAGACCGTGCGATGATGACGGTCAGGAGAACTAGAAAAAACTTCTTCATGGTTTCTTTTCGAAATTTACAACAATTCAAATATCTGCCTTTTAAAGTTGCATTGAAAGTGATACGGAGATATTGATGCTTTTATTACCTGTGTTTAACAAAATACAGGCTTTGCTAACGCTAAACTACTTATTTTTTATATTCGTACCTGTAACATCGCGATGAGGATTGATACCGCGATGAAGCATTGTTTATTATTTCACGCTTTAACAAAACACCAGACCGTATGGATATCGGCCAGTTAAGAGAAGGAAATATCATTGTTGTATATCCGAGAGCAAATCAGGAGGGCATCCTGTCTGTGAAAGAAGTACAGCCCGGCAGTCTCCTTTGCGACATGCTGAGTCCGCGACCGGGCTACCAGTTCAGAATCCGTTTCAATGAGGTTAATCCGGTAAAGTTATCGACCGACTGGCTCGTCAAGGCTTCATTCAGAAAAGACCCTGGAGCTACGGGGCAATGGATCAGTCCGGACAACCAGCTTGCATTTATTTTTTCGGGGGAGACAGGTGTATTTGGAAATGCGGCGGACAGGGAACTCATCTACCTTCATCAGCTGCAAAATACCTATCTTGAACTTACAGGTAAAGAGCTTCATATTTCTTAGAGACAGCATCTTATGGAAGACAATAAAAGTACACCAACGAAGAAAACAGTGAGCCTGGAATATTGCCCGAAGTGCGGTTGGCTTCTGCGTTCGGCCTATATGGCTCAGGAACTTCTGACCACCTTTTCGGAGGATCTGGAAGGCGTTTTGCTCAAGCCTTCGGAGACGAGTGGAACTTTTCAGGTGCGGGTGGACGACGAGATTATCTTCGACAGGAAGCAGGCTGGACGCTTTCCGGAGATCAAGGAGCTGAAGCAACTGGTGCGGGACCATGTGAACCCCGGGAAGAGCCTCGGACACTCAGACCGGTAGAGCTATCCAAATTAAAATTATCTAAACAAAATCGGTCGTCAAGCCTTGTATTTATATCAAAAATATAAAACAAGTACCTATGACACAACTTACTGGAAACACTGTTCAGGAACAGCTTGCCGAGATCGAGTATATAAAAAAGGCCCGCGAGCTGTCATCTAAGATTGCGGATATCAAAATCGCGATGCTCACCACCACAGAGGCGGATGGCACGATAGACAGCCGCCCGATGTACACCTTCAAGGTCGGGGACGACGGCTTGATCTGGATGTTTGCCCGGAAGAGCTCAAGAAAAACGACAGAGATCGGACTAAATCCAAATGTGATGCTGAACTACAGCGATCCGGCACAGGACCTGTATGTAACGGTAAAAGGCACGGCGACGGTTACACACGATCCGGTTAAGATTGATGAGCTATGGACCGACAGGTATAAAACCTGGTTCCCTTATGGCAAGGAAGACCCGGAGTTATGCCTTTTGCGCATACAGCCTGAAAAGGCCGAGTATTGGGATACACCCGACCTTCTCCTGGCGCAGATTGTTTCACTCGTGAAGAATACCATAAAAGGCAACGCGAATGAAGAAGGCGAACATAAAGAAGTAGACTTCTAGACTAGCTCAGATAGACATAGGTGATGCCATCGCCTCCGCGATCG
This sequence comes from Arcticibacter sp., assembly GCF_053551015.1. Lineage (NCBI taxonomy): Bacteria > Pseudomonadati > Bacteroidota > Sphingobacteriia > Sphingobacteriales > Sphingobacteriaceae > Arcticibacter > Arcticibacter sp. The sequence goes on along the minus strand of NZ_JBMQOB010000021.1, from coordinate 179,444 downwards.
GCATGCTCATCCTCCATCCGCGATACCTGAGAATACTTGCTCAGGTATCCGCGGATCAGTTTACGCAATATCCCATCCCCTTTTCCGTGAATGATTTTAAGGCTTGACATACCCATCATAAGTGCCCGGTCAAGATACTTTTCAATTTCCTGCACGGCATCTTCTCCCCTCATACCGCGGATATCTATTTCCGGACTGAACGATGCATAGGTGTCAGTCAGCTGTGAGGAGTAGGACTTGCGGATTTCCTTGGGTACTTCCTTTTTGGTTACACGTTCCACCCTTTTCCGCTTCACGACGGAGCGGAGGTCGCCTATAGCGAGAATGACGTTGTCTTTAGTCACATCAATAACCTGCCCTACAGTCTCTGAATCAACCAGTTTAACCCAGTCGCCATGTTTAAGCTCCTGATCAGCTTTAGCTACTGGCTTTGGAGCTTCCTTTGTGACCTGATGCTTTTTCAGTTCCTGTTGCAGGTTCTGGCGGAGTTTTACCGTACTTTCTTTATCTGCTTTGGTTTCTTTGATTTCTGATATGGTGTTCTCGATGAGCTTGTTGGCATTCAAAATAATCGACTGCGCTTCTTTCTTGGCCTCCTTCAGGATAGCTTTCTTATTTTCATCCAGATATTCTTTGAGCTGCTCGTTCTCACGAAGCAGTGCATCCACCCGTCTTTGTTGTTTATCCAGAGCGACTTTCTTCTCCAAAACCTCTTTTTTATCGCGCTCCAGATCCACCAACAGGGTATCAACCTTCTTTTGATGAGTACCGATCTTACTCTTTGCTGCGTTGAGCACAGGCTCGGGCAGCCCGATCTTCTGTGCGATCTCGAATGCGTAGGAGCTTCCGGGCTTGCCCATCTCCAGAATATACATCGGTTGCATCTCGAGGTTATTGAACATCATGGATGCGTTTTCCAGTCCCTCTGTTGCATTAGCGAAGAGCTTCAGATTAGAATAGTGGGTGGTGACCACTCCACGGATCTTCTTGCGATTAAGCGCATCAAGCACCGCTTCAGCAATGGGGCCACCAAAGAGGGGGTCGGTACCCGTACCGAACTCATCGATAAGCACCAGCGTTTTCCCTCCTGAATTCTCCACGAAGTACTTCATCTTGGAAAGATGGGCACTGTATGTACTTAAGTCGCTTTCTATTGACTGATCATCACCTATATCGGCAAAGACCTGTTTGAATACGCCGAAGACGGAATGCTCATCAACGGGTACAAGCAGACCGGCCTGCACCATGATTTGCAGGAGTCCGACGGTTTTCATACAAACCGACTTCCCTCCAGCATTAGGGCCGGACACGACGACAACACGTTGCTTTTCGTCGATATTGATATTCAGGGGAACAACGGTTTGCTTTTCCTTGCGGAGCGCGAGCAGCAAGAGCGGGTGCCGGGCGTTGACCAGACTGAGCTCTGCTTTGTTGACCAGGACAGGCATCTCCGATTCCGTGTCGATAGCAAAGAGGGCCTTAGCTCTGACAAAATCCAGCTTGGTGAGGAGGCCATGGTAGGCCATAAACAAGGGAACGTATGGTCGGAGATCATTACTCAGGGCAACGAGAATACGAATAATTTCCCTGCGTTTGTCGAACTCCAGATCCCTGATCTTATTGTTCAGCTGAAAGACCTCTTCAGGCTCAAGATAAACGGTTTGTCCAGAGGCAGACTCGTCATGCACGAAGCCTTTAACCTTTCTTTTATTCTCGGCGAGCAGAGGGATACAGAGCCGGCCGTCACGAATGGTTAAAGAGCCATCGGCAGTGTAGCCGCTGTTCTGTGCATTCTTGAAAATGTGGTCGATCTTCTTCCTCGCCTCCTGTTCAGCGCGGGCAATATTTGCAACAATTTCCTGCAGTTCCCGCGATGCGTTTGCCCTTATTTTTCCTTTTTCATCAATTACCGATTCGATGCTGCGGATGATCTTCTTCTCGATCGGCAGGTGCTCGAAAAGAGCTACCAGCGTTGGATAACGTCCCTCCCGCTCATTGAAATAGCTGATGACTGAAAATACGGTCTGAAGGGAAAGAAGAACCTGATGAAGCTCGGCTTCAGTCAGGAAAGCACCTTCCACACGAATCTTTTCAGCCAGGGACTTGATATCAAAAAGATTGCGGATAGGCAGTGGGGAGTCGTTCTCAAGAATTTCTTTAAACTCCCTGGTTTGACGCAGGAACTTGCCGATATTCTCGTAGTTCGACATCATCTGAATTTTATCGACCATTTGGCGGCCCATATCGCTCAGACAAAGTGATTGTATATGTGATTTAACTTCTGTAAACCCTAGTTTATCAGCAGCATTATTGGGGTAGATCATTATTTAATTCTCGCTTTCATCATTGAATCCCGCCTGACGGAATCCTGTTTTCTCATTCTCTCTCTTTCCAGCATTTGCTGGAAGGTCCATCTTTTAACCGGAATAACTTTAAACGTATCGATCTTGATATATTGCTTGTTCAGGGAGTCATTTCGTAAAGAATCTTTCTTCAGCTTCAGCTGTTGTGCGAGCCGTTGCTGTTGTTTGTTATAGGCATCCTGTTCTTGCTGTTGTTTTTTCTCTTCAATCAGGCGCTGTTCCTTTTCTAAGGCCTCCAGGTTCTTCACGATTGTTTCGTACATGGCTTTCAGTTCGGCCGGATTACGGGAGTAGTACTCCAGACTCTTGCGAATACCGAGCGAGTCCGTATTGTATTTCTTGTATATCGATCCGTACATGGCAGCGATCGTGTTTCTGCTGCTGTGTGAATAAAGCGAACTTGCATAGCCATCGGCCAGGTGAACATTGGTGAGCACCTCGATCATCGTCTTCTTCTCCAACACACCCTCGGGCCTATCATCAGATTCACAGGCATTAAGAAAAATGATCACAAAAAACAATAACAATAAACGCTTCATTTAGTAATTTAGCCAGATTAGGGGTTAAAAATACGCATAAATGAGCATTGCAGCCAACTTGACGAAATTAAAGAATGAAGTGAGCGCTTCGGGGGTTAAGCTGATCGCTGTTTCCAAGACCAAGCCTGTGGCCGACATCATGGAGGCTTACGAAGCCGGTCAACGGTTATTCGGGGAAAATCAGGTTCAGGAAATGGTAGAGAAATACGAGGAATTGCCTAAGGATATCGAATGGCACTTACTGGGACATCTTCAAACAAATAAGGTAAAATATATAGCTCCTTTTGTGAGCCTTATCCACTCTGTAGACAGCCTGAAGCTTTTGAAAGAAATTGATAAGCAGGGAGCAAAGAATAAACGGGTTATTGACTGTCTGCTTCAGATCTATATTGCAGATGAAGATACCAAGTTCGGACTCGGCTTTGATGAAGCTATCGAATTGCTGCGGTCAGATGAATTTGCAGAGATGAAACACGTGCGGATCGTGGGCGTGATGGGTATTGCTACCAATACAGAGCATGAAAAACAGATCAGAGACGAGTTTAATGAACTGAAAGTCTTTTTTGATGGCTTAAAGGTATCATTCTTCCGCAAGGAGGATTCCTTTAAAGAAATATCGATGGGCATGTCTTCAGACTATCAGATCGCCATAAAAGAAGGAAGTACCATGCTTCGTATCGGAAGTACGATATTCGGTAAGCGTGTAATTCCGCACTGGAAGAATAAGGATGCCTCAGAATCGGCTATTCCCCCATCCGACCAACCAGATTCAACACTAAATTAGATGAATATCAATATTCGCAGGGCACATCGGGATGACTGCCCGCAGCTGCTCGAAATGGTGAAAGGGCTTGCGCTCTATGAGAAGGCTCCCGAGGAGGTGACCGTGACCATTGAAGAGTTTACCGATGCAGGATTCGGGAATGCTCCGGTTTGGACCGCATTCGTGGCGGAAGTAGAGGGCAAGGTTGAAGGCTTTGCCTTGTATTATATCCGCTTTTCTACATGGAAGGGTTGCAGGATGTACCTGGAAGATTTTTACGTAAATGAAGATCTGAGAGGCAAGGGTGTGGGCACCATGCTATTCGAGCGTATTCTGCAGGAAGCGAAGGAGAAAAAATTTAACGGCGTCAGCTGGCAGGTGCTCGACTGGAATGAGCCGGCTATCAACTTTTACAAGAAATACAATGCACGGTTTGAGGGCGAATGGATCAATGTTTCACTAAGCGCTGATCAGCTTTCAGACGGTAGCATTATACCAGCAATACATGATTGAAGTATACAAATTCGGAGGGGCCTCGTCTAAAGATGCAGAAGGTATCAGGAACATCGGCCATATATTATCACTAAGACCGGAGGTTCAGCTTCTGATTGTTGTTTCGGCAATCGGAAAGACAACCAATGCGTTGGAGGAGCTCGTCAACGCCTATGTTGATCGTAAAGAGAATACGCAGGATATCCTTGATGCCATCAAGCTCTATCACGAGAACATCATCCATGACCTCTTTGAAGATGTGTCCCACCCTATTTACGATGACGTGGCGAACGCGTTTGTAGAAATTGAGTGGATACTGGAGGAGGAACCTTATGACACTTACGACTATCTGTATGATCAGATCGTTTCTGTAGGAGAGCTGGTATCGTCAAAGATCGTTAGTCATTACCTGAATAGCTCCGGCTTCAGCAATAAATGGGCGGACGCGCGGAGTTATATCCAAACAGATAATACCTACCGGCGAGGAAAGGTGGACTGGGAAAAGACCTCGGACAGGATCAGGGAACAACTCCTCCCCGTTCTGGCCGACCAGTATATTGTCACGCAAGGCTTCATCGGAGGGACCTCAGAGAACTTCAGCACGACCCTGGGTCGCGAAGGTTCTGACTATTCTGCAGCAATCTTTGCAACCGGTCTGGGAGCGCAGGCGGTTACGATCTGGAAGGACGTTCCGGGGGTATTAAACGCAGACCCGAAGCTATTTGCCAATACCAAGAAATACGACGAACTTTCTTACCGTGAAGCCATTGAGATGACCTATTACGGGGCTACCGTGATCCATCCAAAGACTATAAAGCCACTTCAGAATCACCAGATTCCATTATATGTGAAGCCTTTTACGAGTCCTGAGGAATCTGGAACCTGCATCACGAACACGGATGTGAAGGTTACGGAGCCAGCGGTGATTATTAAAAACGACCAGATTCTGATTTCGCTCACAACGAAGGATCTTTCGTTTATAACGGAAGAGCATATCAGCACCATTTACAAGAGCTTTGCTGATGTTGCTATTAAGATGAATGTTGTCCAGGTATCAGCGACTAGCTTGTCGGGCTGTATCGATAGTGACCAGCGGACATTTTCTAGTCTGATTAAGCGGCTGGAGCAGGGCTTTGGAGTCAAGTATAACGAGGGCCTTCAACTGATCACCATGAGACATTATGATAGAGAGCTTCTAAATGAATTTACAAAAGGAAGAACTATCATGCTGGAACAAAGCAGTCGCGTTACCGCTCAGGTTGTTTTGAAATAGTTGAAGATGAATGATGCTTTACTGAAACCCGCCGTCCAGAAGTTTATAATGGACAACCTGCATGCTGATGTTCACAAGATGATGCTGGGGAAAAGTCCGTTCGAGGGAATCAGTTCAAAGGAGCTGGCTGAACAGATCGACAGCAAGAAACGGTCGGAAAAAAAGCTGCCAACCTGGTTTAGGCAGGAAGGCATTTACTTTCCGCCTAAGCTTTCTGTAGAGCAGACCTCATCTGAAATAACCGCCGCATACAAGGCCCGATTGATGACAGGAAAAAAAGCCATTGATATTACGGGTGGGTTTGGAGTGGACAGCTATTATTTCTCGAAGCAGGTGGAATCTATTACACATGTGGAAAGGAACCCTAGGCTCTCTCAGATCGCTCAACACAATCTCAGGCTACTGGGAGCCAGCAACGCCTCGTTTGTAATTGATGATGCCCTCGCGTTTCTTAGTGGATCTGAGGAGAGATTTGACACCTTATACGTCGATCCGTCAAGAAGAGTAGAAAATAAAAAAATATTCCTGCTGGAAGATACGGAACCCAATGTAGTAGAGAACCTGGAGCTATTTTTCCAGGTAGCCGACCGCCTGGTTATTAAAACATCACCGATGCTGGACATACAATCTGGTTTGATCGCTTTTAGAGGCTATACGGAAGAGCTGCATGTTGTGAGTGTGAAGAACGATTGTAAGGAACTCCTTTGGGTCTTGTCAGCGAAAAACACGGAAGAGGCGCAGATTGTATGTTCGATGCTAGGAAGTGCGCGGCCATTGGAGTTTCGCTTCAAGCTTTCGGAAGAACGCAGCGAAGTTGTGAGTGACTATGCCTTCCCTGCTGCCTATTTGTATGAACCCGATGTTGCAGTGTTGAAAGGCGGCGCGTTCAAGACGCTTGTATCCAGATTCAGTTTGAAAAAACTGGATGTTAACACTCATCTCTACACCTCCGAAAAACTGCAGGAAGAATTTCCTGGGAAGGTTTTTCAAATCGAATACAGCCAACCGTATAAATTATTTGCACGGGAAAAGAACCCGGGGAGCTTCAATGTACTGAGCAGGAATTTTCCATTGTCTCCGGATCAGCTGAAGAAGAAATATAAGCTTCGTGACGGCGGGGAAGACTTTCTGATTTTTACGATGGCGGTCAATGAATTGATTACCATTAAGGCGAAAAGAGTGTTGTAGATGAACCTCCTTTCTGAAACGATCGAAGCTCTCTTCGAGCTAGAGTCCGGGCATAAAAAAAGCCCCATGGCATGGGGCTTACTAATTAGTATAAGGGTACAATAAAAATTAAGCTTTCTTAACGTCTACTGCCTGCAGGCCTTTTTTACCTTCGGCAACATCGTACTCTACTGAATCATTTTCTCTCAGTGCGTTAACTCCGCCCTGAACGTCTTTGAAGTGAACGAACACCTCTTTTCCGTCATCTCCAACGATGAAACCATAACCCTTTTCGGCATTAAACCATTTTACTTTTCCAGTTTTCATAATAATAAGATTTGTTTAGGTACTGATAATGTGCAACAACTGAAAAAGAAATATTCATTTACTTATCAAGGCGTATGGCACAGAACTCTTAACCAAATTTAAAAATTTTGACTAAGATATACAATTCTATCAGGAGTCAAAATCTATTCGCTATCTGGCTGCGGCGTAAAGCGTAAATACGGCTTCACGATACGATGACCTTTAGGGAATTTGTCGGGGATATCCTCTGTCTTGATCGAATTGGCAACAACTACATCCTCACCTTGCTTCCAGTCGGCCGGAGTAGCAACACTGTGTTTGGCAGTAAGCTGCAGGGAGTCGATAACACGAAGAATCTCCTGGAAGTTTCTACCTGTGGACGCAGGATATGAGATAATCAGTTTCACTTTCTTATCAGGTGAAATGATGAATAAAGACCTCACAGTTAATGAGTCTGATGCGTTTGGATGAATCATCCCATAAGCATTTGAGATCTCTTTACTCTCATCAGCTATCAGCGGAAAGTTAACCTCGACGCCCTGTGTTTCATTTATATCTTCAATCCAGCCCTGGTGCTTTCCTACCGGATCTACGCTTAGGGCTATTACCTTTACGTCACGTTTCGCGAACTCACCGCTCAGGGAAGCGGTTTTCCCCAGCTCTGTTGTACAGACCGGCGTATAATCTGCAGGATGTGAGAATAGAACAACCCAGCTATCTCCTACGTAATCATAAAAGTTGATTTCGCCTTGTGAAGTTTGGGCAGTGAAGTTTGGTGCTATATCACCTATTCTTAAGCTCATAATATTTGTTTTAAGTTTGGTTTGTAAGTCTACTAAATTAATAGATTTTCCAATATAAAAAAAGAAACGTCTATGATTGACAGATGTTTTGACACTTTATCCACAGTGGACTAGAAACCAAGATCACCCTGGCGGCTAAGGAGACCGGGAGGGTCGATCTTAGTACCCAGTACTTCATTCCAGCGGCGAACAGTATAATCGGCCAGAATAGGTGTATCTTTTTCATCGTGCTGATGCAGGAAGAAATAGGCCGACTGCAGGCCCTGGTCTTTCCAGTCTTTGATTCTGGAGATCCATTCGTCCACCCTCCTGAAGTCACTTTCATGCAGACCGTTTCCAACGAAGCGAATGAATGCATGGGGTGCCGGCAGCTCCATGTGAAGACAATCGCGGCGGCCGCTTGCATCTGTTATGACTGCACCGATCTGGCTCTCCCGTAGAACCTCAAACAAGGCCCGTCTTGCTTCCTGATCACTAAACCAGGCCTGATGACGCACTTCGAGGAACAGATTAAAGTCGCGGGGTAAAGACTTGAGGTAGTCGGCGATGATTTCCAGATTCGCTGGTCCAAAGTTGTCGCTCAACTGAAGAAAGCAGGGACCCAGGTAAGGACCAAACTCCAGAATGCTTTCCAGGTATTGCGAAGTTGCGTCTTCAGCGTTCTTTAGTCTTTTGATATGACTGATCGTCTGGCTGATCTTCGGACAGAACTTAAAATCAGCCTTTTGTGCTTCGGCCTTCTGTCTCCAGGTAATAATCTGCTGCTTATCAGGCATCTTATAAAATATAGCATTTAACTCAATAGAATTGAAATGCTTCACATATTCATCAAGAAAGACCGCGTCTTTTGTCTTGGGGGGATAGATTAATCCTTTCCACTCTTTACGGCCCCATTTAGCACAACCAATATAAGATGTTAATTGGCTTACAGGGCTTTGCAGACGAAGTACATCTTGTGTTAGAAGGCCGTCTGCGGGGAGTGTAAAATCTACATTAGGGAGGTCGTGTTCGGGTATTTTGCCAAAATCCATATGACGTAAAACAAGAAAAGGGAGCCATTGTGTGACTCCCTTTTCATTTGTAATAAAAACAATTTTTATTTCACTGCATCAATGATTGCCTTGAATGCAGCTGGTTCGTTCATTGCAAGGTCAGCTAATACTTTACGGTTTAAACCGATTTCTTTTGCTGCCAATTTACCAATCAACTGAGAATAAGAAATTCCGTGTTGACGTGCACCAGCATTGATACGTTGAATCCATAGAGCTCTGAATTCTCTTTTCTTGGTCTTACGGTCGCGGTATGCATACTGTAAACCTTTTTCAACTGTGTTTTTAGCAACGGTATAGACCTTGCTGCGTGATCCGTAATAGCCTTTGGCTAAATTTAAGATCTTTTTTCTTCTTCTTCTTGACGCTACTGCGTTAACCGAACGTGGCATGTTTGTTTGTTTTTTGACAGCGGTGTTGCTTATGCAATCTTAGGTACCGGGTGTCTGGTTACTTAATTAAATTACTTTCCGATGCAAAGCATTCTCTTCACGTTTCCTAAGTCAGCTTCAGAAACTAAGCTTGTCTGACTTAAGTTACGCTTACGTTTAGTAGACATCTTGGTTAAGATGTGGCTCATAAACGCATTCTTCCTTGCAATTTTACCTGTTCCAGTAAGCTTGAAGCGCTTTTTAGCACTGGAATTGGTTTTCATTTTTGGCATAACTCTATTTATTAATTGTTTTATTATTTTTTTGCTTTAGGGCCAACGATTAAGAACATTCGTTTTCCTTCCAACTTAGGCAACTGCTCTACCTTACCAACTTCTTCAAGTGCCTGAGCAAAACGCAGCAACAAGATTTCACCCTGCTCCTTGTAAACGATCGCTCTACCTTTGAAGTGAACGTAGGCACGAACCTTCTCTCCTGCTTCCAGGAATCCGATAGCATGCTTCAGTTTAAACTGAAAGTCGTGCTCATTGGTGTTTGGTCCAAAACGAATTTCTTTGATTACCGTTTGCTTCGCATTCGCTTTTATCTCTTTAAGCTTTTTCTTTTGCTCATAGATAAATTTGTTGTAGTCTATAACTCTACAAACGGGAGGGTCAGCATTAGGAGATATTTCGACTAGATCCAGCTCCTGCTCTTCAGCAATGCGTCTGGCTTCTGCCAAAGACATGATACCCTGTTCAACATTATCACCAACAAGACGAACTTGTTGAGCTCTGATATACTCATTAATGTTGTGCTCAGCCTCTTTTTTCTTAAACGGAGGTCTCGGTCCGCGAGGACCCTTATTAAAACCTGGTCTTCCTAATGCCAAATGTTATTCTTTATTTAAACTGTTACTTCTGTTATTAATTGTTTTTCAAATGCTTCTGCCGTCATGCTTCCTAAATCGCCTTCCCCGTGTTTACGGACCGAAACTAATCCCTCGCTCATTTCCTTCTCGCCGATTATTAACATATACGGAATCTTTTTGATTTCCGCATCTCTGATTTTTCTTCCGATCTTCTCATCACGCAAGTCAATCAAGCCGCGAATATCGGAATTATTAAGAGATTCTAAAACTTTTTTTGCGTAATCTTCATATTTTTCCGATATCGGGAGCACGATAAACTGGTCTGGTGTTAGCCAAAGCGGGAAGTTACCTGCGCAATGCTCAATTAACACGGCAACGAACCTTTCCAGTGAACCAAAAGGTGCCCGGTGAATCATAACCGGCCTATGTTTCTGATTATCGCTTCCTGTATACTCCAGTTCGAATCGTTCCGGAAGATTATAGTCCACCTGTATAGTTCCCAACTGCCATCTACGACCAAGAGCATCTTTCACCATGAAGTCGAGTTTCGGACCGTAGAAAGCTGCCTCTCCAAGCTCCACTACTGTAGGAAGACCTTTCTCTGCCGCCGCTTCGATGATTGCAGCTTCAGCAAGGGCCCAGTTTTCGTCTGTTCCGATGTATTTGGTCTTATTTTCCGGATCACGAAGAGAAACCTGAGCTGTATAGTCATTGAATCCCAGCGCGTTGAAAACATAGAGAACCAGGTCAATTACCTTTTTAAATTCTTCTTTTACCTGATCAGGGCGGCAGAACAAATGTGCGTCATCCTGCGTAAAGCCTCTCACCCGGGTAAGTCCGTGAAGTTCGCCACTCTGCTCATAACGATACACTGTACCGAACTCAGCAAACCGAACCGGAAGATCCTTGTAAGAGCGAGGTTTAAACTTGTAGAGTTCGCAGTGATGCGGACAGTTCATGGGTTTCAGGAAAAACTCCTCTCCTTCCTGTGGAGTCTTAATCGGCTGAAACGAATCGGCGCCATACTTTTCGTAGTGACCAGAAGTCACGTACAGGTTTTTATGACCTATATGCGGTGTGATTACTTGCTCGTAGCCGGATTTCACCTGAGCTCGTTGCAGAAATTGAACAAGTTTTTCGCGCAATGCAGTGCCTTTCGGCAACCACATCGGTAATCCCATACCTACTTTCTCGGAAAAGGTAAAAAGTTCAAGCTCTTTGCCCAGTTTCCTGTGATCCCGCTTTTTCGCTTCCTCTATCATCTTCAGATAGTCGGCAAGCTCACTTTGCTTCGGATAAGTAACTCCGTAAATCCGGGTAAGCTGTTTCCTGTTCTCATCTCCACGCCAATAAGCGCCAGCAACATTCATCAGCTTGACAGCCTTGATGAAGCCCGTATTCGGAATGTGCGGGCCACGGCAAAGGTCAGTAAAATCGCCTTGCGTGTATAATGTGATTGAACCGTCAGGAAGGTCCTTTATGAGGTCGAGTTTATACTCATCTCCCTTGTCGGTGAAAAAAGAAACCGCGTCTGCTTTACTGATGGGCTTACGCTCGAATACTGACTTCTTTTTTGCCAGCTCCAGCATCTTGTTTTCGATTTCCTTGAAGTTATCAGAAGAAAACTCCCTGTCTCCAAAGTCGACATCGTAATAAAAGCCGGTTTCAATAGCGGGACCGATACCAAATTTGGTACCCGGATAGAGTGCTTCGAGTGCTTCAGCCATCAAGTGAGCTGAAGAGTGCCAGAAAGTTGATTTGCCTTCTTTGTCATTCCAGGTTATCAACCTGACATGAGAATCAGCTTCAATCGATCGGGACGAGTCCCAAACCTGACCATCAACTTCTGCAGCCAGGACATTCCGGGCTAATCCTTCTGAGATTGACAAAGCGATCTGATAGGGAGTTATTCCAGCTTCGTATTCACGAATGGAACCATCGGGGAGTGTAATTTTAATCATCTACAACTATGATTTTATGTTCTTGTATATAAAAATATTCAGATCACATACTGAGGTGATCTAATGCGATCTGCAAAAGTAAAATTTTAGAAGTAAAACACGGCGCTATTATACATTTCCCCAGCCGTGGGCAAGTACATCTGCCAGGTGCATAGACTTGATTGGAAGTTGATGCTTGTCAATATAGCCCTGCATATGCAAAAGGCAGGATGCATCTGTCGAAATAATGTACTCAGCTCCTACTGCCAGTGCATTATCGATTTTCTGTTGTGCCATGGCACTTGAAATGCCTTCAAACTTCACAGCGAATGTTCCTCCAAATCCGCAGCAGGTGTCATTATCTTTAAGATCAAGCAACTCAAGACCATGTACCTTAGATAGAAGCGCTCTGGGCTCGGCCTTGATCTTACACTCTCGGAGCCCGGCACATGAATCGTGATAAACAGCACGCCCGTCAAGCTCCGCGCCGAAGTAATCTTTTTGAAGAGTGTTGACCAGGAAGTCTGATAACTCGTGAATATTCCCCTGAATGGATCGACATTTATTATGTACAGCTGTATTGGTAAATAGGTCGCTGTAATAGTTTTTTACCATGCCTGTACAGGAGGCCGAAGGGGAAACAATATAGTGTTCTCCAGAAAAATCATTTAGAAACTTTCCGCCGACAGCTTTTGCTTCATCCCAAAAGCCGGCATTGAATGCAGGTTGCCCGCAACATGTTTGTTCAGGATTATAAGATACTTTACAGCCGGCTTTCTCTAGGATTTTCACTGTATTAAAGGCAGTGTCCGGGTATAGTTGATCCATGAAACATGGAATGAATAGTTCTACAGTCATAGTCAGTGCGTAAAGGTAATTTGTATTGAGGAAAAGCCAAATTTAATTTTCAGAGATAATGGTGTAATCCTGACTTTTTTTTGTCCTGGCAACAATGATGAGACCAATCAAGCCCGCAAAGAAGAACACACTTAAAGCCAGAGCCGAGTTCCGGATGTTTGATTGTTCTTCGATAAAAGCGAACGAGGCCAGGCCTAATACAATGGCAAGTTTCTCAGTCACATCGTAGAAGCTAAAGAAAGACGCAGTATCTCGCGTGTTCTCGGGCAGAAATTTGGAATATGTCGAGCGGGATAAGCTTTGGATTCCACCCATCACCAGGCCTACCACTACTGCCAGGAGATAGAACTGTTTAGCTGAGGATATATAGTACGCGGAAACACAGATGCAGATCCATATGCAAACAACAAGTATCAGCACCCCTATATTGCCCATACGACGACCAAGAGCAGACATCAGATATGCACCTGCTATAGCCACAATCTGGATGATCAAAATGATTATGATTAAATTATCTGTTCCAAGGTGTAGTTCCTTTTCTCCGAAACTGGCAGCCACCAGCATGATTGTTTGTACTCCTACCGAATAAAAGAAGAAAGCAATAAGAAATCGTTTTAACACTGCCATTCTGCGGATTTGTTTAAAAACGTAAACGAGTTCCTGGTAGCCATTCTTTCGTTGCCGGCCTTCGTTGATTCCGCTTCCCCCTTTGGGGAGCTTTGCAAATGGAATCTGAGAGAACAGAATCCACCATACTCCTACCAACAAAAAGGATAATCTTGCTGGAAATGAGGAGTCGGAGATTCCGAACCAGTCTGGCTTCAGGATAAAAACAAAGCAGATGATCTGTAACAGAACGCTTCCGATATACCCATAAGCAAAGCCCTGGGCGCTTACCCGATCCTGCTGATCGACACTTGCTATTTCAGGCAAATAAGAGTTACTGAACATAACACCTCCGATGTATCCCATGGCCGCTACTGCGGAGCATATTATACCAAGCTCCAGGCTTTCAAGCCTGAAAAAATAAAGTAACATACATGCGAAGCTCCCTATATATGTAAACAGCTTCATAAACGTTTTCTTGTTGCCATGAAAGTCCGCACTGGAGGAAAGAAAAGGAAGCAACAATGCCATGATAAGGTAAGCGACGGACAGTGAATAATTTGAAAGAGCTGTATTCACGAATTCCCATCCAAAGAATCTGACTTTATCACCGTGCTCCTCCGTGGTTGTGATAATGGTATAGTACGCCGGAAAAATTGTGGACGTTATAACCAGATTATAGGCTGAGTTTGACCAATCAAACATCGCCCATGCCCGTATGGTCTCTTTGTCGTTTTTTATCGTCTGCATCTAATGCCGAAAATAGATAATTTTAGGCTTAATTGAACAATGTGAGGCTTTATGCTTCTTTTCGTAGCACCGAGATAGCCGGTTGGCTGAAAGTACATCTTTCCCGGCCTGGTAATAGTATTTTTTTGGTCGTCTAAACTAACTTCACTGATTCGTGTTGATGTTTCATAAAAACCAAGCTTATGGTCAGACTACATATCTGCTTATTATTTATGCTGTCTGTTATTAGCTGCACCCATGATACTATGAAAGATAAACAGGCGAATACAGACAGTTTAGTCGACAATAAGAATGAACAGGTTAAAAACATATTATTTTTCGGGAACAGCCTGACTGCCGGTTATGGTTTGGAAGATCCCGGAAGTGAATCTTTTCCAGCCTTGATTCAGGTAAAACTTGATTCACTCGGGCTTGGATATAAGGCTGTAAATGCAGGTTTAAGCGGAGAGACCACTGCCGGAGGCAAGGGACGTATCGGATCGTTGCTGAAGAATAAGATGGACATATTTGTACTAGAACTTGGAGCAAACGACGGATTAAGAGGCGTGCCTGTATCTCAAACTGAAGAGAACCTTCAGTCAATTATAGATACTGTAAAGTTAAGGTATCCAGAAGCAAAGCTCGTGCTTCTAGGGATGCAAGTACCGCCCGATATGGGAGGTAAATACGCCAGAGACTTCAATGCTGTCTTTCCACGCATAGCCGCTAAAAACGACATGTTGCTAGTACCTTCCCTATTGAATAAGGTAGCCGGAATACCTCACTTGAATCTTAGAGACGGTGTACATCCTACGGCGAACGGGCAGAAAATATTAGCTGAGAATGTCTGGGATGAGCTGAAAACCATTCTTTAATCTTTTCGCTCTAGATAGTACCGGATCTTCTTAAATAGTTCCACAGGTACGAAGGGTTTCATGACCGTATCATTAATTCCTGATTGCGAAATCAAATCTTTCCGTATGGCAAGCTCGCTACCAGTGAGTGCTATAATTGGTAACTTCTGATATTTTCGATCTGGCAAAGCACGAATCAGGCGGGTTGCCTCATAGCCATCTAATACGGGCATGTGCAGGTCCATCAGCACCAGGTCATAATCTTTCCGTTTTACCATTTCAACAGCTTCTCTCCCATTATCGGCTGTATCTGACTTGATCCCCCACCGCATAACTGCTTTTTGGGCCACCATCCTGTTAATCGGGTTGTCATCTACAATAAGAATATAAGAAGGCAGTGTTGCCATAGGGACCATATTTTCGTCGTCGCCAACACTCACCTTGGAGCGTTCAAACTTCAGGGTAAAGTAAAAGCAGGACCCTCTGCCCTTCTCACTCTTCACATAAATATCCGATTGATGTAGTTGAAGCAGCTTCTTGGTAATGGCGAGCCCGAGACCCGTACCTCCATACTTTCGGGTTGTATCTGCACTTTCTTGTGTATAGGTTTCGAATATATAGTCCAACTTTTCCGGACTAATGCCTATGCCAGTGTCTGAAACCTCGAAGTTGACTGTGACAGAATCTGAATCCTGAGAAACCACTTTGAGCGAGGTCGAGATCTCACCCTCTTCAGTGAATTTAATAGCATTCCCCAAGAGATTCATTAGTATTTGGTATATACGGGTTTTATCTCCTATAACCATTTCCGGTATACTCTCATCGATGTCAACCTTCATCAGAACAAGACCTTTGTCAAGTTTAAATTGTAATGACTCAACTGTCGAATTAACAATCTTCCTCAGGTTTACAGGGCGCTGTTCAAGCTTCAAATTTCCTGTTTCAATCTTAGTGTAATCCAGCACATCGTTGATTAAGGTAAGGAGATTTTCAGTTGAGAATTTCAGCATGTTCAGATTCTCCAGCTGCCGGTCCAGCGGATCTTCTTCAAGCAAGATGCGGCTGATGCCTATTATCGCATTTAAGGGCGTGCGCATCTCATGGCTCATGACGGAAAGAAAAGCTTCTTTAGCCTTACCCAGTTTGATCGCTTCTTCCCTGGCAGCAATAATTTCCTGCTCGGCTTTTTTACGTGCAGTAATATCAACAACTATACATACCTGACGCTCTAATTCACCAGCATTATTGAGAAGTGGGGTATTAGACAGGTAAAGCCATACCCTATCCCCCGCCTTTGTATAGAAGAGATTTTCTATCTCATAAGCCTCTTTGTTTGCAAATGCGATCTTCGCCTTCCTGTAATCGTTTAAAGAAGTGTCTGGACCTATCAAAATATCTCCCAAATGCTTTCCCCTGAATTCTTCCAGACTATAGCCTGTAATATCCTCAAAGGCATCATTGAACCATACAACCTTATTGGCGTTGTCGCGCACAACGATTCCGACATTAGACTTGCTCAAGGCAAGGCTAAGCGTTTCATTGCGGCTCTCAGCTTCTTTATGTTGCGTGATGTCCGTTAGTATTTCGATCGTCTTTTCCGTCTCTCCTTCTGAATTCAGGAGGATCGTATTCATGACAGATAGCCACACGGGAGCTGAGTCTTTGCGCTGGGCATGCAACACCACTGAAAACGATTTTTTTTCAGCAGTTTGAGCTCTTGCATAGAGTAGAGTTTCATCCTGAGTAAAGTTTCTGAGAAGCAGATTTCCTATCCGCTTTCCTAAAACGTCTGCTGCAGAATATCCGGTAATAGCCTCGAAAGCCTTATTGACCCATATAGCTTTGTTCTCTGCGTCATTAATGATCACCCCGTTATTTACGTGACTGGCGACCAGAGAAAGCTGCTCTAATAACTTCTGATTTCTTTTTTGATGAGTTATGTCTCGTCCATTGATTAACCATCTTTTACCCCTGATTACTGTATTCCAAGCGAATACTTTAATCTCTCCGCTTTTTGTTATGATATCTATCTCTAACTTAAAGTGATCAATCCCCCTGGATTTCGCTTCTTCCAGGCCGGGAAGCACTCTAGAGCGTTCATCCGGAAGACAAAACTCCCAAATGAACCGACCTTTAAGTTCATCTGCCGTATAGCCTATAATATCAACAACTGAATTATTAACGAAATCGATCTGACCTGTGTCATTAAGAATGCAATGGATGTCGCCGGAATGATTAAACAACTCTTGATATTCCTGAGCAGCAGCAAGATGATGCTTTAACTCGCGGTTCCTTTTTGCAGACTCGATGTGAAGGATAATTTCCTTTGCTAGTAGGTGGAGTGTTTTACGCTGCAGATCGCTTAGCTGACCAGGACTCGTATCCATTACACATAGTGCACCGATCCTATATCCATCTTCAGAGATCAAGGGTGCGCCTGCATAAAAGCGCACGTTCGGGTAGCCGGTTACGAAAGGGTTAGTTGAAAACCTATCATCCGCAAGGGTGTCGTTTACCTCCAACACATGATCATTCTCGATTGTATAATTACAGAAGGAAAATTCCCGGGAGGTCTCTCGTAAAGATAAGCCTATTTTGGCTTTAAACCACTGCCGATGCGAGTCCAGAAGGGTGATAATAGCCATCGGCATCTGACAAAGTTCAGCCGCTAATTCCGTAATAGCATTGAAAGGTATTTCATCCTCAGTATCAAGTATTTGATAAGCCTCCAGTCCCTTGACCCGCCTAAATTCGTCCTCTTCAGAGTAAGACCCTTGCATATAAAATGATCTATAAATCTATACAACCATAAAACTACAAAAAAGATTTGTTTGTGGTGGCAGCGGTCCATATTTAACGCGAGCAATGCTTTACCTGGCGCTAACGACTAAGTACAACTCGGAATACCGATGACGCTTTTTAAGCCGACAAAGAAATAAGCAGGATCGCAATCACAGCGATACCAATTCCCCAAAAGTTGAGCTTACTGACTTTTTCGCGGAAGAACAAAATACCTACCAGAGCCCCACAAGCGATGACGCCGATATTCATTGCGGAAAATACAACTGATGGATTCTCGGGAATCGCCTGGTGTGCTTTCAGATAAAACAAGATATTTCCGAAATTGAAAACACCAAGAATAGCTCCACAAAGCAAATTTTTCCAGCTAAAGCGGGCCTTGCCTGAAAGGATCCCCACGGTTAGCACCGCTGCGGCCAACATGAATGCGAACGCAAATATCACAAACAAAGATGTTGTATAAGGGACTGACCTGAACGCAGCTATCTGCTTGAAGAAAATGTCGATCACCCCCATTCCTATAAAGACAATAAGCGGATAGAGCCAGTTCAACACTGTTACCTTGCTTTTCAGTGCTTGCTTGTGCCACGGAATGGAAAGTACGATAGCCACAAAGCCAAGTATGATCCCTGATATTTTCAACCACGATAGCTCCTCCCGGTAAACAAGGAAAGCAGTAAGCAGTGGGATAAATAGAGACAGTCTTTGAGCCAGGTCCGTTCTCACAATCCCGGTGTGCCGGACCGAGAGGCCGAGAACAACAAAGATTGATGGAAGCAGGATTGCCAGCGAAAAATAGATGTGAAGCGGCGCCTGCTGTATTGACAAAGATGCCACCTCAGGCTTCAGCAAAAAATAAGTTAGAATTGCTGCAATGCCATAATTCCATACTACAGCCTGCGGGACACTGATTTCATAACGCTTTGCTAGCTTGAGAAGTATGGAAACGATGATATTGCAAAAAACACTGAAGAGGATAAAAGCCATATGCCGTTAAGCTGTTTCGTAACGGTCAAAGATAGCATATTGATCCCATAGGTATAAAATGGCAAGAAGAGATATGAAAAAAGGCCATTTTAATCTTGCGCTGCAAGATTAAAATGGCCTCTCGTTAAGATATCTTTGCTAGTTAAGCGAATCTGTTGATTATGTTCTCCAGATACTCCTGCTTTCCACTTCGTGTAGCCGGCTCACCATTTTCAATAGCAAATGTTCTGAGATCTTCAAGACTAAGCTTTCCTTCTTCAAATTCCTTACCCTTTCCGCCATCAAAAGAAGCGTAACGCTCTTCTCTGATTTTCTTGTAGTCAGACTTTTGAAGAATGTTATCTGCTGCGATCAAAGCTCTCGCAAACGTATCCATACCGCCTACATGAGCATAAAACAGATCTTCTTTGTCAGTAGAATTTCTTCTGATTTTCGCATCAAAATTGACACCGCCACCTTTCAAACCACCTGCCTCAAGGAAAATCAACATACATTCTGTAAGTTCAGAAGCATTGTTCGGAAATTGATCTGTATCCCAACCGTTTTGATAGTCTCCACGGTTAGCGTCCATTGATCCAAGAAGTCCGGCATCTGCAGCAACCTGCATTTCATGCTGGAAAGTATGTCCAGCCAATGTAGCATGGTTAACTTCAAGGTTTAATTTGAAATCTTCTAACAGATCGTACTGACGTAAGAAGCCAAGCACCGTAGCTGCATCATAGTCATACTGATGTTTTGTTGGCTCACATGGCTTAGGTTCGATGAAGAACGTTCCAGTAAAGCCGTTCTTACGTGCATAGTCCTTAGCCGTGTGAAGGAACTTAGCCAGATGCTCTTGCTCACGCTTCATATTCGTATTTAAAAGAGACATATATCCTTCTCTTCCGCCCCAAAATACGTAGTTCTCTCCCTTTAAGCTGATCGTTGCATCCAAAGCAGCCTTAACCTGTGCTGCTCCATGGGTTAACACATGGAAATCCGGGTTCGTGGAAGCACCGTTCATATAACGACGGTGAGAGAATAGATTTGCCGTTCCCCACAGAAGCTTAACACCGCTTTCTTCTTGTTTTTGCTTTGCATATTCTACAATAGCATTTAAGCGGCGCTCATTTTCAAGAATGTCATTACCATAATCAACCAGATCAACGTCGTGAAAACAGTAATAAGGAAGGTTCATTTTAGTGATGAATTCAAAAGCGGCATCCATCTTATCTTTAGCCCGTTCAACCGCATCGCTTTTTTCATTCCATGGAAAAACGTGAGTCGCTCCACCAAACGGATCTGATCCATCACCGCAGAACGAATGCCAGTATGAGCAGGCAAACTTGAAGTGCTCCTTCAAAGTTTTTCCGGCAACTACACGATTCTCATCATACCACCTGAATGCTAGTGGATTATCTGACTCCAAACCTTCAAATTGAATCTGGCCAATTCCGCTAAAGAATTCTTTCTCGCCAGTAATGATCTTTCCCATTTTGTTTATTTATTAATTAATTGTTCATCTAAAATTCTCTTCCAGTCTTCATATAAGTCGTCATACTTCTGAGAGGCATCCGGACTTATCAATTTAACGGAACGTACGTTTGCGAAAGCTTCTTTCTCTGAGCCGAATACCTTAGCTCCGATCCCCGCCCCAAGGGCTGCTCCCACACTACCGTCATTATTATAAAGCTCTACAGGTACGTTTGTTGCATTAACAAATGCTTCAGTGAATAAGTCACTTTGGAAGAGATTGGCTTTACCTGCTCGTATTACTGAGGGGCTCATGCCATTTTCACGCATAATATCCAGACCGTATCTGAATGCAAAGGCGATACCCTCTTGTACGGCGCGGAACATATGAGCAGATTGATGCAAGTTAAAGTCTATGCCGTGAATTTGTGCGCCAATAACTTTATTACCCAGCATCCGTTCTGCACCATTACCAAAGGGAAGGATTCTCAAGCCGTTGGCTCCTATTGCTACTTCTGCAGCTTGATGGTTTATCTGGTTGTAACTTAATCCTGCTCCAAAGGTTGTTTTAGCCCACCTGTTGAGTATTCCCGTGCCGTTTATACACAAGAGAACACCAAGTCGTCTCTCCTCTGACGAATGATTAACGTGCGCAAACGTATTAACACGGGACTTTGGATCCCTGAAAAGCTGGTCGCTCACACCATATATAACACCAGAGGTACCTGCTGTAGCGGCAACTTCCCCTGGTTCGAGAACATTCAAAGAAAGCGCATTATTAGGCTGATCTCCAGATTTATAGCTTACGGGAATTCCGGAGCTGAGTTTCAACATGGCAGCCACATCATCTCTAAGATAGCCGTGAGCCGAAAAAACGGGTTTTACCTCGGGGAACAAGGCCTTGTCAAACCCAAAGTACCGGATAACATCTTCTGAGAGTTCATCATTTTGAAAGTCCCAGAAAATGCCTTCTGATAAAGAAGATGGACTGGAAGTGATCTCGCCTGTAAGTTTCATGGCGATGAAATCACCAGGAAGCATTACCTTATCAATTTTCGAGTAGATGTCAGGTTGGTTTTGTTTTACCCAAGCAAGTTTAGATGCCGTGAAGTTCCCGGGTGAATTGAGCAGACGGGCAAGGCTCTTCTCCGCGCCTATTGCCGAAAAAGCATCATCTCCTATTTTAACAGCTCTGCTGTCACACCAAATGATGGAATCCCGCAGGACACGCTGTTCTTTGTCTACTACCACCAATCCATGCATCTGGTAAGCGATACCGATTGCACTTATGTCAGCTGAACTGAATTCCCCAGCCTCATTAAGCTTCTGGATAGCCATCTTCACGTGCTCCCACCACATCTCGGGAGACTGTTCTGCCCAACCCGGTTGAGGTGAACTGATTTCTGATTCCGATTCAGGGTATTGTGCTGACTGAAGAACGGCTTGTGTTTGCGAATCTACTACGGAAACCTTTATTGATGATGTACCTACATCTATTCCTAATAATAACATTACAAATTGGTTAAGGGCTAATGCCAACGTTTGCACAATTGTAGAAATAAATTCTGATATTAGAAAAATATATTTTTAAAAACATTTATTCTAATACATACCTTCGGCTGCCCGGTGAAAATCAGAAATTGCGAAAGGTATTGAATAACGATAATCAGATGAAAAAGGTAACTATTCTGGATATAGCTAAAGAGTTAAATATTACTTTCTCTACAGTAGCCCGGGCTCTTAATGACCACCCGGCTATCAGTGCCAATACAAAAAAGGCGGTAAGAGAAGTTGCTGAACGATTAAATTATCGCCAGAATAAGATAGCCTCCTCTCTCCGCTCCGGGAAGACTAATGTAATCGGCGTGATCGTCCCCAGCCTTGAGGTGACATTCTTCAGCTCCGTTGTGTACGGTATCGAACAGGTTATGAATGCAAATGGTTACAACATCCTTTTATATCAATCAAATGAAAAAATGGATCAGGAAGCGAATGGCATTGAAACCTTCCTGCAATCGCGTGTAGACGGAATCATCGCTTCTATAACAACAGAAACAACAACGTTCAGTCATTACGAAGAAATCATCAGTCGCAACACACCCCTACTTTTTTTCGACCGGTACCCCAAAGAACTGAATGCGCCATCGGTAAGCATTGACGATTATAAGGGAGGATTTATCGCCACAGAACATCTGATAAAACAAGGGTATAAGCGAATTCTGCACATAACCGCGGAACGCGACATCCCCATTTTCCGTGATCGTCTTAAAGGTTATATAGATGCACTTAAGCACCACGGCCTGGAAGTAGATGAACAACTGATTATTAAAGGGAACTTTTCTCTTCAATTCGGCAAAGAGGTCATTCGAAATGCGAAATCCGCCGGATTGATCTTCGACGCTGTTTTCGCGTTGGAGGATTTCACGGCAATGGGGGTCATGCATCAGCTACTGGAATACGGCGTAAAAATACCCGACGAAGTTGGCGTGATTGGATTCGCTAACGAAGCCTTTGGTAGCTTGGTGACTCCAAAATTATCAACCATAGATCAGCAAACCCTAAATATGGGAAAAGAAGTAGCCCGCCTTTTCCTCAAACGAATCAAGAATAACGATGTAAAACCTGTTGCAGAAGAGATCAAACTTGAACCATTGTTGATCGTGAGGGAATCGTCACGCAAGTTAAATTAGGATACTTCACATCAGAAACAATCATAGCTCCCTTCCAGAAATCACGTAAATCATTACATTTGCTGGTATCACAAAAACTGCTATGTTAAATAACCTGAAACGTACATTTTCTGAGCTGTTCGGCCAGGAATCTCAGCGTACATTTTTCGCACCTGGAAGGGTGAATCTTATCGGAGAACATATCGACTATAATGGCGGACTTGTAATGCCTTGTGCAGTTACATATGGCACGTATCTCCTGACAGCGCCGAATAAAGACGGAGTATTCCGTTTTTCGAGCGTGAACTTCGAAGAGACGTATGAAACTCCCCTCCAAAAGGCATATTCCAAAACCGGAAAGGAATGGTTTAATTACCCATTAGGCGTCATTCACAACTTTGTTTCAGATCAAAAAGACATCCAGGGCTTGGATCTGCTATTTTACGGAGATCTTCCTATAGGTGCCGGACTGTCATCTTCTGCTTCAGTAGAGGTAGTGATGGCTTATGCGCTGAATACCATTTTTAATGCGGGATATACTAAGCTAGACTTAGTCAAACTGACAAAAAGAGTGGAAAACGAATTCATTGGCGTTAACTCAGGGATTATGGATCAGTTTGCTGTTACGTTCGGGGAGAAGAACAAGGCACTAAAACTCGACTGTGAATCTTTGGAATACCAGGCTGTTGAATGCGATCTTGCTGACAACCTTTTGGCGATCATCAATACAAACAAGCCTCGCAAACTTGCTGAATCAAAATACAATGAGAGAGTAAGTGAGTGTGCCGAAGCATTGGAAGCGCTACAGACGGAGCTCGATATCGAGAACTTATGCGATATCGATGGTGACACTTTCCAAAAGCATAAGCAGCTAATTAAAAACCCGACCGTACAGAACAGAGCACAGCACGTGATTGAAGAAAACGATCGAGTTCAGCTCGCTGCAGCCGCATTGGCAGCCCACCGACTGAGTGAATTCGGCCAATTGATGTTTGCTTCCCACCAATCCCTACAATCCCTTTATGAAGTTTCAGGTATTGAGTTAGACACCATCGTCTCGTTTTGTAAGACATATTCAGGAGTTACCGGTGCACGCATGACAGGTGCTGGCTTTGGAGGTTGTGCAATCGCCCTCGTCAACAAAGACAAATTTGAACACTTCAGCAAATCCATATCCGAATACTACACGGAGAAGATTGGATACGCGCCTTCGGTATATAGTTCTGAAATTGGTACAGGCGTAGTAGAGCTGACTTGATGACTATGCAAAAGCTGAAACTTGACGAGTTAAACAGGGTTAGTGTTGATGAGTTCAAAGTGCAGGAAAAACTACCACTCACAGTGGTTCTCGACAACGTTAGAAGCATGCACAACGTAGGTTCGATTTTTCGAACTTCAGACGCCTTCGCCCTGGAACGAATTGTATTATGCGGCATCACTGGCCAACCTCCTCACAGAGAAATTGAGAAGACGGCTTTAGGTGCAACTCAATCGGTAGAATGGAGCTATTTCGAAAACACCGTAGATGCGATCGACTGGCTAAAAGAAAACGGAAAAGTTATCATCGCTGTTGAACAGGCAAATAACAGTATCGTGCTGGACGAATATCAGCCCGATATAAATCAACGTTACGCCCTAATATTCGGAAATGAAGTAAATGGGGTTTCAGAAGATGTAATGAAGAAAATTGACGACTGTATTGAGATTCCGCAATTTGGAACGAAACATTCATTTAACATCGTGGTCTCAGCAGGTATTGTTCTCTGGGACATGTTCTCTAAGTTAAAGGCCTCACGTTCCTGATAGGGCACGTTGGTGCAGATACCTCATAATAAAAAAGCCGTTGTAAGTTTTACAACGGCTTTTTTATTATAAGATGATGACGCTACTAGGCATACATGCTCTCGGCATCTTTACTCTCCAGAGCAGTATGTCCGTTCAGAAACAGATCTACTCGCCGCGCAGCTTCTCTACCTTCAGATATAGCCCAAACAACCAATGATTGTCCCCTACGCATGTCTCCGGCAGCAAAAACCTTGTCAATATTGGTTTGGAAGATTCCTTCCTGAGCGCGAACATTACCACGTTCATCAAACTCAACACCCAATTGTTCCAAAAGGCCTTCTTTTTGCGGATGCAGGAAGCCCATAGCCAGGAATACACGCTGAGCTGGTAGTATCCTCTCCGAACCCTCAACTTCCGCAAACTTGGTCGGCCGGCCGAACACATCGGTTTCCCAGGCTACATCAGCAATACGAATTCCTGTTAAATTGCCGTTCTCGTCGCCAATGAACTCCTTCGTATTGACACCCCAGGAACGTTCGCAACCTTCCTCGTGTGACGAGCTCGTTTTCAAGACCATCGGATAAGTTGGCCACGGCATACTCTCAGTACGACTCACCGGCGGCTTCGGCATCAGTTCAAACTGAGTGATCGACTTAGCACCTTGTCTGTTAGAAGTTCCCACACAGTCAGAACCGGTATCTCCACCACCTATAACTACTACATCCATGTCTGTAGTAAGAATCTCTTCACCTTGCACCTCAATGTTGCTCACGCGTTTATTCTGTTGCTTCAGGAACTGCATCGCGTAATATACACCCTTCAGCTCACGGCCAGGCGCGGGCAGGTTACGCGGAATAGTTGATCCTCCTGCAAGTACAACGGCATCATAGTCGGCAAGCAGTTGATTAGCCTGAATATCTTTACCAACTTCTGTGTTATACTTGAATATAACGCCTTCTTCTTCCATAATTTGAATACGACGTTCTACTACCCACTTCTCGAGTTTGAAATCGGGAATCCCGTATCGCAGCAATCCACCGGCCCGGTCATCACGTTCGAAAACAGTTACCAAATGACCTGCTTTGTTCAATTGAGCCGCAGCTGCAAGGCCCGCAGGACCTGATCCAACTACCGCAACGGTTTTTCCTGATCGAACCAAGGGCACCTTCGGTTTAACCAGACCTTTTGCATAGGCGATTTCAATAATGTGCTTTTCAATCTCCTCGATAGTTACAGCAGGTTTATTGATACCAAGTACACACGCAGACTCGCATGGTGCCGGACAAATTCTACCTGTAAACTCCGGGAAGTTGTTTGTCGAGGAAAGAATGCGGTAAGCCTCTTCCCAATTTTCCTTATATACGGCATCGTTAAACTCAGGAATAATATTACCCAGAGGGCAGCCTGAGTGGCAGAATGGAATACCACAATTCATACAGCGGGCAGCCTGGTTATTCAGCTTGTCCTCTGCGAACATTAAATTGAATTCTTTATAATCTTTAATTCTTTCCTCCGGAGATCTTTTTGAAGGAAGCTCGCGGTCGAATTCTTTAAACCCTGTCACTTTTCCCATAATCAGTTAGCTGGTTGATATTGTGCGTGTTGTAATACTCTTTTATACTCTTTTGGAAATACCTTGATAAATTTCCGTGACTCTTCTGTCCAATTGCTTAAGAGGAATAGTGCCAAATGGCTCTTCGTCAATTGCAGATGGGTCTTCAGCAAGGCTAAAATCTGTTCCTCATCTTCTCCTGTCAGCGGATCAAGATCCACCATCTCCGGGTTGCAATTTTCGGCGAACGTGCCATCTACGTCATAGATCCAGGCAATACCGCCACTCATACCCGCAGCGAAGTTACGTCCGGTCTTGCCTAATACAAGAGCGCGGCCACCAGTCATGTACTCACATCCATGATCTCCTACACCTTCCACTACAGCAGTAGCTCCTGAGTTTCGTACGGCAAACCGTTCTCCGGCTTGTCCCCTAACGAAAAGTTCTCCCGAGGTAGCTCCATACAGAGCCACGTTACCGATAATGATATTATCTTCCGGTACCAGCGTGCTCTCTGCGGATGGATAGATCGCCAGCCTTGCTCCCGACAAGCCTTTACCTACGTAGTCATTAGCCTCCCCTTCCAGCTCAAACGAAAGTCCCTTAGCTGTAAACGCTCCGAAACTCTGCCCGGCTGATCCGATAAACTTATAATTAATCGTATTATCCGGCAACCCTGCGGAATGATATATTTTCGATACCTCATTTGACAACAGTGTTCCAATAGTTCTGTCTGTGTTCTTTACATTGAAACTTCCAAACACCGGTGTTTTATTCTCCAAGGCCTGCTGCGCATGCTCTAGCAATTTCCAGTCAATAATGTTATCCATTCCATGATCCTGGGACTCGCTATTGTACAACGTCAGATTCGAAGGATTGGTCACCGGATACAGTATTGATGAAAGATCCAGTGTTTTCGTCTTCCAATGAGTATTATTCTCACGAACCTTCAGGAACTGAGATCGGCCTACCATGTCGTTTATGGTGCGGAATCCAAGCTCAGCCATAATTTCCCTAAGCTCTTCTGCAATAAAGCGGAATAAATTCACAATGTGCTCAGGCTTTCCTGTAAATAACTTACGCAGTTCAGGATCTTGTGTCGCAACCCCAACCGGACAAGTGTTCAGATGGCATTTACGCATCATAATACAACCGCCAGCAACCAGAGCTGCCGTAGCAACACCCCATTCTTCAGCACCAAGTAGTGCAGCAATAGCGATATCTCGTCCGGTTTTCAATTGACCGTCAGCCTGTAAGACCACACGACTTCTCAGTTTATTGCGTACCAATGTCTGATGTGCTTCTGCCAATCCTAACTCCCATGGTAAGCCAGCATGTTTAATAGAACTGATCGGAGACGCACCTGTACCGCCGTCATAACCGGCAATCAGAATGACATCGGCATGAGCTTTAGCAACCCCCGCAGCAATCGTTCCAACTCCGGCTTTTGATACCAGCTTCACGTTTATCCTCGCAGCACGGTTAGCGTTCTTCAAGTCAAAAATCAACTGCGCCAGATCCTCAATTGAGTAAATATCGTGGTGCGGAGGAGGCGAAATCAGACCAACGCCTGGTGTAGAGTGACGAACCTTAGCAATCCACTCGTCAACTTTATGGCCAGGCAGCTGTCCACCTTCTCCAGGCTTAGCACCCTGGGCCATCTTTATTTGAAGCTCATCTGCGTTCGCAAGGTAATAGGATGTCACACCGAAACGTCCCGAAGCCACCTGCTTGATCGCAGAACGCATCGAGTCTCCGTTTGGAAGTGCCTGATAACGAATGTCATCTTCTCCCCCTTCTCCTGTATTGCTCTTTCCACCGATACGGTTCATCGCAATCGCAAGGGTACTATGGGCTTCATGAGAAATCGAACCAAAAGACATCGCTCCCGTAGCGAATCTCTTCATAATTGACTCGATCGGCTCAACCTCCTCTATTGATATAGGCTCCCGATGATGTGCAAAGTCGAATAAACCTCGCAGCGTATACATCTTTTGCGACTGGTCGTTTACGTGCTTTGCATATTGCTTGTAAACAGAATAGTCATTTGCACGAGTCGCTTGCTGCAACAGGTGTACCGTCTGCGGGTTGAAAAGGTGAGCTTCTCCTCTTCTCTTCCACTGATAGATTCCACCCTCCGGAAGCAGCTGCTCCTCAGGCTTGGAATGGATAAACCCGAAGTTATGCTTGAACAAGCTTTCCTTCGCAATCTCATCCAGTCCAAGGCCTCCTATGCGGGTTACAGCTCCTGAAAAATAACGGTCAACAACCTCTTTGTTTATACCGAGAATTTCGAAGATCTGAGCTCCCTGGTACGATTGCAACGTAGAGATTCCCATTTTAGAAAATATCTTGAGCAAGCCGTCGCAAATAGCCTTAATATAATTCTTTGATAAGTATGAATAATCTAAAGATGTCTCTAGTTTATTCTCTTCTTTAAGCGTATGAATAGTCGCCAATGCGAGATATGGATTAATCGCAGTCGCACCAAACGCGAGAAGACATGCAAAATGATGAACTTCCCAAATGTCACCTGCTTCAACAACCAAACCAACCTGCCCTCTAAAGCCCAGTTTGATCAGGTGGTGATGAACAGCAGACACCGCAAGAAGCGACGGGATCGGAGCATGCTCAGAGTCGATTGCACGGTCGGATAGTATAAGCACTTCGAAGCCGTCGTTTACCGCGTCTTCTGCATAACGACATAGACGCTCCAGACCATTTTTTAGTGCACCCGGCTGCCCGTCTGCCTTGAAGTAGGTCTGTAATGTCTTGGCATGGAACATGCCTGTGTCGATACTTCTTAATTTTTCCAGTTCGTAGTTGGTTAAAATCGGATGCTTTAACGCCACAACATGGCAATGCATTTTATCTTCATCAAGCAGGTTACCATTGCTTCCAATGAAAGTAGCAAGACTCATTACCATTCGCTCCCTGATCGGGTCTATGGGAGGATTGGTTACCTGAGCAAAAAACTGCTTGAAATAACTGGAAATATGTTGGGGACGATCAGAAAGTACAGCTAGAGGAACGTCAGTACCCATAGACCCTATAGGTTCCTTCCCGTCAATAGCCATTGGCTTGATGATCGTTTCAATATCCTCACGTGAATAACCAAATACCTGTTGGTATTTCAGCACCGCATCCTTCGCCAGGTTTGTAAAGGCTACCCTTGGCTCAGGAAGCTCTTCCATGTTGATCTTGTAGTTTTCCAGCCATTCGCCGTAAGGCTGGCTGGATGCGATCTTATGCTTAATCTCCTGATCGGTGATGATCTTTCCTTCTTTCAGATCTACAAGGAACATCTTTCCTGGCTGCAAACGACCCTTTTTTATGATAATGCTCTCGGCGATAGGTAAAGCACCCGCCTCTGACGCGACGATAATGCGTTTATCATTCGTCATAGCGTAACGAAGCGGTCTCAGACCGTTCCTGTCAAGCAGCGCACCAATCTGACTGCCATCCGTAAAGGTTAACGCGGCCGGTCCGTCCCACGGCTCCATAAGCGTGGCATGAAACTCATAAAACGCTTTCTTCAAAGGATCCATATGTTCGTTGCCATCCCATGCCTCAGGAACCAGCATCATCATCACGTGCGGTAATGACCGGCCAGTATGTGCAAGTATCTCAACAACATTATCCAGACATGCAGAATCTGATTGATTACTATCAATTACCGGAAGGATGATATCCATATCCTCTTTAGTAAAATAGGATGAGGCATACGATCTTAATCCTGAATAGAACCAGTTCAGATTTCCTGTGAGGGTATTGATCTCACCATTGTGCGCCATAAAACGGAATGGCTGTGCCAGCTTCCATGATGGAAAGGTATTCGTAGAAAAACGACTGTGCACCATACCAAATGCAGATGTTAACCTCTCGTCACCAAGATCTTTATAATAAGTTCTTAGCTGATAGGTGGTTAATTGCCCTTTGTATACAATAATACGGCTCGACAACGAAGCAATATAGAAATCTTCTCCATACTTGGTCGTCTCGTTGACCGTCTTTGTGATAAGTCTCCTTAGAACATATAATTTGCGCTCAAAATCATCAGGACTCATGAATGATCCCGGACGGCCAATGAACATTTGTTCAACTGACGGCTCAACAGCCAGAGCCGTTTCGCCAACGACGGAGGGATCTACGGGAAGAGCTCTGAATCCTAAAAACGGCAATCCCAGCCTCTCTACAGCACTGACCAATGCCGTTCTGCATGCTTCTTTCGAACCTGAATCTTTTGGAAAGAATACCATCCCCACACCATAATGACCGGGTTCTCCCAAGTGAATATCAAGCGAAATACACTCCTCCATCAAAAATTCATGAGGGATTTGTATTAGAAGTCCGGCACCATCTCCTGTCTCCGGATCACAGCCACAAGCCCCACGATGCTCCATATTCTCCAGAATAGTTAATGCATCTGAGACATTCTGGTGTGTTTTGTGTCCGTTAATATGGGTAATAAAGCCTACTCCACAAGAATCGTGTTCAAATTCCGGGCGGTATAAACCCATCTGGTCATTTTCAGTTTGTTTCATCAGATTTATAAATGCAAATTACGAATTAAGGTTCTACCTCACAGTTTCAATTCTTCAACAATATTTACGAAACATTCAAGTTCACTAAAGCAAACATAACTTTTCTTGACAAGTTTTTAAAGTGATTTGAGATTTTTTAGAATTCTCTTAATTCATCAACACTCCCAAACAATCTCGCAGAATCAATAAATGAGTCAAGGAATTTTTTATCCAAGTTAGGTATTTCTTATTTTTTTTCAAAATGATTTTCAGGTTTTGTTTTAATTCATACCTTTGTGCCAAGGGTTAGTCTTCTACGACCAGCTCCTTTTGAACTCCCCCAGGGCGGGAACGCAGCAAGGGTAAAAAGTCGTAGCGGTGCGATAGAAGGGGCTAGCCCCTTTTTTTGTTTCCAAAAATTCCGTTATTTTTCCATTACCAAAATCAAAAGTTTACCTTTAGAGCGGCTGCAGGTAATTCAAGCCTTGATTTGTCCCCGGTAGCTGAAAACTAATTAAATATTAACATGAAATTTTTTATTGACACGGCCAATCTGGCTCAGATT
The DNA here is from genome assembly GCF_053551015.1 of Arcticibacter sp. Taxonomy (NCBI): domain Bacteria; kingdom Pseudomonadati; phylum Bacteroidota; class Sphingobacteriia; order Sphingobacteriales; family Sphingobacteriaceae; genus Arcticibacter; species Arcticibacter sp. The sequence goes on along the minus strand of NZ_JBMQOB010000021.1, from coordinate 148,128 downwards.
AAAGAGGCTCACGACATGGGAGTTCTTGATGGTGTTACTACGAATCCAAGCCTGATGGCTAAAGAAGGAATTACAGGCCATGAGAACGTTATCAACCATTACAAAGCGATTTGCGAGATAACTGACGGCGATGTGAGTGCTGAAGTTATTGCCACAACATTTGACGAAATAATTGCTGAAGGCGAGGCCCTGGCGAAACTTCATCCGAAGATCGTAGTCAAAGTTCCTATGATAAAAGACGGCATCAAAGCAATCAAATATTTCACCTCAAAAGGAATCAAAACCAATTGTACACTGGTTTTCTCTCCCGGACAGGCCCTGCTAGCAGCGAAAGCCGGAGCGACATATGTTTCTCCTTTCGTTGGACGCCTTGATGATATCTCGACTGACGGTGTTGCACTTATCGAAGACATCGCTACAATCTACACTAACTACGGATACACAACTCAGATACTGGCGGCATCTGTTCGCCACCCTATGCATATCATTCAGTGTGCTATGGTTGGTGCCGATGTAATTACAGCACCTCTTTCCGCTATTGCTGCACTGCTGAAACACCCTCTTACAGACAGTGGTCTTACGCAGTTCCTTGCTGATCATGCAAAGGCAGCTGGTAAGTAACAATTTATGGAAACGTCCGTTCAATAGACGGACGTTTCTTTTAACGCGCTTTTTTTCATGTCTGAGACCCTCTCACAAGTTGATGTTTTCATAATCGGAGCAGGACCCATTGGATTAACCTGCGGCATCGAGGCAAAAATGGCTGGCCTGTCCTACCTGATCGTAGAGAAAGGTTGTCTGGTAAATTCGCTCTACAACTATCCGGCAAACATGACCTTCTTCTCTACTTCAGAGAAGCTGGAAATAGGCAATATCCCCTTCGTATCCGTTAATCTGAAACCTACGCGTGCCGAAGCTCTGGAGTATTATCGCCGCGCCGCTGTACACTACGAGTTAAATATCCGTCTTTTCGAAGAAGTTACGGAAGTGATCCGCAAACCAGACGGCTCCTTTGTGATTCAAAGCTCTAAGGGAAACTATGCGGCTAAAAATGTGATAGTTTCGACCGGGTTCTACGATGTTCCCGTGAAACTCAACATCCCCGGAGAGGACCTTCCGAAAGTCAAGCACTATTACAAAGACCCTCATTACTATGCTTTTCAAAACGTGGCTGTCGTAGGAGCCAGCAACTCTTCGGTAGATGCCGCCCTCGAAACATATCGTAAATCGGCAAACGTAACCATGGTGATCAGAGGTTCTGAAATTAGTCATCGCGTAAAATATTGGGTGAGACCTGATATTATCAACCGGATAAATGAAGGCAGTATTAAAGCGTACTTCCACTCATCACTGAAAGAGATCACACCCTCGTCCATCATCGTCAACACTCCTGAAGGAGATGTTACCATTCCAAATGACTTCGTGCTTGCAATGACCGGATATCTGCCGGACTTTAGTTTTTTAAAGAATCTCGGTGTAGAGTGTTCGGTCGACGACGTGCAGCTACCCACCCACGACAGCGAGACGATGCAAACAAACATTCCTCACATTTACCTGGCAGGGGTAGTTTGTGGTGGAATGAACACCCACAGCTATTTTATTGAGAATTCACGCGTCCATGCGCAAAAGATAATCCGGCATATCTGCTCTGAGAGGATTTAATTACGCTTCGATGACCCCATTTCCAAATTTCTGTGAAAATTCGCACAAACACTCTGTATCTTTGCACCGATGAACGTACAGGAGCTATTGCAGAAAGCACTCAACTTTGATTTTCTAAGTCAGGAAGAAGGTGTTTATTTATTTAAACATGCGACCACGAATGAACTGATGTATACCGGGAACGAACTCCGGAAGAAACAGGTTCCCCACGGAAAAGTCACCTGGCAAATAGATCGCAATGTTAATACCACCAACGTATGTATTGCTAACTGTAAGTTCTGCAACTTCTTCCGCCGTCCAGGGCACGTAGACAGCTACATCACTGATATTGAAACATATAAAGTAAAGATTGAAGAAACATTCCGCCTGGGCGGAGATCAACTTCTTTTGCAAGGTGGTCACCATCCCGACCTGGGACTGGCATTCTATTCAAACCTCTTCAAACAGCTTAAAGAACTTTACCCTACCCTTAAGTTGCATTCCCTCGGTCCGCCAGAGATTGCTCACATTGCCAAACTCGAGGGCCTCAGCCATTCCGAGGTACTGAGGGAGCTGATGAACGCTGGACTGGATTCCCTTCCCGGTGCAGGTGCAGAGATCTTAAATGACCGTGTTCGCCGCCTGATTTCGAAGGGAAAATGTGGTGGGCAGGAGTGGCTTGATGTTATGCGGGCAGCTCACCAGCTGGGCTTGAGCTCTTCCGCTACGATGATGTTCGGACATGTCGAAACGATAGAGGAACGCTTTGAGCACCTGGTCTGGATTAGGGATGTTCAGTCCGAAAAACCAGAAGGCTCTACCGGCTTTATTGCCTTCATCCCATGGCCTTTCCAGGATGATGGGACGCTTCTTAAAAGAGTCAGAGGTATTAAGAATGATGTATCTGCCGATGAATATATCAGAATGCTTTCGCTCAGTAGAATCATGCTACCTAACATCAAGAACATCCAGGCATCCTGGCTGACAGTTGGAAAATCAGTTGCACAGATCTGTCTACACGCAGGTGCAAACGACTTCGGTTCTATCATGATTGAAGAGAATGTTGTGAGTGCTGCAGGCGCACCGCACCGGTTCACATCGGCCGGTATTCAGCAATCTATACGCGAAGCTGGATTCGAGCCTCAGCTGCGCAATCAGCAATATGGATTCAGAGAAATACCACAGGAAATACAGCAACAAACCATCACGTATTAAAGGCGCACTGCCACATTAATCATTTTTTTGGGTATTTTCAACAAAATTACCTAAATGGCTCTTCAAGCAATTATTGTCGACGACGAAGAATACAGCAGAAAATCGCTTTTCTTTCTTATTCAAGAGAATTGCCCTGATGTTCATGTAAGCTACATCGCAAAATCAGCACAGGAAGCCAGGGAGTTCGTCAGCAAAAACAGGATTGAACTCGCATTCCTTGATATTGCTATGCCAAAAGAAAGCGGATTTGATCTGCTTCCATCCCTGCAGGAGCAAAATATTATGGTCATTTTCACAACAGCATATGATCAGTATGCCTTGAAAGCACTGAAGTCAAACGCTGTAGACTATCTCCTGAAACCAATTGACATTGCTGAACTTAAAGAGTCCGTTCAGAAGGCAACGAAATGGGTGGAGCTCAACAATGCCCATGCATCGCTTCGAAATGCGCAAACTGAGCCAAGGAATATCGTTCCCCGGCCAAATACCATGCCTAAACTCACTCTCCCTCATACTCATGGTTTCCATATTATTGATCTGTCCGAGATCATGTACGTAGAGGCCGACAGCAATTACTCAATTTTCTATCTAGAAAGAGGCGATAAAATGATTATTTCGAAACCGCTCAAGGAATTCGAGCATTATCTGGAAGAAAACAATTTTATGCGGATTCACAAATCAGTCATTGTAAATTTCCGTTTTGTGAGCGAGTATTCTAATAAGAACGGCATGCAGGTAATTCTTAAAAACGGCATCGCACTGCCCATTTCCAGAAGAAGATCGAATGAGTTTCAGGAAAAGTCTAAACTGTACTTTCAACGATGACCGGAATGATGCTGAAACCTCAGACAGAGTGGCTTAAAAGCTGCATCAAATTATCAATTATTCTTTTTTCAGCTTGTTCATACCTGCAGTCCTACTCCGCCACACTTAACTTTCGTCACTACTCCGTCAGAGAAGGCCTTGCTAATTCAACTGTGTACGACGTCTTTCAGGACAGTAAAGACTTCATCTGGATCGCAACAGAAAGTGGCGTCAACCGCTTCGATGGCAATAAGTTTGAATTGTTCACAATGGACAACGGCTTGTCTGACAATGAAGTATTGCAAATCCGGGAAGATTCCTCAGGAAGGATCTGGTTCCTGACACTCAACGGAAAACCCAGCTACTTTCTCGGTGGTAAATTCTTCAATACATCTACCGACCCCCTACTCAAGAAGTTTATGGGACACGGAAGTCTCACTGCCTTTTTTGAAGATTCATCCAAACGGCTCTGGTTTTCCACAAATCAAAATAAGATAATTCAGATAAGTCCCAAGAAAAAGGTCGATGTCTATTCTTCTCCTGAAAATTCTTTCGTAAATGCAACGGTGCTGGAAAACGATACAAAGGAAATCCTCGTATTTTCAGAAGGGTCAGTCTTTAAGCTAAACAATAAGCAGTTTACGCGTATTCGGCTTCGGCACAATCCATTGTCACCGAAGTCAATATACTACGATCGCAGCAATAGGAGTATCTTTTTTCCTGGGCAGCAGGGCCTGATTCGTCTTCACGATAATCAAACCACCAAAGTGGTAAACCTTCCTGAAAGGTTACCCGCAACGGCCAGCAGTTTCGTTTACAACAAAAAGCAAATGTGGATCGGCACTATGGGCCAGGGGGTCTTGCTCTGCAACCTGGAGAGTCAAAGATCCGAATATCACCTCGAAGGCCTCAGCATTTCACATATACTAACTGATAGACAAGGCAATATCTGGATCTCCACGCTCGGAGACGGAGTTTACCTCCTGCCCTATTATACCGGCTTTGTCAGGCATCTTACCCGATCCGACGGCTTATCTGGAGACGCTATCACCGCTCTCGCAAAGTCTGCCAAGGGTTCTATGCTAGGCTATGCCGATGGCGCTATCGACATTTTCGATCAAAAAAGCATCAAAAACGTCGTCGCTCGTCCAGCAGCCGGTCAAAGTCCCGTCAAAAAAATATTCTTTGATAAAACCTCAGGCACACTCTGGTATGGCACCGACAGCAAACTTTCTGGTCGGAGCAGAAACACCACTGAGACGAATTTTCTGAACGATCCTAAATGGAGCTCTTACGCACTTAAATCTTTCAGCCTCGATAAAGAGAATAATGTCGCCGTCGCTTTAGCTTCAGGCGTATACATCCTCAATGTTGATCGTTCGGCAAAGCGAGACTCACACATTGATCTGTCTACTGCCAGACACTTCCCAAACCGCGCTTTTGCTGTCCATTATGACCGGAACGGTGGACTGTGGTTTTCAAACATTGAAGGCTTGCACCAGTATAAAGATGGTCGCCTGCTGGAACCCTATAAACAGTATCCAAAACTTCGACACCGCATTACCGATATCATCACCCTGCCTGACAATACGACAATTTGTTCATCCTATGGATTTGGCGTATTCGTGTTAAAAGATGCTAAGTTAATTCAAACCATCACGATAGAAGATGGCCTGCAAAGTAATATATGCAAAAAGCTGTTTGCAGAGGGCAACAACGTCTGGGTGGTAACAGGAAAGGGGGTCAGCAAAATACACTTCAATCGGGATAAACCGAAAATAACAAACTACAGTACCGCCAACGGACTACTATCCAACGAAATCAACGACATCTATGTTGATCAGGATACGGCATATATTGCAAGCAACAGCGGCTTGACCATTTTCAGAGAGCCAGGTCAAAGTGCTAATACAACAATCCCTCCAGTAACCATACGGTCAATATTCGTGAACAATCATCCATCCGATATGAGGCAAGTACGGCACCTTTCACACGAGGAAAATAACGTCAGCGTCACCTTCGTGTGCATGGACTTCACCCACCCTGATCAAGTGGTTTATAGCTACCGCACCAGCCACGATGAAGAATGGATTGAAACAAAGGAACAAACCATAGAATTCAGTTCATTGAAGCCTGGACACTACGAACTCGAAGTGCGGGCAAAAAGCATGTATACTGACTGGACCCAGCCCACCTCCATTCGATTAAATATCCATGAACCCTTCTGGATGCGCTGGTGGTTTATTGTGATCACTTCGGGGCTCTCTATTTTCGCTCTTTTCATGTTTGTGCGTCACTATTACCGCATTAAACAAGTGCGGGAAGAAGAAAAGTTATTGACAAAGACCAGGATCATATCACTAGAACAGCAGGCCTTGCAGGCCATGATGAATCCGCACTTTATATTTAACGTCATGAACTCCATCCAGTACTTCATCAACACAAGAGATAACGCAATGGCCAACCAAGTGCTGACTGGGTTTGCCAGACTGATTCGTAAGAACCTCGATATCTGCAACAAAAGTTATATAAGCGTTGAGGAAGAAATCACCTATCTCAATCTATACCTTTCGCTGGAGAAGCTCCGCTTTGGAGACAGACTAAGCTATAGCATTGTCGCAAACGCTGATGTAGATCTTACGTCTACCTATATACCCTCCATGCTTCTTCAGCCTTACGTAGAAAATGCCATATGGCACGGTATTATGCCTATGAGCGAGCCAGGTGAGATTCTCATTGAGATCACCACCGCCGACAACGCTCTCGTCATAACGATACGAGACAATGGCATCGGAATCGATGAATCGATGAGATCTCGAAGTAGTGATCATATCAGTAGAGGAATGCAGCTCACCCAGCAACGTGTGGATCTGTTGAACAGGTTTAACAAAGATTGCATCTCGATTTCTGCTCTACAGCAAGAGACAGGAGGAACAATAGTTGCCGTTAAAGTCCCTCTCAAACCGTTTACTCAATCAAATTAGCCGCTTACTCACTTACATAAAAGAGTACGATTCATATACCTATTATTGTATTGTTCAATATGATTGTTTAAGGGACCAAAATATTTTTATCTAAGTGTGTGTTTAGCGGTTGAAGCTTCCCAAAAGTTTCACCGCTTTTTTTATGCCTGAATTTTAGTTTTGACTAACTTTGCAGCCATTGGAAAATATAGCACAACATATCGAAGCATTGATATTTGCTTCCGAACAAAGCATAACAAAGAAAGACATTCTGCAGGTCCTACACGAACTGACCGGCGCCGTTCTTCCCCCCGAAGAATTACAAAGTCATCTCGATAGCATCATCAGAAAGTACGATTGTGACGACTTTCCATTCTCCGTCGTCGCAGTTAATGGAGGATATCAGTTCCTGACCAAGTCACCCTACCACGCTGCCATCAGCAAGCTGCAGACCCAGCGTTCTAAAAAAAAGCTGAGTCAGGCTGCTCTGGAAACACTTTCAATAGTGGCATACAAACAGCCAATCACAAAGCTGGAAATCGAACAAATCAGAGGAGTTAACTGCGACTATACGATACAAAAGCTCCTCGAAAAAGACTTGATTGCTATTTCCGGTAAGTCTAAGAATATTGGTAGACCTTTGCTCTATAGTACCAGTTCCACGTTTATGGATTACTTTGGAATCAACTCTGCCGCAGAACTCCCTCAGATTAAGGATTTACCGGCAGAGACTAACGCCATTGGAGAAGCTGATGAAGGATAATAGGTGATTCCGTTTCTTAAAAGCCCTATTTTCTATTATTTTTGAAATCGAAATAGAGCATGCAAGCGCAAATTATTCTAAATTTATATCAGCATAAAAACTTCACTACCGAAATCGACATAATAATCTAAGAGCAAATACGAACATGAAAAATTCAGTGATTGAACCAGAAGAGTTAGATAGCGAGCTTTTTAACGACGATGAAGATGGATTCGACAATTCGATAGACGACCTGGCCGGATTCGAAGAATTCAATGATTTTGATGATGAGGAATTCTAAAGTCACTAACGTGAGCTAATTAAGGCCTGTAAACAGATGTTTAGGGAATACAGCCTGACAACCTTTCAAATATGATTATTACTGAAGTAAACGAAAAAAAAGACAGGAAGCAATTTCTAGAGATAGCGAGAATCATATACAAGGACAGTAAGGTTTGGGTATCCCCGCTCGATCAGGACATCGAGGCTGTTTTCGACCCTGCAAAGAACAATTTCCACAAGCATGGTAAGATCACCAGGTGGATCCTAAAAAGTCCCTCTGGTGATCTTATAGGTCGCATCGCCGCCTTCATCAATGAAAAGAAAGCATACACCTATTCTCAGCCCACCGGTGGAATCAGTTTTTTCGAATGCATCAACGATCAGGAAGCCGCCAACGTCCTCTTCGATACGGCCCGCCAGTGGCTCCAGTTGCAGGGAATGGAAGCGATGGACGGCCCGATCAACTTTGGAGAAAATGACACATTCTGGGGTCTCCTTGTAGAGGGATTTACACAACCCTCCTACGGAATGAACTACCATCATCCTTATTATAAGTCGCTGTTTTCCAACTACGGCTTCCTGCCTCTTTACGAGCAGATTACCAATCACCTCGACGTGAATAAACCCTTCCCGGAACGCTTCACCCGCATTGCAAATTGGGTAATTAAAAAACCGGGCTATAGCTTCAAACCCCTCGATCCTAAAAAGATAAACGATTTCGCAGGCGACTTCATGGAAATATATAATGATGCGTGGAAAGACTTCGACAATTTCGTGCCCATCAACAACGCCACCATCATCGAAACGTTTCAGAAGATGAAGACGATCATGGACCCCAATCTGATCTGGTTCTCTTATGTCAATGGAGAGCCTGCTTCCTTCGTCATTATTCTCCCCGACGCAAATCAAATCATCAAGTCGTTTAACGGAAAGTTAGGATTGATCCAGAAGCTGAAGTTTTTATACCTCCGCTGGAAAGGCGTTTCCAGAATGCGGGCAATTGTTATGGGAACGAAGACAGCATATCAGAAGCACGGTTTGGAATCGGCGATGTTTATCAAGTTGAAAGAATATGTGCTGCCTCTGGGCAGATACAAAGAGCTCGAACTTTCATGGGTAGGAGATTTTAATGACAAGATGCTTTCACTCCACGAAGCTACGGGAGCTTCCTTCGGGAAGAAGCATGTAACGCTCCGCAAGACCTTTTGAGAGCCGGAACCCGCGTATCCGGGGGTTCCTACGACAATATCTTAGACTGTCTCAACTCATCGAAAAGATCAATGATTTTCTTTTGAAGCGCTATGATCTCCGTTTCCCGCTCACGTAGCTTTTTATTGCTTACTTCGAGGTCCGAAACGTACTTCTCCTGCTCTTCTGTATCATTAAACGTCAGAAGCTGTATCACAGAGAGGTCAAACAGCTTGGCAATTTGTTCCAAGCGGGATAAATTAATATCCGTAATGCCCGTCTCGATTTTGGAAAACGCGGGAATAGAAATGTCCAGTCGCTTAGCCACGTCTTCCTGGCTCCAGCCATTTTGATGCCGGAGGAGCCTGATTTTCTTTCCTAGTGTGTTCATCTTTTTTATTCTTAGGTTGCATGAGCGGTGGCCCGTTCAGCGACTGATTCGAGATTCAATCCGCCAAAATTACCTGAGCTCATAAGAAGCAAATTTTTACCCTTATAATTAATACAACTCAAAAATTCGTCCAATATTTCACAATTATTAAAAAAAATCAACTTATCATTACCAAAAGCCGCCTTTACAGTATCTTCATCATAAGGTGCTAGCTGCTTCTGCTTAAACGTCTTCTCATCGATATATACTACAGGGACATCCGCTCGATCCATAGCGCCTTTATATTCAGAAAGAAAATCCGGGTTGAGACTACTAAACGTATGCAGTTCAATCACGGCAACAAGCTCCCTGTCTGGAAACTGTTCCTTTACGGCCTGAACGGTTGCTTTCAGTTTGGATGGAGAATGCGCGAAGTCCTTATAAACTGAGGTTCCTTCATTAGAACCTAACAGTTCAAGCCTTCTCGCCGCTCCCCTGAACGAGCTGACAGCAGCAAAAAACTGTTGATCATTTACTCCCAACTTCCTGCATACGAGATAGGCCACCTGCATATTATAGAGGTTATGCGCCCCAAAAACATGAAGAGGAATCTCTCTGCCCTGATGTAAAAGATAAGTTACACCTTGCTTTGTTATACTTTCAATCGCAGCATATCCTACCTTTTCTATAGAGGACTGATCTGTATTGATAACACTATTCACTATTTCGTCGTCCTGATTAAAGAACAGTGTCCCTGAAGGTTCCATACTCTTCAGGAAGATACTGAACTGCTCCACGTAGTTTTCGAAGGTTGGAAATACGTTGATATGATCCCAGGCAATCCCACTGATCACCCCAACATGGGCATGATACAAATGAAATTTGGGACGCCTGTCGATCGGCGAGGATAGATACTCATCCCCTTCAATCACGATGATCTTCGCGTCTGTAATGCGGACCATAGTCTCGAAACCAGCCAGCTGTGCGCCGACCAGATAGTCGAAGTCAATACCGTTTTTCTGCAGTACATGCAGGATCATTGATGTAATGGTTGTCTTGCCATGGCTTCCACCGATAACTACGCGGAGCTTATCTTTCGACTGTTCATATATATATTCAGGATATGAATATACCTTTAGCCCGAGTTCCTGTGCCTTAAGCAATTCCGGATTGTCAGCACGTGCGTGCATACCCAGAATGACTGCATCGAGTTCCGGATGTATTCTGCCTGCATCCCAGCCCATTTCGCTAGGGAAAATACCATGCTTCTTCAACCTGGAGGCTGATGGCTCAACAATCGCATCGTCAGATCCCGACACGTTAAATCCTTTTAACTTCAAAGCAATAGCGAGGTTATGCATAGCACTCCCTCCAACAGCTATAAAATGTACACGCATAGAATAAATTTAAACTTTCAGCAGCTTCAATGAAGCCCAGTTATCAGTCAAACGCTTCTCCGAAAATCGGATTCCAAACTCGGCAGCCTTCTGCAGCAGAACCTCGCAATCCTCGTCGTAAAAACCACTTAGGATCAGGGTGCCACCCGGCTTCAGCACGTTTGCATAGCTTTCAATCTGATCAAGTAGGATATTCCGATTGATGTTCGCTAGCACAACATCATAAACAGCATCGGGAATAACTTCCTTCGATCCGCACAAGGCTTTAATAAAAGGCGCCTTATTTAATGCAACATTTTCCTGGGTGCTTTCAAAACAGACCGGATCGTAATCAATCGCAGTAATATCGTTCGCTCCTCTCTTTGCTGCCAGAATCGCCAGGATACCTGTTCCACATCCCATATCCAGTACTGACTTTCCTGAAAAGTCGATAGCTAGAAGGAATTCCATAACCATCGCAGTGGTTTGATGATGTCCCGTACCGAACGACATCTTCGGATCAATGATAATCTCAATCGGAAACTCTGGCCTGGCCTGATGAAACGTAGCCCGCACGTAGCACTGATCACCAATGATCAGTGGTTCAAAGTTGCTTTCCCATACCTCATTCCAATTCTTCTGTGGAATCAAATTCTTTTTATATGAAAACGCAAGGGTCTGCCTGAACGGGTTTAAAAGAATTTCCTCATCCAAACCCTCTGCCAGTCCCTCTGATATGTATGCGTTGAAGCCGGAATCGGTCTCCTCAAAAGTATCAAAACCTGCTTCACCCAATGAATGGATGAGCAGGTCCCGATAAACTTCTTCGCCTTGTTCTATTTTAAAGACAAACTCGTAGTAATTCAAATCTTAGCTATTAAAAACATTCGCAATGTCAATGAAGTCGCGTGATTTCAAAGATGCTCCTCCAATTAGTCCACCATCAATATCTAACTGAGAGAACAGTTCTGATGCATTCTTTGGATTACAGCTTCCACCATATAGAATGCTGGTATCTTCAGCAACAGCGTCTCCGTATCTCGCCTCAATTTCCTTACGGATGAAAGCATGGATCTCCTGTGCTTGCTCAGGACTTGCAGTCACACCTGTGCCGATAGCCCACACGGGTTCGTAGGCCAGTACAACGGTAGAAAAGTCGCCAGAACTCAGCTCAAAAACACCTTCTGTAAGCTGCCTTTTGATCACTTCAAAGTGCGTATTGCCATTTCTTTCTTCTAAAGTCTCTCCAATACAGAAAATCGGCTTCAATCCTGCCTTGATAGCAGCTCTTGTCTTTTCCGCGAGCAATTCATTCGTTTCACCGAAATACTGCCGGCGTTCGGAGTGTCCGAGAATCACGTATTCCGCGCCAACAGACTTCACCATCGAGGCAGCTATCTCGCCTGTGTAAGCCCCGCCATCGGCCTGGTGGCTATTTTGGGCACCAATGCTGACATTGCTGGTCTGGCCAGCCATCTGACTAAGACTGTGCAGGTAAGGACTAGGCGGACATACCACTAATTTCTGTTCACCTCGTACTTCGTCCCTTGCCATATTCAACACTTCCGAAAATAAACTGAGTGCTGCTGTATAATCAAGGTTCATCTTCCAGTTTCCTGCAACGATTTTCTTTCTCATAATTTAGTTTTTTATGTTTCTGTAATGTTTAGTCAATTCAAATATAGCAGAAAGGATATTCTTCTCCACCTGATCCAGGTTCTTCTCTCTTCTGGCAAACACCCTCTCGGTAGTTTGGATGGCCTTATCCAGACGGTACTCGGCACAGCCTGCTGTTCCTCCCCATGAAAAGTCGGGCACAAAGTGGTCTGGGAATCCAGCTCCAAATATATTAGAACTCACCCCGACAACCGTTCCTGTATTAAACATCGTGTTGATACTACACTTAGAATGATCACCCATGATCAGCCCGCAAAACTGCAGAGCTGTGTCGCGGTACGTTTCGTTCGAGTAATCCCAAAGCTTCACCGATGCGTAATTATTTTTCAGGTTAGAATTATTCGTGTCTGCACCTAGATTACACCATTCGCCAATGACAGAGTTTCCGAGGTAACCATCATGCCCCTTTGACGAATTGCCCATGATCACGGCGTTGTTAACTTCCCCGCCGATGCGGCAGTAAGGACCGATGGTGGTCTTGGAATAAATTCGTGTTCCCATCTTCAGCTGAGCTCCCTCACACAAGGCAAATGCGCCCCTGACCATAGATCCCTCCCAGACGCCCGAATTGCGTCCAAGATAAATAGGGCCCTTCAATGTATTGAAGGTACTGCATTCAGCCTCGGCTCCTTCCTCGGCAAATATCTGGTCACCCAGCACGGTATTGGTTGAACTGAGCGGCGCTGAGGTCCTGTTATGGGTCAGCAATTTAAAGTCACGTACAATCTCCTGCTCATTATTCAAAAATATATGCTCGGGATAAAAGATACGTGTAAAATTGCGGGAATAAGAGATCAACTTGAAGCCTTCCAGATCGATATTGGGGACGCCCGAAAGGGCCTCTGCCCCCCGTACGGCGAGCAACACATCTGAAGCATGTAGAGCTTCGCCTGTCTCAAGTGACTGAATGGCTTCAATCAGATGCTCATCGGGACATACGGATCCGTTGATGAACAGACTACCGGCACTTTGATGATAGGGATACTTTTCCTGAAGATAAGCTACCGTCAGAAAAGCAGTGTCACTTCCAAGATGCTTCGCCCACTTCTCTGCGATCGTCAAAATGCCAACTCTAAGCAAGGCGACAGGCCGGGTAAACGTCAGCGGCAACAGATTATCGCGCGCAGAATCATCAAATAAGATAACGGTCATTTAGGGCAAAAATAAAAAAAGTCCAGGCTGTAAACCGGGACTTTCAAAATATTTTGAGAAATATTACTTCTTAGAGTAACGAGTACGGAATTTATCAATACGACCGGCAGTATCTACCAGCTTCATCTTACCGGTATAAAACGGGTGAGATGTGTGTGAAATTTCCAATTTGATAAGAGGGTATTCATTACCGTCTTCCCATTTAATGGATTCCTTAGTGTCAATACAAGATTTTGTAATGAAAGAATAGTCGTTTGACATGTCTTTAAAAACAACTAATCTATAATTTTTTGGGTGCAAATCAGCCTTCATGATCTAAACTTTTTCAGGGCGCAAATATGGAACAAATTTCTATTACATCAAAATGAAATTTCACTTTGTCTACTTCGCTTACCGGTTCAAGTCGCAAATATAGAATAAACAATGATTATGTCAAAAAAATGACTGAAATAATTATCATATCCGGCGCCCGCAAGATCGCTCCCCTCGAAGTTTTCTTAACTTTGCACATCTAAAGCTGGCACTATACGATGAATCTTCCCATTTATTTGGATAATAACTCAACGACACCCGTGGACCCGCGGGTGCTGGATGCGATGTTGCCCTATTTTACGCAAAAATTCGGAAACGCCGCCAGCCACAACCACAGTTTCGGATGGATCGCAGAAGAAGCAGTAGACCAGGCTAGGGCGCAGGTTGCCAGCCTCATTGCTGCTGATCCAAGTGAGATCGTTTTCACTTCCGGTGCAACCGAGGCCGTCAACCTGGCTATAAAAGGAATATTTGAAAGCTATCGTTCTAAGGGCAATCACATCATTACTTGCGTTACGGAACACAAGGCGGTCCTCGATTCCTGTAAACAGATCGAGAAAATCGGAGGCCGCGTCACCTACCTGCCTGTAGACGCGAATGGGCTGGTCGACATCGACGCGCTTCAGGATGCGATCACTCCCGAAACCATCCTCATTGCCATCATGTATGCCAACAATGAAACCGGCGTCATCCAGCCTGTCCGGGAGATTGGCCGCTTAGCTGCCGAAAACAATACGCTTTTCTTCAGTGATGCCACTCAGGCTGTAGGCAAGATCCCGGTAAACGTCACAGATGATGGCATCCACTTGCTAGCTATGTCGGCCCATAAGCTATATGGCCCCAAGGGCATCGGTGCGCTGTATGTAAGACGGCGCAACCCACGGGTTGTTACCTCCGCTCTTATCCACGGCGGCGGGCACGAACGGGGCATGCGTTCAGGCACCCTGAATGTTCCGGGGATCGTGGGCGTAGGCAAGGCCGCGGAAATCTGCGCCACCGAAATGCAGCACGAACAAAAAAGGGCACTTTCGCTGCGAGATAGGATGGAGAATAATTTACGGAATATCGACAATAGCCTCGTCTCCAGTGCAGATGCCCCACGCCTACCTCATGTATTAAATATTGCCTTCCAGCATGTGGATGGACAGGCCCTGATGATGTCTATGAAAGACATTGCGGTCTCGTCCGGATCAGCCTGCACATCGGCATCACTTGAACCGTCATACGTGCTCACCGCCATGAAACTTAGCAATGAACTCGCACATTCAGCCATCCGGATCGGAATTGGCCGCTTTAATACAGAAGAAGAGATAGAATTTGCTACTTTACAGATAACAAACGCAGTCAATCATCTGAGAACCTTATCACCGGCTTGGTTGATGGCTCAGGATGAAAATAACTAACAAATAACACAAACAAGGGCGGGGTACATACAGAAAAACAACTTACTGCCCCCGTTGTTAAATTAATGATCAAGAAACGAATACAATGATAACAATAACAGAAAAAGCAAAAGCGAGAATCGACGATCTGATCAAAGAGTCCAGTTACGATGAGTCCTACTTCCTCAGGGTTTCTGTTCAAAGCGGAGGTTGTTCGGGCCTGTCCTATAATATGGATTTCGATAATACCGCCAAGTCAGACGACCAGTTCTTCGAAGATAAAGGAATAAAGATCGCCCTGGATATGAAGTCCTTCCTATATCTTGCCGGTACTGAGCTCGACTTCACAGACGGCCTGAACGGAAAAGGATTCAGCTTCAACAATCCGAATGCAACGCGCACATGCGGATGTGGCGAAAGTTTTTCAGTTTAATACAAAATAATATCTTTGTGAGGAAAAGGGGCCTAAAAGCCCCTTTTTGTATATCTGTCATTATATATGTAAATTGTTTTGACAACCAATAGAACTTAGATGCATCATATCAACGAACCCCATACCGTTCCCGCGCTGCTCCGGAATATAGTCGCAAATGTTCATCCCGAAACGCACACTTTTCTCCTACATAAATCCGGGGATTCCTGGAAAGAGATTAGCTACAAGGAGACGCTCGACCATGCAGACGCGATATCGTCGTACTTTCTTGATATGGGCATTAAAAAGGGGGATCGCCTGGGATTAATTCTGGAAAACTCACCATCCTATATTTTCTACGATCAGGGACTGCAACAGATAGGAGCTGTAAATGTCTCCATCTACCCTACACTGACCGAAAGCGAAATAGAATATATCATCAATGATGCCGGCATTAGAACGATTATCGTAGGAACCGTATTCCTACTAAAGAAAATCCTGAAAATTGCTAACTGCTGTCCATCTCTCGAGCGTATCATTCCCGCTTTTGAGTCATTCGAGAAACACGTCCAGGATATTAGCATCAACGCCGGAGTTATCGGCTTCAAACAACTGATCGAGGAAGGAAAAAAGTCGCTGTCCAGTCGCAAAAAGCAAATTGACGCCTGCAGGCAGGCCATTCTGCCCTCGGACCTGTCTGCCCTGATCTACACCTCCGGGACCACAGGTATTCCAAAGGGCGTCATGCTTACACATGCCAATTTTGTGGAAAATGCGAAGTCCAGTCTGCAACAGATTACCGTGGTGAACAAAGACGACCTATTTTTGTCTTTTCTGCCGCTTTCACATGTTTTTGAGCGAACCGCAACGTACCATATCTGCTGTACCATAGGATCCCGTATCGCATTCTCTCAAAGTCTCGAATTATTGGCTCGAAACATGGAAGAAGTCAAACCGAGCATCATGGCCTGCGTACCACGTTTGCTGGAGCGTATTCATGATAAGGCCATTAAAAGTGGAACACAAGGAGGTGGGCCGAAAGCAGCCATATTCACGTGGGCGCTGGCCACAGGCGAAAAATATCGTAATGCAATAGAATCCGGCCGTTCAGCGGGACTCCTGCTGTCCATCCAGCAAAAGCTTGCAGACAGACTTGTATTCAGCAAAATAAAAGAGAAAACCGGCGGAAATCTAAAATTCTTTATATCGGGCGGTGCTGCACTCCCTAAAAATGTAGGCGAGTTCTTTGGCAATCTCGGCATCAAGGTACTTGAAGGCTTCGGACTTACCGAAACGTCTCCGGTAATGGCAGTGACAGAGTTTGACAGGCAAATTTACGGCACAGTGGGCCGCATCATTCCGGGAATCGAAGTGGGCATTCAGGATGCAGACACCAGGAAAATACATACCATCCAGACACACCATACCTTTGATGAAGATCTGATCTCTCCTGAAGGAGAAATCATCGTGAGGGGCCATTGTGTAATGAAGGGATACTGGAACAAGGAAGAAGAAACGGCCCTCGTTATTGATCAGGATGGCTGGTTCCACACCGGAGACATCGGACAGTTCTACAAAGGAAACCTGAAGATTACCGACAGAATAAAGAATATTCTCGTGAATTCCTTTGGCAAGAACATCTACCCCACGCCCGTCGAGAACACCTATCTGAAAAGTCAGAAGATTGAGCAGATCTTTCTGATCGGCGACAAACGTGAATACATCACCGCGATTGTCGTTCCCTCCAAAGAAGGCCTGCAGGAAGCCTTCGGCTTCAATGAAGCGTATTTTGAAGATCCTGAAATGTTTATCTCTGATCCTGAAGTCATATCATGGATCGGTGAAGATATCAAAAGACTCTCAAACGAACTTGCAAAATTTGAACGTATCAAAAACTTCAAAGTCAAACGCAATCCTTTCTCCCTTGAGGCAGGTGAAATGACACCTTCACTGAAGGCGAAGAGAAAGGTCATCGAAAACAAATACGCTGAAGACATCAACACGCTTTACGCAGAGGAAAGTTTTAACGAGTAAAAACCCGCATAGATTGGTACACTAGGCTCGAATATCTATATTTGCAAAAATTACGAAGAATGAGTATTGGCTTATCCGAACAGGAAATTATACGCCGTGAGGCGCTGCAGCAACTGCGCAATCTCGGGATCAACCCGTATCCCGCAGAAGCATATCAAATAAACGTCACCACTGAAGATATCCTGAAGAACTACGAACGGGATAAAACATCCTATAAGAACATCAGCTTTGCCGGCCGGATCATGAGCCGACGAATCATGGGTAGCGCGTCTTTCGCTGAGTTACAGGATTCAACCGGAAGAATGCAGGTGTACATCAAGCGCGATGATATCTGCCCTGGAGATGATAAGACCTTATACAATACCGTATTTAAAAAGCTGCTTGATATAGGAGACTATATCGGCGTGAAAGGCTTTGTTTTCACCACCCAGACCGGCGAAATCTCCATCCACGTGACAGAGATGACCCTGTTGTCAAAGTCGCTTAAACCACTTCCTGTGGTGAAACGCGACGAGGAAGGGAACATATTTGATGGCTTTACAGACCCCGAGATGCGCTATCGCCAGCGTTATGTGGATCTGACTGTTAACCCGGATCTGAAACAGATCTTTATCAATCGCTCCAAGGTTATCAGTACCATGCGAAATTATTTCGAGAGCCAGGGCTGGATGGAAGTTGAGACGCCGATCCTGCAATCCATACATGGGGGCGCAGCAGCAAGGCCGTTCATGACGCATCATAATACACTGGATATGCCGTTGTACCTGCGTATCGCAAACGAACTTTACCTGAAGCGCCTGATTGTTGCCGGTTTTGACGGTGTCTTTGAGTTTGGTAAAATGTTCCGTAACGAGGGCATGGACCGCACGCATAATCCGGAGTATACGGCTATGGAAATATATGTAGCGTACCGCGACTATATATGGATGATGTCAATGGTGGAGGAATGCCTGGAGAAAATAGCGCTAGCTATCCACGGAAAAGCGAAAGTTACCGTCGGACAGCACGAGATTGATTTTGCCGGCCCGTATGAGAAACTGACCATGTTCGAATCCATACAAAAATACACCGGTATCGATGTTTCAGCCATGGATGAAGCTGGATTACGCCAGGTATGCCGCGACCTGAACATCGAAGTAGATACCTCCATGGGAAAAGGCAAGCTCATCGACGAGATCTTCAGTGAAAAGGTGGAAGCCAACTTAATTCAGCCTACTTTCATTACCGACTACCCCATCGAAATGACTCCTCTTGCCAAAAAACATAGAAGCAAAGACGGCCTTGTTGAACGCTTTGAGCTTTTTGTAAGAGGTAAGGAAATCGGAAACGCCTACTCAGAGCTGAACGATCCTATTGATCAGCGTGCACGCTTTGAAGACCAGCTCCTGCTGGCAAACCGCGGTGATGAAGAAGCTATGGCAATGGATGAAGACTTCCTCAGGGCTCTTGAATACGGTATGCCTCCAACCGCAGGTTTAGGAATTGGTATCGACCGATTGGTCATGCTGATGACGAATCAAAGCACCATCCAGGAAGTTCTATTCTTCCCGCAGATGCGTCCGGAAAAGAAACTTAAGGTAGCATCTGTTAGCGACTATGTGGCGGTAGGTGTACCTGAAGAATGGGTCCCTGTATTGATTAAAATGGGATTCAACACGATTGAAGAACTTAAGGCTGCCAATCCGAATAAGGTGTTCAACGATCTCGGAGGAATGCGCAAGAAGCTTAAACTTGATATCTCCATCCCTTCTAAAGAAGCGGTGATGGAATGGTTTGAATAGGCCGGCGCATCGCTGCTTAACATAAACATAAAGCCCTGTAAATACTAAATTTACAGGGCTTTATTATTTTAGATGCAAAATTAAAGGTTATGAATCTATCCAGTATTGAAATAACAGATAACGAATATCTGATCAAACTAAATAAACAAGATTTTGATCTTTCTCTGGTCAACTCACTTGTTAAGCGTATTCAGGCAGAAACGTTCTTCCAACCGAAGTTACGCGACGAAGACGAAGAAGATATCATCAGCAAACGCGCAAACGATCACCGCGTCAGCCTCTTTGATCACCTTGACGACAAGTAGCAGGCAGAAGACCTATCTCGGCCTGAAGCCCCTTGTCTGAACCTGCTGCTTATCCAGCTGTCCCATCTGTGCCTGCATCATCTTGATCTGCTCAGCAAGCAATTTATTCTTGTCCGCTTTCTTCGCTTCCTGCAGGTACATGGTTGCTTCCCTCTTATTCCGCTTTGCCATCGCAATGCCCGCCAGGCTCAACTTTGCTAAGGCAATGTTATGATCCATGGTCATTCCCAGGGCAAGTGATTTCTTGAAGTATTTTTCCGATTGTAAGGGTGCCTTTCTCGACTCGATAAGTCCGATCAGCAGATGGTAATAACCGTGCTGTGCCTTCAGCAACTCGCTTTCGTAGTTCTTGATCTTCTTCAACCAGCTCTCTGATGCTTCCATATTCTCCTTTCTCAGATAATACTGAGCTATCAGCATCTTCTCGTTGAAGAAGAATGTCACAAAAACCACTATTGATAGTAAAATTACAAGAACTCCCCATCCCCAATGGCTAAAGAACATCAAGGCAACAGCTGCCCCCAATAAAGCAAAGCCGATTATTAATCTGACAAAATTTGGCATATTTGTATTTTCTTTTAAATAGGTTGCAAATATCGCTTATTTCGCCTCCAAAACCAAAAATATAGAATGATGACTGTGTTAATTAATGAGTCCTGGAAAGACGTTCTGGCCCCAGAATTTGAAAAGAGCTATATGAAAGATCTCAAAGTATTTCTTCAGAAAGAAAAGCAGGATGGAAAAGTCATCTTTCCTCCAGGCTCCTTGATCTTTAATGCATTCAACCACACACCTTTCGACCAGGTAAAAGTTGTCATTCTCGGCCAGGACCCCTACCATGGAGATGGGCAGGCGCACGGACTTTCTTTCTCCGTGCAAAAAGGTGTTGGAGTCCCGCCGTCTCTGAAAAACATCTATAAGGAACTCGAAAGCGACATTCCCGGATTTGTCGCGCCCTCCCACGGGGAGCTGACGAAGTGGGCGGATCAGGGCGTATTGCTCCTCAACGCTACGCTTACTGTCAGAAAGGCTCAACCCGCATCTCACCAGAAACAAGGCTGGGAGATATTCACCGATCAGGTAATTAAAACTCTATCTGAAAAAAGATCAGGACTGATATTCCTGCTTTGGGGGAAAAACGCTCAGGCAAAGATCCCGATTATCAATAAAGAAAAGCACACTATTCTTAGCGCTGCACATCCCTCCCCTTTTTCCGCTTACAACGGCTTCTTTGGATGCCGTCACTTCTCCAGAACCAACGAAATACTTGAGCATCAGGGAAAAACGGCCATTGACTGGCAGATTTAATATTGAAAGGGAAGCACAGCTTCCTTTTTGCTGGTTGATAGGATCATCATCGTTTGGAAGGTCTTCACCACTTGGATCTTGCCGATCTTCTCCATGATCAATTTCTCGTAGGACTTAATGTCCTTCACATAAACCTTTAGGATGAAGTCGCAGCCGCCGGTCACGTGATGACATTCCGTAATCTCGTCGATTTTTTTCACTTCATCAACAAATGTCTGGATAGTGTTGTTGTGATGAAAGTCTAATTGGATCTGAATGAACGTTTTTATACCAAGCCCCAGCTCCTCTTCGTCCACGACCGCGTGATAGCTCTTGATCATTCCCGAATTCTCGAGCTTTCTTACACGCTCGAGTGTGGGCGCGGGAGAAAGACCAATCTCGTTCGAAAGCTGCAAGTTGGTGATTCGTCCATTTTCCTGGAGACGCTTGAGAATTTGTAAATCTGTTTTATCGGGTTGGAACGGCATATTGTTTTATTTATGGCGCCAATTTAAAACAATTTGCAAAGAAATCTTATTTTAGAGTAATCTAATCTTTTTTATTAGGTTTGCTTAACGTGCAGCTTAAACATGAACGAATCACTTGGAGAAGTACATTCATCTGTAAACACTGCCGGCAAAAAAGGCTGGCGTAAACTTCTGTCCTTTTTGGGTCCTGCTTACCTTGTAAGTGTCGGATATATGGACCCCGGTAATTGGGCCACCGATCTCGCCGGAGGCAGCCAATTTGGATATAAATTGATCTGGGTGCTATTAATGTCCAACCTGATCGCGCTTTTATTGCAGTCGCTCAGCGTACGCCTGGGTATTGTCCAAGGCCTCGACCTTGCTCAGGCTTCGCGAAACGCTTACCCACGCTGGGCTAATTTCCCGCTTTACATATTGGCACAAATTGCCATCATTGCCTGTGACCTTGCGGAGATAATCGGTATGGCCATCGGGCTCAACCTACTATTTGGGCTTCCCATGATCTGGGGCATATCCATCACTATCCTCGATACGGTTCTCTTGCTATTCCTGTTAAACAAAGGCATGCAGGCCATGGAAAGCTTCATCCTGTCTATGGTTTTCATAGTCGGCCTCTCCTTCCTGGCAGAAATGTTCATTATCGAACCCCAGATGAAAGACGTGCTGGCGGGATTGGAACCCTCCATGCTGAGTGGAGACGCACTCTACATCGCAATCGGAATTATAGGGGCTACTGTAATGCCCCATAACCTATATCTCCATTCCTCCTTGGTCCAGACAAGAAAAATTGACAGGACCAGCAAAGGCATCAAAGAATCGCTGAAGTACAACCTCATCGACACGAGCGTTGCTCTGAACCTGGCTTTTTTCGTCAACGCTTCGATCCTGATCCTCGCGGCCACGGCCTTTCACAAGAACGGGTACTTCCAGGTTGCCGAGATCCAGGATGCTCACAAACTCCTTGAAAATATATTTGGATCACTCGCCCCTGCCCTGTTTGCCATTGCTCTGATTGCCGCGGGACAAAGTTCCACCGTAACGGGAACCCTGGCCGGACAGATCATCATGGAAGGTCACCTCAAACTGCGGATACAGCCCTGGATCAGGCGTCTAATCACCCGCTTGCTGGCTATAGTTCCTGCTTTCTTCACCATTTTGTATTTCGGAGAGGGCGCACTCGGCGAGCTGCTTGTTCTCAGCCAGGTCGTCCTCAGTCTGCAACTGGGCTTTGCCGTCATCCCCCTGATCCATTTCACGTCCGACAAAAAGAAGATGGGCGAGTTCGCGATCAAGCCTTGGGTAAAGGTCCTCGCCTGGCTTAGCGCAATCATTATTGTATCCCTCAACATCAAGCTGGTTTACGAAGAAATCTCTTCCTGGATGAGTACGGGCAACAACTGGTGGGTGTACGTCTTTATTGTGCCACTGGCAATCGCCGTGGTGTTCCTCTTGTTTTATGTTTCCTTCCATCCGCTGTTTAAAAAACAGACTATGATGATCAACTCCAATGTTCCGCATGGCAGAGCGCTTGAAATTCCGAGTATTGAGAACGTATCTTATCACGCCGTTGGCATTCCTGTCGACTTCAGCAAGTACGATAAAGCAACTATCGAACATGCATTGATGCAGGGGGGTAAAAACGCTATGTATTTCCTTATCCACATCGTGGAAACCGCAGGAGCCCGTTATCATGGCGACACGGTGATGGACTACGAGACAAAAAGCGATGCCGAAAATCTGGAGATTTACAGGCTAAACCTGGAGCAACTTGGGTACAAGGCGGAAACCCGAATAGGCTACGGAGACCGGGCACGCGCTATCTCCCGGCTTGCCAGGGAGAATCATCTGGACCTGCTGGTGATGGGTGCCCATGGTCATCAAGCCATGAAAGACATGGTCTTCGGAACCACTGTCAATGCAGTCAGGCACCGTGTCAGAATACCAATTCTGATCGTTAGAAAATAATGCTTTAGCGAAGGTAACTGAGTACCTCCCGGTTACTCAGCTGCTTTTTGATGTCGATATATCCCGGGTAAGATACTTTTTGATCGGCTACGATAATGTTAGGCTTCACCTTAAGCGTAATCGTCACCGCTGTATCTTTCTTCAAAGAAAAGAAGTCTGATAGCAGTCGCTGATTCTCCGGCTTGGAAATCACCGGATAAATATCTGTATTTATCGGAAACGGAACAGAGATTCGCCCCCCGTTCGCCGGAACCAGAATTGAATGCTCATAGACGCCCCTGAGCAACTCATAATTTCCAACAAGAAGGATGTATTCGAAATCGTTGATCCCCGCATCCTGACTCCCCGGATTGGCGATACCAAGATCAAGACGGGCCTTGAGGGGCACCTCCTGCTGAAAGAACGCAAGCGCCAGTTGTGGAGCGCGCGACATGTTGAAACCACCATTTCCCACCAACTTATCTACAGGCTGCTTAGCTAAATAAACACTATCAATCGCATCAACTTTAAAAACACAATGCTGAAGTGCCTCCAGCTGACTAACTTGTGTCTTAACTCCACATGAGCAGACAGATCCGATTAGGACCAATGCAAAAATGATCTTATAATATTTCATAGAGTTAGAACATTTACACGGCGTCCAGATGAATACGACTGTTTCTTTTCTGGTTCATTGCCTTGAACTGAGTGGGCGTGTATGATGTTACACGCTTAAATTGAGATGAGAGGTGGGCTACACTGCTATAGCCTAGCATATAAGATATTTCCTTCAAATTGAGTTCATCATAACAGAGCAGCTCTTTCACCCGTTCCGTTTTCTGGCGGATAATATACTGCTCAATCGTAATTCCCTCGTTAGCCGAAAAAAGTGTACTCAGGTAGTTGTAGTCATGAGAAAGTGCATCTGCAATCTGAGCCGACCAATTCCACTTCCGCTCAGCCGGGTTCTGATGAAAAATTTGATCGATCACAAGTGTTTTAATCCCCTCAATCAGTCGATTCTTGCCATTATCCAGCAATTCGAACCCCTGCTCGCGGAGTGCGACGCTAACGGCCTCAATCTCTGATGTACCAAGCTCATTACCCAGCCTGGCATAGCCAAGAGTTATCTCTTCAACCGGATATCCACGTTCTTCGAAAGTCTGCCTGACTGCTGCTATACAACGCGGACAAACCATATTTTTGATGTAAATTTCTGTCATCGGCCCAGCTGATGTGTTATTCATTTGTCTACTACTATAACGAAAAGAAACCATAGGCGGTATATCAGAAAGACTTAATCATCTTGATATGATCAATGCCATCTTCATCGTATACCTCGCTGCTTCTAATAAAGCCAAATTTCTCGTAAAATTTTTCTGCATATAACTGTGCACCGATCTTGATTGGCCGGTTTCCCAGAAGATCCTCCACGTCCGATAAGATGAGCTTCATCATCGTCGCACCTACCCCTTTACCCCGGTAACCCGCATGAGTAACGATCCTGCCGATGGAAGCCTCCGGGTAAGCGATACCGGGAGGAATAATCCGTGCGTAGGCGATCAGCTTCCCTTCATCATACATCATGAAGTGATGACATTGCTCATCCAGGTGATCCAGATCCTGGTAGGCGCACTTCTGCTCCACAATGAAGATTTCATTGCGAAGGTGCAGTATCTGGTACAGCTGTTCGAGACTGAGATCCTGGAATCTCTTCGTGATCTTGATATATGACATGGGCGAAATTAACCGTTATAATCTGTAATACCTTGCTCAAGGGTAAAAATACCCTGATCTGGGCGGGTTCGTCGCTTGAAAAACACGTTTGAACATGGTCTTTGCCAGGCATTCGTATTTGAAACGGAGCGTTTGGCCAAGTCTAGCGGAATTTTCCAGTTAGCGAGACCATCGCTTGCGTTTATCTGATTCGGTAGATTCCCCCGGCACAAGCCCCGAGCAAAAAAATTCAAGTATGAGATATCGCCTGAGCTGTCCGGGATATCTGAACGACCTTTCACGAGGATTCCGGGCACATAACGAATTCAGGCGATATTTTCGGAGTCACGATGAGCAGGATCAGCATCATGCGAGCATTGCTTTATACAAAAAAACCAGCTGCAAAGCCGGTTGAAAACATTGAACTGAAGTCGAACACAGTATAAAGGCTGCAAGTTAAATGACCTGCAGCCTGTCTGTCGTTATCTTGGAGTTGGAGCAGATCCGCTGCCATTCGATCCGGCACCGCCTGTCCCTGTTCCACTTCCACTACCAGAACCTCCAGTACCTGTCCCAGTGCCGGTCCCAGAACCACCTGATCCGGTGCCAGTCCCAGTTCCCGTTCCTGAGCCATTTGTTCCTGTTCCGCTGCCGCCAGTAGTGCTGCCTTCACCTGTCGCTGATCCTGAGCCGGATGTTACCCCACTGTTGTCGGTGCTCATAGAATCAGTCATCGTTGATGTACCTCCAACGGTGTCCATCGAAGAGTTCTCCATCATAGATGTGTCAGAGTCCGCACTGTTTTTATTGTTGGACCCACAACTTGCAAATGACACCCCCGCCACTGCAAGTACTGCTAAGATTTTGTATTTCATAGATAGTTCATTAGGTTATTTGTAAACTGATAATGAATTTTCCAGAAAATAGTTTTGCCGCATACAAATAAGTATTTAAAACACGTGTTTATACGAACAAGCAGGTATTTACTACTGACTGATTGATAGTTACAGTCTACCGGAGCAATCTAAGAAAGTAAATGTCGCCTGTTTTTGATCCTTCTTTTCCAACAAATCTTACGGTAAAACCTTCCTTTGAGTTCTGAAGGAGACTTTTTGGAAGCTCATAGTCCACATCGAAAAACCGGTCTCCCTTCTCTCCTTTAAGCTCCTGAGAAGCTATCAAAATGCCGTTCAAATAGATATCAAACTTTTTGCCGCTATCTTTACCGTAATAGGTCAGGCGAAGTACTCGTGCATCTCCCCCCGGATTTTTCAAATTGTAGCTAAACCAGCCCTTTGCATTCCTGAACTGCCGGTTACTCTGCAAGCCTGTCTCGGTGTCTTCTCCCTTGAAGCCGTGATCAGATTCCGGTTGTTGCTGACCAGGATTAAGCCGGTCAATCGTCCGTTTTTCTGTTTCCATCTTCTGCGTTTCAGAAGCTTTCAGTGCCGCTTTCATCTCGGCTAGACCTGCTTTTGAACTGATTGGCCAGTAGACGATATATCGTGCATCATGAATTTCATAGAAAGGCTTCAGCTGCAGATCACGAAATTTGTCCGATGAAATAATATCAGACGCAGTGAAATAAAGTGACTTTCCCGATACTGGCTTTAGAGCCGAAGCTGCCGACTTCATGTCTCCCACCACGAAGGGCGTTTCATCAAGCGGATACAGCGGTCCGTTGGCCACATGTCCCATCCTGCTTCCATCCGCCCTCAAACCCGGCAAATCCGTCGTTTGATCGGCGGCGGCAAGAACAACCGGACCATGTACGAAGGAAACCCACGGGGATCCATCTGGCAGCTGCTCCAGCCGCGTTTCCATTGGGAGGCGTACTGTAACCACATCCCCGCTCTTCCAGCGACGCTTTACTGAAGCATAGTTAGACTTCTGGCCGCTTACGGCAACTTCCTGATTATTCACAAGTACTTTCATCGAACCTTCGGGCACCCATTTAGGAACGCGGATCTGAAGCCCGAACTCCTGTGGCCGCTTGAGATTGATTAATAATTTCGTCTCCTCCTGGTATGGGAAATTCGTAAGCTGCGTGACGGATAGATTTTTCTCTTTCCAGCTCAGCGTAGAAGGTATAAAGAGGTTCACAAACAGATCCTGATCATCATGAGCATAGATCATCTCTCCGTATTTCCCATGATTCTCCAATCCTGAACCCACACAGCACCAGAATCCCTGCTGGGATTCAGAGTAAACCCGGTAGTGGTTTGGCCGCATACTCGTAAAGTACACAAATCCCCCCTTATCGGGATGCTGCGAAGAAAGGATATGATTGTACAGCGCACGCTCATAGAAATCCATATACTTACCTGAGCGGTCGTTCAGAAAAAGCTCTTTACTGAGCTTCAGCATATTGTAGGTATTGCAGGTCTCAGGGCCTTCTTTCGATTCAATCATCGACGAGAAATCTCCCGATGGGTTGAAATGCTCGCTTACACTATTACCACCGATCGAAACAGTACGATGATCCACTACGGTTTCCCAAAAAAAGCGCGAAGCATCACGCCAGCTATCGTCATGGTCAACCTGGGCCACACGCATATAGCCGATCACTTTAGGAATCTGCGTATTGGCATGGATGCCATTCAGCTTATCTTGCTTCTGCAACAGGGGATCCAGAATGGCGTGATGAGAGAACCGGCGCGCGAGCGTCAGGTATTTCTTATCACCCGAAAACTCGTACACATCTGCAAAGATCTCATTCATGCCCCCATGTTCGGAACGTAGCATGTCCTGCATCTGCTCTTCACTCAGATTCGAAACCAGATTCACACACCAATCTGACAACTTCAAGAGCACCCGTTTTGCCTGCTCATTCCCGGCAATCAGATACGCATCTTTGAGCCCGGCATACGTCTTATGAATATTGTACCAGGGCACCCACTTGTCGTTCAGGGAAAAACTGGCGGCCTTGATCTTACCCGATGCAATATCTTTCCACATAGCCTTTCCACCCGGGATACCGGCTACATACCCATCCCCATTTCGCTGCTGACATTTGTCGAGCCAGTCGACCATATAATTCAACCTACGCAGGATCTCTTTATCGCCGGTGGCAGCGTACATATCCGCCAAAGCACTGATATAGTGACCTCCTATGTGACCGTCGAGTCCGGTGTTCTCCCAGTTCTCATAGCTTGGTGCTAAAGGAGTAAAACCGGCTTCCCGGAGATAAGGAGCAAGCAGCCTGTCGGGATTCATGGACAGGATATAGTTTAAGTCGGTGCGCTGGGCTTTAAAGAATGGACTCTCTGTCAGGCGTACTGCCGATAAAGGAAAGGCCTGAAGAGGCTTTTCCTGTGCTGACACGGAACCAAGAAATACAAATGGAAGTACAAGGGTTAATAACTTTGCGTTCATAATTGGTTGGTTTTTCATGGCAAAAAATGTACAGGCACCATGCAGGAGCATAGTGCCTGTACATTTTTACCAGATCTTAATTCGTTTATCTTCAGGAAGGAACAACTTTTGTCCCTGCTGAACATTAAAAGCTTTATAAAAAGGTGTGAAATTCATTAAAGGGACGTTAACCCGATACTCCGCAGGGGAATGCGGATCTGTACTCAACTGAAGTCTCAGCGATTTATCCTCAATCTTTTCCTTCCATGATTGCGCATAAGCAATGAAGAAGCGCTGATCGGGAGTCAGACCGTCGATTTTGGTTGTATCCTGTCCCTGCTTAGTCAGCTTAAATGCATCATAGGCGATCGCGATTCCGCCGATATCAGCCATGTTCTCACCGGTGGTAAGAGCCCCATTAATACGCATGGAGTCAATCACCACAAAGCTGTTGTACAGATCAATGACCTGCTTAGACTTCGCCCGGAACTTCTGATTATCAGAGGGGGCCCACCAGTTCTTCAGGTTACCCGACTTATCGTACTGGGCGCCCATATCGTCAAATCCATGGGTCATTTCATGTCCGATCACCATTCCGATGGCACCGTAATTCACGGCATCATCTGCACTCAGCTCAAAGAAAGGAAACTGGAGTATTCCCGCAGGAAACACGATTTCATTGATGGTTGGATTATAATAGGCATTGATGGTTGGAGGAGTCATTCCCCATTCATCTTTGTCGACCGGTTTGTCCACTTTAGCCATATTGTAGTCGAAGTCAGCTTTGTCGCAAGCCACAACATTTTCGAAATAGTTGCCCCTGTCGATTTCCAGCTTTCCGTAATCTCTCCACTTATCCGGATAGCCGATCTTTTTAATAATGGCGTGCAGCTTTTCTTTGGCCACTTTCTTTGTTGTATCGCTCATCCAGTCGACGTTCGTTATACGGGTGTCGAATGCTTTTTCCAGATTGTCGATCAGGTCCATCATTCTTTCCTTCGCGTCTTTTGTAAAGTGTTTCTTCACGTACAGCTGCCCAAGTAGCTCACCCAGATGCGCGTCAGTACTTCTGTAGATCCGCTCCCAACGTGGTTTGATCTGCTTCTGTCCTGAAAGCACTTTGCTATATTCGAACGTTGCATTCACGAATGGAGTACTTAAAGCCGAAGAGTAGTTACGGAGAAGATGTGCCTTCAGATACCACTTCCACGTATCAATCGGAGCGGTTTTTAATAGTTCGTTCACCTTTTCATAATAGGCCGGCTGACCTACATTTACCGAATCGGTTTTACTTCCCAGGTTTTTCAGATAAGACCCCAATTTAAAAACCGGCATCTTTTTGTCCAGGTCGGCCACGGCAAACTTATTGTAGTTCTTCTGCGGGTCGCGAAGTTCCACATTGGTACGGTGGCTCTTGGCGAGGTCTTCTTCGAATTTGTATACCAGTTCCGCCTGTTTGGCAGCAACAGAGTCCTGGGTACCTGTCAGTGTAAACAGCTGGGCAAGGCACCTTTTATACGCCTCCTGAATCGCTTTTGTCTCCGCATCTTTCTTCATGTAATAGTCGCGGTCCGGCAAACCGAGCCCCGCCTGGTACAGGGTCAGGATATTTGTAGAGCTGTTCTTTTCGTCAGCCCCAACATAAAAGCTCGTGAAAACAGAAGCCTGCTGCTTTTCCATTTCCGCCTCGTAACGCATCAATTGCTGAGCATTGCTGATCGCATTAATTTTTTTCAGATAGGGTTCTACGGGCTGGTAAGCGCGCTTTTCAATCGCCGCGGAATCCATACCCGAAGCGTAGAAATCACCCACCTTCTGCTCTACTGTTCCTTTATTGGCTTTTGCCTTAGCTGCATCTTCAAGCAGCTTCCTTAGATTGTCTCTGGTCTTGTTGTATAGCTCATTGAATGAACCCGTGCTGGTCTGTGTAGATGGAATGACGGCCGTATCGATCCACTTTCCATTGACATATTTGAAAAAATTATCTCCAGGCGCAACGGACGAATCCAGGCCCGCAACATCGATAAATTTTTGCGAACTGCTGGGCATCTCGTTGTTACATGCCCCAAACGTCATAAGAGCCGCAGCTGCCGCCGCGTAAGATAGGTTCTTAAGTTGCATATTGTCGAATCGTTAAATGACCCGAGAAATTTACATCTTTTTTGGCAATAAGAGAATTTGCGGGGCGTTTATTCTCGTACGCACCGCAGGAACTTCACATCTTGCCCCCGGTCATGGGGCTCCGGTGAGATTTTACTATTTTTGCCCCCTTAATCAATATCATGAAACAACTTTTCTTTTTAGCCCTGTCAGTTCTTATTTTGAATACCGTTCGTGCGCAAGACACGGACATCCCCTTCAACAAAAAGAACATCCCGCTCAACGACGATAAAAAAATCACTTATACGCTGATCGGCGAAGAGCCTAAAGCAACGAAGGAACAACTATACAACCAGGCACTTGCCTGGATCGGCGAAGCCTTCAAAAACGATACCGGAGTAATCAAACTGCAGGATAAAGATGCGGGAACCATTATTGCAGAAGGATCTACCGAGGAGAAGTATAGCGTCAAAACCCTCGGCGTATTGGTACCGAAAAAGTATTATCAAAATATGAAGATAGAATTTTCTATCAAAGAAGGACGTTACAGGTTGGTCCTCACGTCTTTCCAGATCGAAAACATTGCTGCCCGAATGGGCAAATCATACATCCCATCGTCTACCAATCCGATTGAGAGATACTATAACCAGGTTCCGGATACATACACGTTCGGTAAGCTGACCTCCCTGGAAAGAACGCAGCTTTTCTCTGCCAAAACCATCCTGATCACGGCAGATAAGTTTGGCAAGTCGACACTTGGTTCAGTAAAAAGTTTCATGGCCAACGCAACAAAGCCGACGAAAAAAGACGAGTGGTAGATCCGGCTTTGCAGGTGTTGAGAGACCATGCTATAGCAATGAGAAAGCAATCACTATATACTTGGCCAGCGCTTTCTGAGGTTAGCTTCGGGTGATGTTCAAAGTGCAGCCACACTGCTCCCGCCATGACCTGGCTCTACCCACTAGTAAACCAGAAGGATGTGCTGTGCAAGTCACCGGCAGGCTTAGGGCATCCCTTATCAGGAATAACAAGGATCATCAGATATGATAACTGCAGAAACTTCAACCTTCAGCGCTTACCAGAAATTCGTCATCTTCGTACTGGCGATCACGCAGTTCACGGTCATACTCGATTTCATGGTTATGTCTCCCTTAGGTGATATGTTGATGAAATCGCTCGCCCTGGAGCCTTCCGCATTTGGACTCGCGGTATCGGCTTATGCCTTTAGTGCGGGCATTTCCGGACTCCTTACGGCAGGCTTCGCTGACCGTTACGACCGCAAAAAACTACTGATCTTCTTCTATTCCGGCTTTATTGTGGGAACGATATTTTGCGGTCTGGCCAACTCCTATCTCACGCTAATTCTCGCGCGCATCATCACCGGCCTCTTTGGAGGCGTGATCGGCTCCATTTCCATGGCAATCATCACCGACCTGTTCTCCTTGCAGCAAAGAGGAAGAGTGATGGGGTTTATCCAGATGGGATTTGGTGCCAGTCAGGTCCTGGGTATTCCGATCAGCTTGTATATAGCGACTCACCTGGGTTGGGAAGCACCTTTCCTGATGGTCGCGGCGGTAGCCCTGATCATCTTTGCCTTGATCCTTTTCAGGCTTCAGCCGGTTACGGGGCACCTGGGGGTACAGCATGATAAATCAGCCTTGTTGCACCTCTGGCATACTTTGGGAAAAGCGGAGTACCGCATCGGCTTCGGAGCTACTGCCCTGCTATCTTTGGGAGGCTTCATGATGATGCCCTTTGGAAGCGCGTTCGCCATCAACAATCTTAATGTTACTATGGAGCAGCTTCCGTTGCTGTTCATGATTTCGGGGATCAGCTCGCTTGTGATAATGCCATTGATCGGTAAAATGAGCGACCGCATAGACAAATTTAAGCTGTTTGCTTTTGCATCAATCTGGCTCATGCTAGTCTGTGTTATTTACACCAATCTCTCAGTTACCCCTTTTGTGTGGGTAGTCGTCTTCAATATTTTGATGATGATGGGTATTCTGAGCCGGATGGTACCTTCGTCGGCCCTCACAAGTGCCGTCCCTGAGCCACACGATCGTGGAGCCTTCATGAGCATCAACTCTTCCCTGCAACAGATAGCCGGCGGCCTGGCAGCAGCCGTGGCAGGTATGATCGTTATGCAGAAAGATAAGTTCAGTCCGCTTGAGAACTATAACATTGTAGGCTACGCCGTGGTGCTCATATCGCTGCTGGGAATATGGATGATGTATAGAGTTAGCAACATCATCCGTTCACGTGCTCATGCTGTCAACCAGTAAGTAGATCGTAGCACAAGTATTCCCACCTGTCAGGGATAAAGCTTTGGTGCGGCGTTCAGCATCGCATGCTGACGCTGGTGCCAGTAAGGATAGGCCGGAAACGCCTCGCTGACCCGGTCCAGACGCATCACCTGCTCTACAGTAAGCTTCCATCCTATCGAGCCGAGATTCTCCTTCAGCTGCTCTTCATTGCGTGCACCGATAATAATACTGGCAACAGTTGGACGCTGGAGAAGCCAGTTCAGGGCGATTTGTGAGTGCGACTTGCCGGTTTCCTCCACCAGTTCATCCATGAGTTCAATAATGTCATACAAGCGCTGATAATCAACCGTACCGCTTGAGACCGGGCTGCCTCCCTGTGTAACACGTGCATTCGGTGGCAAGGGTTGATTTCGTCGATACTTCCCGCTGAGCAACCCGCTCGCCAGGGGGCTCCAGACAATTGTATCCACCTGCTGATCAACACCTAATGGCATAAGTTCCCACTCAAAATCACGGTTAAGCAGTGAATAGTAGGCCTGATGGGCCGAATACTTGGCCCAGCCGTAGCGCTCCGACACCGAGAGCGATTTCATCAGATGCCAGCCCGAAAAATTAGAACATGCAATATACCTCACCTTTCCACTTTGCACCAGGTTCTCAAGGGTTTTCAAAGTCTCCTCTACTGGCGTATTCGCGTCGAAGCCGTGCATATGGTAAATATCAATATAATCCGTATCCAGTCTGCGCAGGCTGTCTTCGCACGCCCGGATAAGGTGGTGGCGGGAAGATCCGTAGTCGTGCACCTGATCGGACATGGGGAAGGATGCCTTCGTAGAGATAAGCATGCGGTTACGCAGGCCTTTGGCAGCCTTGCCGAGGATCTCTTCAGACATCCCGTTTGAATAGGTGTTTGCCGTGTCGAAGAGGTTAACGCCTGCATCAAGGCAGAGATTGAGCATGTAACTGGCTTCCTCCACCTGCGTGGCTCCCCAGGTTTTGAAGAACTCATTTCCACCTCCGAAGGTGGCCGTACCGAAACTCAGGACGGGTAGTCTGAGGCCTGAATTGCTAAGTTGTCTGTATTCCATATCTGTTTTCAGTAGGAGATAAATAGCCGGAGTATGCATTTTGTTTTCTAATTGTTTGTTGTTGGCGCGCGAGGAAGATGTCTCATTAAACCACATAGTGTTCAGAAATTTAACACCATCTGTCCAGATTAGCGGATAGTGCCGGAATTTATAGTCGCGTTTTTTAATCTTAAAAACATGAATAGGCTTCTCAGGCAAGCGCATTAACCTTTGCTTAAAATTCCTTTCAGCAGATCTGCGGCATCGCAATTGCATAAAGTGCATTAACAATTCATTTACCTTACCTAAAGAAAGAAAAGCATTATGAAAAAAGTATGTGTTTTACTGAGCTTCGCGTTCACGTGTTTCATGTTCAGCGAAGGATTTGCTCAGACCGGCACGACCGGCACCAGCAATCAGGGATCATCCGTAGGAACGAATCAAAATGACACCGGCAAAACCGGAAAGAAAAAGAAATCCGGTAAAAGCGACCGCACTACAGGCGTAGGTACTACCAATGGCACCAGCGGAAGCGGAAGCAGCGGCACTGGTACGGACAGTGGCAGAAACCAATCACCCGGATCTGCAACAGGTGTAACTCCGGGAACCGGTACAGGGAATGGTACAGGGGTTGGTAGCGGTACAGGAACAACAACATCGCCTGGAACAGGAGTGGGAACAGGCACAACAACATCACCTGGAACAGGAGTAGGAACAGGAACAACAACATCACCTGGAACGGGAGTAGGAACAGGAACTACCACCTATCCTGGAACGGGTGCGCCAACCGGGGTTGGTAGCGGAACAAGCACTTCACCTGGAACCGGAATGGGTACAGGTACAGGAGTAGGAACAGGTACAAACCCAAGCCCGGGATCAGGAATAGGCACCGGAACAACAACCTATCCGGGAACCGGAACTGGTACATCCACATCTCCGGGTAGCGGAACTGGAACAGGAACAGGTTCAGGTACTGGAACAGGTTCAGGAAGCGGATCTACCGTGCCTCCCAGCAGATAATTTCTCTTAGTTTTTCTCTTTGTAACAGAAAAGGCCCATTACGGGCCTTTTCTGTTTATTAGCGGTTCTGAAGCGACTTACCGACGACATTGGGGCTTTTACCGAAAAGCCATGGCCATTGGCCTTTTTGGCATTTAAAAGCAGCATGCCGGCCCGTAGTTTTGAGACAACAAATCAAACAAAAGCGATAAACATCAAAACTAAGGCAATGAAAACTATCAAACTTCTGACCACAGCATTTCTGTTCATCATCTCATTAAGTTCCTTCGGGAAAGACGAAAACAACACGGAGAAGCTAAAAATGGATTACGCGGTAAAAACCTACATTGAGGCTGTCACCCATGGAAAAGTAAAGGGTCTCTCAGACGTTCTGGAGAGTGATGCCAAATTCACTCTTACACAAGGTGAAAAGATCATCCGGTTTAGTCGCTATGAAACGCTCAGTTCTTTAAAAAACAACGAGGGGATTCATCAGAACTGCTCTTCCGACTATAAGATTATGGAGATAGATGCAGCACAGGCTATCGTGAAGGTAACGTTGAAGTATGACACTTTCAGCAAAGTGAATTTTCTCTCGCTGGCCAATACGAAAAAGGGATGGAAGATTACCAATGTATCTACCTCATTCGTAAATCCCTGATAGCTCTTGAAGTTCAGGATGGAAGAGACTCCGACCTGATTTACGTCCCCCTATTCAGAGCATTTTTCTTGCTTGATAAAAAGTAACAATTTTAGAGAATTATCCTTTTCTGGGCAGAAAAGACCCAAAAACCGGATAATTCTTTATATTTTGGGGTGATTCCGAATACAAAATCAAACAAGACTACATGCTATTAATTGTACTGTCAGGATTAATCACATCGTGTCTCCTCATTCCATTTGGGAGATTTTTCCGATCTAAATGGAGCCTCGGACTGGCGGTGCTGCCTATAATTCTGTTTAGCTATTTTGCTGCGCAGATTCCCTATATAAGTCA
Organism: Arcticibacter sp.; assembly: GCF_053551015.1. Taxonomy (NCBI): domain Bacteria; kingdom Pseudomonadati; phylum Bacteroidota; class Sphingobacteriia; order Sphingobacteriales; family Sphingobacteriaceae; genus Arcticibacter; species Arcticibacter sp. The sequence continues at coordinate 112,273 of NZ_JBMQOB010000021.1, read as the reverse complement.
AGGAAATACCATCAGGGAAAGTGTGGAATGGGTACCATCTCTGTCGATTAATTTTGACTTTAGCCTGGATGGGCTTTCGCTTCTGTTTTCACTGCTGATTACAGGTATCGGATCGATCATCTTCATTTATGCCAGTTCGTATTTGAAGGGCCACATCTACCAGGATCGCTTTCTGGCTTACCTTTGTCTGTTCATGTCGGCCATGCTGGGCGTCGTGTTATCAGATAACATTCTCTTGCTCTTCGTGTTCTGGGAGCTTACCAGCATCAGTTCGTTTTTCCTGATTGGGTTTAACAATGAAAATGTCGAGTCAAGAAAAAGTGCGATCAGGGCATTGAGCGTGACGGGATTGGGCGGATTCGCTCTTCTCGCCGGATTAATTCTGACTAGTCAGGTAGCGGGAACGTACTCAATCACTCAGTTGACTGTTTCTTCGGATTTGATCACTAATCACGCCTATTACCCCATCATTATTGCGCTGGTGTTTATTGGAGCTTTCACTAAATCGGCTCAATTCCCTTTTCATTTCTGGCTTCCCGGAGCGATGAAAGCACCCACGCCTGTTTCAGCATATCTGCACTCGGCAACGATGGTTAAGGCAGGGATCTTCTTGCTGGCCAGGTTCACGCCTGTACTCGGCGGAACCGAAGCCTGGTCGTGGACCCTGATGGCTGTTGGTGGATTTACAATGATATATTCTGCCTTTCACTCTCTTTTCCGTACGGATTTAAAAGGCGTGCTGGCATATTCGACTATATCAGCGCTCGGCATATTGACCTTCCTGATTGGTTTGGGAACAGAAGAAGCGCTCGTCGCTGCCTGCACATTCATATTGGTACATGCCCTTTATAAGGCCACGTTATTTCTGGTAACGGGCATCATTGATCATGAGACGGGCACGCGGGAACTGACGCAGCTTTCAGGCTTACGGAAAGTGTTGGCGCCGGTTTTCTTCGCGGGATTATTGGCGGCGCTCTCAAGTGCGGGTCTGCCCCTGTCTCTGGGCTTCGTCGGAAAAGACCTGATTTATGAGGCGACCTTGCACGCCGATGAACAGTTTGCACTTTATTTAACCATTGCAGCAATAGTTACCAATATGAGTCTCGTCGCTGCGGGTTTTATGGCCGGGATCAAACCTTTTACCGGAAATCTAAATCCAGCTTTCCGGGACGTGCACTTGCCCCATGTTACGATGTGGGTTCCACCGCTGATTCTGGCTGTAGCAGCTTTCATTTTCGGCTGCTTTCCTGGGATTGTAGGCGGCTATATGGTAAACTCGGTCATCAGCACCATGACTGGAACATCTGTTGTGACCGATTTCAAGATATGGCACGGATTCAATCTGGTGCTCCTGCTTAGTATCGGAACGCTGCTCGCGGGTACTATCTTATACCTGGCAAATAAGCCCAGCGAACGAAAGCTTCAGTTGCTGGAGCGCTTTCAGGTTTGGTCCCCACAAACGGTCTTTAGCAAGCTTTCGGCCACGTTTATGCGGCTGTCTGAGCTTTACACAAACTTCTTTCACAATGGGTTTCTGCGGTCTTATCTCTTCAAGATCATTATCTTCGCAGAGGCTCTGCTGATCTATGAGCTATTGATTGGAGGCCCCATCTATATCGACTATGATCAGCTATCGCCCATCACATTCTATGAGGCAATTAACGTGCTCATTCTGATCGGTGCACTGGTGCTGACGGTGACTACATCATCCCGGCTCACAGCCGTAGTAGGCACGAGCGTAGTCGGCTATGCGATATGTCTGATGTTCGTATTTTACAGTGCTCCCGACCTGGCTATCACCCAATTTACAATAGACACACTAACGGTGGTGCTGTTTGTATTCGTGCTGTTCAACCTGCCATCATTTCTCAACTTCTCGACCAACAACCGGGCAACAGTGGTGAGAGATGCATGTGTGGCTATCAGCTTCGGCGCAATTTTGTCTTTGATTGCTATCAAGGTCCTGCAGGTACCTACGAAAATAGAGATTAGTGATTTTTACGGAAAGTTTGCCTACGAGCTAGGGAAAGGAAAGAATGTGGTGAATGTGATCCTTGTAGATTTCCGTGGTGTCGATACTATGTTTGAAATTGTAGTACTGAGCATTGCCGCACTGGGTGTATATAGCTTACTAAAACTGAGGTTGAAAGCCTCCGAAAAAGAATAATATGAGAAGCCCTATATTACAAACAGCAGCCAAGTATCTGCTGCCTATACTGCTTTTATTCTCCGTATTTCTCCTGCTTAGAGGACACTATTACCCCGGTGGAGGTTTCGTTGGGGGGCTTGTGGCCTCGATTGCATTTGTACTGCACAGCTTTGCTTACGGCACTGATAATACGATGAAGTTACTCTGGTATAAACCGCTCACGCTGATACCCATAGGCTTGATCATCGCAAGTGTTTCTATGTTTCTCCCGGTGCTTTTTGGCTTGCCTGTAATGACCGGGCTCTGGTTTGACCAACCTATTCCGGTCATTGGTATGATCGGGTCCGCTCTGTTCTTTGACGTGGGTGTTTACCTGGTTGTGATCGGTGTCGTATTAACCATTCTGTTTACCATTTCCCTATACACACATTGATATGGAGTTATTATTAGTGGTGCTCATCGGGGTTCTTTATGCGGCAGGCGTCTACCTGATCCTGCGAAGGAGCATGGTACGTCTCCTCTTGGGTATTATGCTGCTGGGTAACGGTACCAATATCCTCATTTTCCTGCTCGGAAACATTACCAAGGGGAAGCCTCCTATTATTGAAGCAGACCTAAAGGTTTTTGCAGACATCTATGCAGATCCCATACCACAGGCGCTGATCCTTACGGCGATCGTAATCAGCTTTGGTCTGACCTCTTTCGCCATCGTGTTGCTTAAGCGGGTCTATGCACTCATCGGGTCTGATGACCTGGATGACTTAAACACCCCGGAAGAAGAAGACATATGATTGATAATCAAATAATTTCAACAGTGATCGTCCACCTGTTCACGGCGCTGCTTCAACTGGTTTTCTGGAGAAAGACGGTCACGCAGCGTGTTTTAAGTATTGCAGGAGCGCTGACGGGCTTTTTATTTGCTTTGAACCTGTTCAATAACGTGTCGGAAGGAACCATTCTGACCATGAATGCCGCAAACTGGGAAGCGCCTTTCGGCATTGTGTTTGTTGCCGACATGCTCAGCTCAACCATGGTGTTGCTGACCTCTGTTGCCGCGCTGGCTGTATCGATATTCTCGGCCACCGGTGTAGGAAGGGCCAGGATGCTGTACGGTTACTTCCCCATTTTTCATTTTCTGGTGATGGGCCTAAATGGAGCCTTTCTGACCGGCGATATCTTCAATCTGTATGTCTGGTTTGAAGTCGTAATCATCGCTTCTTTCGTGCTGCTAACCCTTGGTGGAAGAAAGGCACAGTTAGAGGGAGCGGTGAAATACATGGCGATGAACATCCTGGCGTCTACCTTTTTCCTGACGGGGATCGGCCTGCTTTACGGCATCACGGGAACGCTGAACATGGCAGATCTGTCGCTCAAGATCCCGCAAGTAGAGAACCAGTCGATCGTCAACCTTACAGCAATGTTCTTTCTGATCGGTTTTGGCATCAAAGCAGCCGTATTCCCCTTGTATTTCTGGCTTCCCTCCTCCTACCATACACCGCCTTCCGCAGTAGCGGCTACTTTTGGTGGACTGCTCACAAAGGTGGGGATCTATGCGCTGTTCCGCGTTTTCACGCTTGTGTTTGTACCCGATGAATTTGTAAAAACACTGTTTCTCGTGATCGGTATTTTAACCGTACTTACGGGTGCTTTCGGGGCAGTTATCAAGAATAATGTGCGCCGTATGTTTTCGTACCTGATTGTGTGCCATATTGGCTTTATCATCGGAGGACTGGGCTTGTATACGAAAGTTGCGCTTTTGGGGGCTGTTTTCTATCTTATACATGATATGATCGTGAAGACTAACCTTTTCCTGATTGCCGGCCTGATCCGTCAGCTGAGAGGAACCATGAACATGTCAAAGCTGGGTGGACTGTATGCACATTATCCGAAGATATCGCTGCTTATCGCGGTGGTATTGTTCTCGCTGGCAGGTATTCCTCCCCTTTCGGGATTCTGGCCGAAAATTTATCTCATAGAAGCGGCGTTTTCTGGCAATAATTACGGCTTTGTAGTAACTATTATTATCGGGAGTTTTGTTACGCTTTATACAATAGCTAAACTCTGGTCGGAGGTGTTTTGGAAAAATGCATCAGCTGACCTAGTGGTAGTTGACAATTTTCAACCGCTGAAGCCTTTTAAAAAGCTGCTGCTGTTGCTTCCGATTGGCATACTGGGAGCTGCCACTTTATACATCGGGCTGAATGCGGAAATGGTGATACAGGTTGCCGACCGGATCTCCACCGAAATGTTAGATACAGGGCCCTATATACGGGCGGTATTGGGTAAATAAAAAGATATGATTAAGAATTTTTTGATGAACCTCCTGCTGAGCTTTATTTGGGTAGCGCTAACAGGATCCTTGTTTTACTCAAACTTTCTGTTTGGTTTTCTGCTCGGTTTCTTCATCCTCTGGATCATGAACAGAAATGAAGCCGACCAGCGGTATTTTTACCGGGTGCCCAAAACGATCGGGTTCATCCTGTTTTTTTTGTATGAGCTGATCGTTGCTAATATTCAGGTGGCCTACGATGTAATTACGCCCAGGTATTTTTCGAAGCCGGGGATCGTTCGCTTTCCGATGCAGGCCACGACCGATCTGGAGATCAACCTTCTATCAACCGTGATATCTATGACACCCGGGACGCTGATATTAGATATCAGCGAGGATAAAAAGTCACTTTTTATACATGTGATGTACCTGAAGAGCAAGGAAGAGTTTATCGCTCAGATACAGAACGGATTTGAGAAACGTTTACTGGAGATACTACGATGACGTTAGATTTATATTTCGATTATGTGATTTTCCCGATCCTGGCCATCAGTGTCGTTTTGGTTTTTATCCGTCTCTTTAAAGGACCGGATGTAGTTGACCGCGTTATCGCACTCGATCTGATCATCACTATCGGTATCGCGCTGATTACGGCATACAGCATCCGCGCTGCGCAGGCCATCTTCCTGGATGTGGCGATGATTCTGGCGCTGATTGCGTTTTTGGGAACTATTGCGTTTGCATTCTACTTAGATAAAAAGAAATAAGATGACGAATATTCTAATCTGTTTGTTCAGTACTATAGGGGCGCTGGCGATACTGTTCGCTTCAATAGGCATCCTCCGCATGCCCGATTTCTACCTGCGTCTTTCTGTGACGGTAAAAGCAGCAACACTCGGTGTGGGCCTCTTGCTGGCTTGCGCAGCCTTCTTTTTCCCAGACGTATCCGTCACCACCAAGGCGATAGCAATAGTTTTCTTCCTGATCCTGACCTCGCCGGTAGCTGCCCATATGATTGGAAGGACAGCATATCATACCGGAACGCCCACCTGGAAGGGCACCTTGCTTGACGAGCTGGATGAAGATTACAGGATACAGCGTGCAGGCCAGCTAGAGGATGCAAATAAAGAAGCTGCCGCGCAGGCACAAGAACGCCAAGAGAGAGAGAAAGACGCTGATTGATAAAAAACGGGAAGGCGTCTGGCCTTCCCTCTTCTGCAACTTGAGCGATAATCTACAGAATTACACAAAGTTACACATTTGTTTATCATTTATGATGACTATGTGAAATTTTGAATTATCTTGTGGAACACTTTGGGAACGTGCTGTAGGACGTTTTTCAAGTAAACTTAGCCACGTGAAAGACCTTTTCATACGATGGTAACCAGATTATAAACACTTTTGCATTGATGATGGAGATAAAGGCTTTAGAAAAAGCATTCGATGCGAACCCCAATCCAACACTTCTTATAGAGGCGAACGCACCGCTATTTACTATTCGGACCGTAAATGATGCATTTTTGGACATGGTATCGCTGAAGCGAACGGAGGTATTAGGAAGCGCTTATGCGGAGCTGTGTGATGTATCGGCTGAAATCAGGAGCAGCCGGGATGCTTTTAATCTGGTTGTGTCTAAAGGTCAATCATGCCGCCGCTTAGAGGGCGGCATGAACATTACTGCCTATCCAATCTCAGGGGCTGGGGAATCGGTTGATCTGGTTGTATTACAGTTGACGGGAGAACTCACGTCTGAACGAGTAACTACAGAGATAAAGCACATTCCCGGCTCATCGCTTGACTTGTTTGACTTTAGTCCCGTAGCGATGTGGGTCTACGACGTGGAAACGCTGCAGATCCTCGCGGCGAATAAAGCGGCACTCGCTGATTATGGATATACACGGAGTGAACTTCTAAACGCTACGGTTAGTATCTTCTGGCCGGAAGATGAGATCCCGATAATGGAGGAGATGATAGCTACCCGGGTTAGAAGAAACCTGGAGAATAAGGGAACGGTGAGGCACGTAAAAAAATCAGGAGAGATCATCGTGGTGAACGTACATAGTACGCCTCTTCCCTCCTGGGGACCAAATGCGAGGATCGTTGCAGCGACAGACGTTTCGGTAGCGAGACGAACCATGGAACTGGATCAGCTTGATAAAAACTTCCTGACACAGAGTGCAAAAGAAGACATACCATTTAAAGATGTTCTGCATGAATACCTGAGTGGTATCGAACAGCAATTTCCGGGAATGTCATGTTCTCTCATGCGGATCAAGAACGGAAAGTACAGCTACTGGGCTGCCCCCTCGCTTCCTCAGGAAATCAGGGATGCCAGCAAAGAGCTTTCTGTCGATATGGACATCTCAGCAGGAAATGCAGGCGTATCGGGTCAATCCTGGAGTACTTTCCACAGCGTTGTTTCGGATCAGGGGTTTAAAGGCTATCTGCATCATCCGATCTATAACAGCAAAAGGGAGATTATTGCTGCCTTTGATGTTTACCATCGGCGATTTGATGAGCTTCCGCCTGAGGAGTCAGATATCATGGAGCGGATCGTCGCGTTATTAAAGGTCATTCTGGAAAAAAGGCAATACTCTAAGCTATCGAAGGAAATCACCATGATCATGCTGGAGAGCCAGGAGCTCGCGCAGTTTGGAAACTGGTCTTGGGAACTCGATTCGGACATATTGTTCTGGTCTGAGAATCTGTACCCGATCTTCGGACAAATCCCGGAGAGCTTTAAGCCGACCTTCAATACCTATCTGCACCTCGTTCACGAAGACGACCGGCAAATGATGTTTGACGTGATAAGCGGTCTGCTGACAAACGGCCAGGATGCGGCGTTTGAGGAGCGCATTATACGACCTGACGGAGAAATAAGATACCTGCGGAGCTGGGCGAAGGCGATCCGGAACGCCAGCGGTGATGTAGCGAAAATTATTGGAGCCTGCCTGGACATTACAGAAAGTAAGAAAGCTCAGAACGAACTTCTGGCGAGTAAAGCTGCACTGCAGAAGTTGCTGGACCGCTATCTTTATGTCAACAAGGCAACTAATGATGCAATCTACGACTGGGACATCGACGTCGATTTGATAGAATGGGGTGAAAGTTTCAACCGCGTATTCGGGTATCGCATGCTGCCTCTTAAGCAGTCTCTAAACGATTGGTTTAAGTTGCTACACCCTGACGATGCCGGGAACATCCGCTTAAGTCTGAAGGCTGCCATCAGCAGAAAGGATCAGTCGAGATGGTCTGCTGGATTCCGGATTCGAAGAGAAAACGGTGAATATGTTGATGTGGAAGAAAACGGCTACATCCTGAGGAATGGGGACGGTAGTGCAAAGCGCATGATCGGGGTGGTGCGGGACATCACAGAGCGCCGGAAAGCAGAGGAAGCCCTTAAACTTTCCAACGATCGCTATGCCGACCTCTTCCAGTTGAGTCCGCTTCCGCTGTGGGTATATGACCCGGAAACGTTGAAGATCCTCGATGTGAATAAAGCAGCAGTTGAACACTATGGGTATTCTCTCGAAGAATTTCTATCCTTAACCTTGCTGGATATCCGCCCCCCTGAGGATGTGCCGGTCGTAAAAGAGATCATCAGGAGCATCGTCGATTCTGGCGCTGAACATACCGGATTCAGCAGACATCTGACAAAGAAGGGCAAGCTCATCCTTGTGAATACCAGGGGGACCTTGATCCGCTATAAAGGAGGACATGCCCGAATGGTTGTGGCGATAGACAATTCAGAACGGATAAGGGCTGAAGAAGCGCTACTGAGAAGTGAACGCCGGTTTAAAACGATGATCCAGGAGGGGTCCGATCTGATTGCTATCCTGCACAGGATGGGGAATATTTCTTACATCAGTCCGAACATACAGCGTTTATTTAATTCCGCTCCTGCGGACATGATACTGACCAATCCGTTTGACTATATACACGAAGAAGACCAGTCTTTAATTAAGCAGCAACTGCTGATGATTGAAGAGAACCAAACAATTAAGATTGCGCCCTACCGGGTAAAATTGAAAGGCGGCGAAATCAGATGGCTGGAAACGATTATTACGAACAAAACCAAAGATCCGGCGATTGAAGGTATTATTGCAAACTCGCGTGATATCAGCGCAAGAATGAAGAGCATCTTGAAGAACAAGAAGCTGCTGGACAGATATAATGCGGTATCGAAGGCCACCAGCGACGCGATATGGGATTCAAATATCCAGGCTAAACAAATTCTGTGGAATCACTCAATTTCGGACATATTCGGGTATGAAGAAAAGCATACGTCCCTGGACTGGTGGAGCGATCATGTGCATCCAGAAGACGTGGGCAGAGTTACGGAGCTGATTGAAGCGCATTTGAATTCTGGCCAGGAAAAATGGACTTGTGAGTACCGCTTCAGATGTATTGACGGGGATTATAAGACCGTATTAGACCGCGGCTTTATCATCTACTCAGATAATGGGCAGCCCGTAAGGATGATCGGTTGTATGCAGGATATTACCGCCCGGGTGGAGTATGTCCACGCTATAGAGCAACATAATGAGCGCCTGCGGGAAATTGCCTGGATGCAATCTCACCTGGTAAGAGCTCCCTTGGCACGTATTCTTGGAATCACACAGATCTTGTCGACAGTTACCGAAAACTCCCACGAAACGCTAAGCGAAATGTTACCTTTCCTTTCGAGCTCGGCGCTTGAGCTGGATACGATCATCAAAGATATTGTTCGGAAGAGTCAAAATCTGCAGCAGGGGCAGCCGGGTTCTCCGAAAACATCATAGGACCTCGCAGCAAAGCATCAGGACTCATAGTGGACCAGATCGGAACCTCATACCGGGTCAGTGCTTCAGAGATCCCAGCGCCTTATTTGGCGTGGGATGGCACTTTTACTTCCTGTCCGATAATGACATCGTTGAAGACAATTTTCTCGGCGTTGCTCAGGCTGATGCCGGTAGCAGCAGAGTCTATCGTCACATTCGAAAAATGAATATCACGCACTTTCTTGGATGGGTAGCCCTGAATGACCACTCCGGCGTTGGTCGCTCTCCGGCATTTTACATGGTCGACAAAAACATTGCTGATATCTGTTTCGAAGCCCTGGCCCTCTCCATGATAATAGGATGTGATGAAAAAGCAGTCTTCGACTTCACCGAAGGTGACATTGCTGACGTAGATATCCCGGATGAAACCGCCCCTGTCTGGATTAGACTTCAGGTAAATTCCGCGCTTACAGTAGCCACCAAAGGTACAGTTCTCCACGAAAACGTTTTGCACACCTGCGGACATTTCACTACCGATGACCAGGCCATGAAGACCTTTGAACCTGCAGTTCCGTATCACGATGTTCTCTGATGTAATACCGGTTCTTCTTCCCTCATAATCACGTCCGGCCTTAATAGCAACGTTGTCATCCGCATTGTTAAAATCGATATCTTCAATCAACACATTTTTCGAATACTCGGGATCGAATCCATCATTGTTCTTATTGTAAGCATCAAATTTTACCTTTCGAGCTGTCACATTCTCTGATTTCAAGATGTGGACACACCAAAACGGTGAGTTCGTTATAGTGACACCTTCAATCAGAACGTTTTTGCATTCAAAAAACTGAATAAAGTGGGGCCTCAGGAAATGCCCTTTCCCAAAGATCCTGTCTTTCAAAGGTGTATTCTCCCGGTTCATCTTCCGGCTTAATAGCTGACTTTCTTTCTGATTTCCCGCCCAGGGGCTAAACGAATGTTTCGCGTTCCCATCAATAACACCTTCTCCGATAATAGACACGTTTTCCAGTTGATAACCGTAGATAAAAGGGCTGTAGTTATAGAGAAACGTTCCTTCCCAACTGGTGAGAACCGCGGGGAGATAGTCGGAAGGATTGGTTCCGAATATCAGCCTGGCACCTTTTTGAAGTTCTATACAAAGGTTACTGGTCAGATGAATCGGCCCGTTTATCAGATATATTCCTGCAGGAACAACTATCCTGCCTCCCTTCTGCTCGCTGCAGGCCTGGATGGCTTTATCAAATGCTGGCTTGCAATTCGTCAATGAATCACCAACCGCACCATATTCGGTAAGCATAATAATATTTTTCGGAATCTGAGGAGGGACAATGTTCTTGAGGATGGACTCAAGCTTCTCTTTCGGAGAAGGCTCTGTGCGCGGAGATCTGCTGCAAGAGACTACACAAAAAGAAACGAAAAGGAAAAATAGATATTTTTTCATATGGTATATCGATTTGACGGCACCAATATAGGAATAGATTTTCGGGAAGGGTGTCCCTAACCTGGAGATTGATCTAGATTAAATTTCAGATATTTGCCATTAATCAGATTCTAGTCAGCAACAGATGCGAAAGCACCTTGATATAGCATAACAGATAGATCAGCCCCAAAATCCCTACTCAATGCTTAAAAAAATCACAAGCGCCCTTATTCTGACTTTCGTTTTAACATTGCCTCTGATGGCACAGTTCAACGAGAGGCCACAATTTCAGAGCAATCCATGGACTGCAAGTCAGGTGATAGATGCGGCAAGCCTGGCTGGATGGTTAAAAAATAAAGCGGTACCCCAACCGGTGATTTTCAACATAGGAGTTGTCGACAATATTAAAGGTGCACGCCTGATCGGGGGAGTAAGCGACAAAGAAAATCTTAATCGTTTTAAAGACGCATTAGCATCTATTCCTAAGACAGCAACAGTTGTTGTGTATTGTGGTTGCTGTCCTTTCGAGCGCCGTCCAAACATTCGTTCGGCGATGCCCGCTCTCCGCGATGCAGGATTCAAGAACCGTAAACTGCTTGATCTGCCAACTAATGTAAAAATGGATTGGATTGATAAAGGATACCCGATGGAATAAATCGTGCGTCTCAAAAGCAAAACAGGGTGCACCATTTTATTGGTGCACCCTGTTATACATTGATTTTCTTTGCGGATCAGACTACTTCTTTTGAAGACCTTCCGCCACTCCCATGTAAGCCGGCTTTCTCACATATCCTTCCGTCCACAGACCCACAGGTTCTCCTGCTCTCCAACCTGATCCGGATGGACTATCCAGCGGACTCCAAATAGTGATACCGTACCTTTGTGCTGCGGGAATAAGCTCCAGATACTTTTGAACAACAAACTTGTACATTTCCGCTTGTGCAGCATACTGAGCAGATGTCGCCTGTGGAGTTAATACCTTTCCTCCAAGGCCCATATCTAGTTCTGACACCTTTACCAGTTTACCTGTAGCTGCCAGCAACTTAAACATTTCCTCAATCTTCGCCTTATCCGACGTAGCATCAATATGCATTTGAGTACCAATTCCGTCGATTTTTGCACCTTTAGATTCTAGATACTTTACGTATTCAATTAAACCACGACACTTTTCCAGACTGTATTCGAGATTATAATCATTGATAAAGTGAAGGTCTCCGGGATTACCATACTGCCTTGCAAACCGGAAGGCCATCAAAGCATAGTCTTTACCTAAATAATCCTGCCAAAAGAAATAATCTGCAGGAATATCTGTTCTTCCCGTCGCAGTCTTGAGTTCCGCAGGCCTTCCGTCATCCATTGGCTCGTTAACAACATCCCAAGCCTTAACATACTGTTTAGATGCTTCAAGCATCCCTTTAATCCAGGTCTCAAGTGCAGCTGTAAGAATTGTCTTCTTTTCCTCTGCCGTCTTCTCAATGATGGTACTTCCGCCATTCGGATTCAATTTCTCCAACTTTAGATTATCGAAGTAATAAGTTGTTGCAAACTTTCCGAGATTGAATGCGATCGAGCCGCTGGTCGCCATATCAGTGGTAACCGTAATTTCACTGGTATATGTTGTCCAATTCGGAGTTGAGTTGACAGTACCAAAAAAGTCCCAGTGTTTATAGGCTCCTGGCGTAACATGAGCCTGGGTAGGATAAGAAGCATCTGCGTCAGAGCGTACCTGCATTGTAAGTCGATACTTCTCTCCGACCTGTACAGCTGGAGCGAATTTCACAAACAATTGAACGTCCCAGTCGTTGGTACGAACAGCCGTATTGGTGATCTTCAATGCTCTTCCTGATCCATTAGCACCCTGTCCCGCAGCAGTAAAACCGGCCACCGCATTAGCATTGTATTGATAATTGGGTGCAGCATCCGTCTCAAAGTCGGCAGATGTTACAATATCCCAACTCGGCCCTCCGGTTGAAGGGATTACCACCGGTGCTATTAAACTTTTTAGATATGCTGCGTTCTGATTTGCATGCCAGGCGAGCGTATGCCCATACACTGAAGTACCCGCCTTTGATGCTGTTTCAAGAAGCGCTGTTACACTAGCAAGGTTTAATGTTCCATTTGCCTGGACAACAGCGCCATGCTTCATTTCATATCCGATCGTTATTTCATCGAAGTTACTGTTTGCAAGCCTGTACATCAATCCCTTGTTTGTATACTGGGATAATGAAAGCGCCATGCCAAGCTTGAAAGATGGATTTGCCGCTCTATCTACATACGCCTTTAATGGCTGCAAAGCATCTATTTTTTCTTGCTCGATGATCGTCTCAGGTTTTTCAACCTCATATTCAAGAGCTTCATATTGATTACAGGCAACTAATCCCACCGAGAAGGCCAGGCCTAATGTGAACTTGTTAAAAAATTTCATTGTTCCGGATCTAAAGGTTTATAATTAGTTCGCTATAGGCGTAAAGAATTCTGCTTTCACTCCTCGGTCACGCAAAACCAGAGTATCTGTAGAAGTAACATTCCTTTCCGGTAATTCCACCTGGTATGTCAGGTAAATGGCGTCCCGGTCTTTACTACCCCAACTGTTCTTTTCACCTTTCTTTACAAACTTTCCACTCCCGCTTGCTGTGAAGCTCGCATCGGCTGCCGTAACGGTGCAATTACCATCGTCACTGAAGGTAAGAAGCAAGGTACGATTGATGTTTGTAGCGTTGGCACCAGTAAAGGTTACAGGGAATTCAACCTGATTCAATGATCGGGTCGTGATCTTTTTCACTTCGTCTTTTTCCACGTATTGCATATGTCTGACTGCAGTTGTGTTTAAAGATGTGTTTCCGTTTTTTCCAACGAATACATCCTTTCCCCTGCGCAGGTAATAACCATCCCATGGATTTATGTATCTGATGGCATAAAGCGTATACGATTTACTCGCTAGAATAGAGTCAGCTCCCGTCAGATTTGTCATCGCTAAGGGGATCACATAAGTCGTTTTTACAGACAAAGGGTCTGCAAAGAAAGCGTCGGTAAGCTGCACCTCTACCCCTCCTATCAGTTTATCTGCAGGTATAACGATCTTATCCGAAGAAAGCTTGTAGTAGTTTTCGGGCATCGGCATCACATTTCCGCTATATGGAGAAGGGAAACGTAATCCTTGAGCCAAAGAGTTCTTTACAGCTACGTCAATCGTTATATCCTTCCGATTTTTATACACACCACCTGTAGTAGCCATAATCTGCACCTTCTTCTCATTATCCAATGAGGTATCGAATATGTCTTCGCCCAAAGTTAGTGTACGGATCGGACCTTGATACGAGAAATAAACCGATTGAATATCATAGTCTGGGAATGCCCATTCTTCGTTTTTACAGGAGCTGAATGCTGTCATTAACACCAGCGCGATATTTAGAATTCTTTTCATTACAATGTTTAGTTAAATATGAACTCAGATAGGTCCAACCGGATCGTTGATACCTATCCTTGTTTTAAAATCTGCTTATCTTAGGTCAGCACTGCGAAAGTTCCGGACTACCATCCTGTATTTTGTTGCAGCGCGTTAAACTTTAATATCTCGCTATAAGGTATAGGACCAAACCTCATAAAATCCTGATATGATCTCGCCTCAACATCTATCACCTGATGAACGTTCTGCTGTATACGAACTCCCTTTGCAGTTTCGTTCAGATCCTGGTTCCACCTGCGCAAATCCCAGAATCTAAAACCTTCAAAGGCAAGCTCTAATCTCCGCTCATTCCTGATCAGGGTTCTCATTGCATCTTTATCACCTTTCACTGATTCAAGGTAAGCATCTCCATTGGTTCTTCCTACCCCTGCCCTGTTGCGCAGTGCTTTAATGATGTCATAGGCACTATTGGCGTTCGCACCAGTTCCTGTTGGTCCCCATGCTTCATTCGCCGCTTCAGCGTATGCCAGGAAGATCTCGGTATAACGGATATGTGGTCGATAATGCTTCTGGTTGTTGATTGAAGCAGAATTCCGGCTCACATCTTGTCTAAGGAGTTTGCGCATGTAATAACCGGTTCTGGTAGAAGTTTCCACTTTGTTCAGAGCATCATTAGTAGGGCCGTCTGCTGCTGTGTTGATTACACTATTCGCTGGACCTGCGGTATTTCCGTTGTACAGAATATACTTCGCTAAACGTGGATCGCGGTTCGCGTAAGGAGCCGCAGCGCTGTAACCCCCTGATGTAGTATTGGTGATGGGATATCCGTTAGCCATGGGGAACGCATCGACGAGGTTCTGTGTCGGATTCAAACGTCCGTTTCCAAACAAAGTAGGTGGATAATGGTCTGCTTCAAGGTCACTGTTGGAACCTACATTACTACGCCATAGTACTTCCTTAGGATTGGCTCCGGAAGCTAAAGCGTCGATTTCAGCTTTGTTATCGTACCAGGTTACACCATTAGGATCGAGGTTGGCTAACCATCCATTGAGCTGCAGAACTTCTCCGGCACGATTAGCAGCTTCAACCCAGCGGTCCTGATTATTTGTTGCTGAATAAGCGGGGCTAGCGGCCATTAGAGCTGCCTTTGCACGAATCGCCTTTGCAATCCTTGCTGTCATCCTCAGTTTAAACAGGCGTCCGAAAACCCTGTTATAGTTTTCCACCTTTACCCCGTCATATTTTGAGGGCACCTGAGATGCTGATGAAATATCGTCATAATCGAGAGGTAGAAGTTCTTCCGCCTTTGCAAGGTCACTATAGATCTGTTTGATACAGTCATCGAAAGTGGCCCTGGGCTTGTTAAAGTCTGAGGTTGGTGTTTCTGGGTCTAAAACTAATGGAAAGCCATATAATACGCCATTTACCCAGCCGGCATGAGCCTGCAACATATAAAACATGAGATATGCTCTGAGTCCGTATGCCTCGCCAGTAAGCCTGTCCTTGAACATCCTGCCAAGCATGGGATCCTTAGAATCCCAGGTCACTTTGTCGGCTTCAGCCAGAAACATGTTCAGGTATTGAATGCCTGCCCGGGAGTTAGTCCACTGGTCCACCGGGTTGAAAACAGAAGACCATTGTCCGGTAGCAAGTCGCCTGAAATTGTTAGTTGCATCATTACTCACCGCATTATCAGTTGCGACGTCGCTAAAAGTCCAGCCATTTGTTGGTAGGCGCGTATAACCATTCAATAGAAGACCGTGAGCCAAACTCGGTTCGTCATATATATTTTCGAAGTCGCCGTTATTCTGAAGAGCTGGTTCTGTGAATTTCTCACAGCCCGTCATCGCTAAAACAACACCTATAAGTAGCACTGAAAATCTGTTCATATCATTAAGTGTTAAATCATTAAAAGAGAGCCTTTATGCCCAGGTTGTACAGCCGCGTCTGAGGGGCACCGCCGAAATTCGTTTCCAGTATCTCTCGTTCCTTTGCCCCGGTAAGTAGATTATATCCGGCTACGTATACACCGAGTTCATGAAGAAGCTTACTCTTCAATACGCTATCGGAAATCTTGTATGATATCTGCAGTTTTGAGAGGTCAATCCTGTTTGTACTATACATCCAGAAGTCTGAGTTCCTGAAATTATTATCACCGCCAAGAGTTGTCAGCCGTGGGAAGGTCGCTGTATTTTTAGTTTCCTCCGTCCAACGGTCCCTTACAACCGCCGAATATTTATCATCACCATTAACCCAGAAATAACTATTGCTCTTAATCGCATGGGCTCCGAAACGACCGGTCGCGAGTGCGAAAAATGTCAGGTTCTTCCATGTCGCAGAAAGATTCACACCTGCAGTCAAAGGAGCTCCAGTCGAAGCACCTCCAAACCATCCTCCACGACCGAGATACACCTCATCCCTCTCGTTTATGACATTGTCGCCATTTTGATCTTTATATTTGATATCGCCAGGCGCAATCTGACCAAATGCAGGCTTCGGACTGTTTACACCGTCAGCCGCAGCAACTTCTGCAGCATCCATATAAAACCCATCGCTTTGAAGGCCCCAGATAGCATCAAGTGGCCTTCCCTGGCGATTCTGGTAAGCATCCTGATAGATTTCTGCACGCTTTGCCGCTTTCGTAGAGTAATAGGTCAATGCTGTACCCAGGACCCAATTTACCGCTCCAAGCCGCTTGTTCACATTCAGATAAAAATCCATTCCTGTGCGTTGATCATTATTGTAGTTGACATAAGGGATGAACGATGAGCTAGGGAAATTTTGAGTAAAATAGTTTGGATATAACGCGTCTGCCTGTATAGCATTGCCAGACAAAATATTACGGAAAACATTAGCACCAAAGCTAAGCTGATTTTTGAACAAGACACCCTCTAAGCCCAGACTAATCTCTTCTCTTTTGGCCATTTTCAGATCGAAGTTTTCGCCTCTCCTGGAGTCAGTTGATTGTGTTCCTGAGCCGTCATTCCAGCCATACCAGTTTCCGGTACCCGTGTATATGCTCTCATATAGGAAATAATCCGTAATATCGAGATCGGTATGTAAGATTCCGGCAGAGGCTGTTAGCTTCAGGTTGTTAACAAACGATACGTCCTTAAGAAAGGGTTCTTCGCTGATTCGCCAGCCAATTGAACCTGCCGGTGAAAATGCAGTACGATTGCCGGGAGCAAGCTTTGGTGAGCGCACTACAGCACCCGTAAGTTCTGCAAAGTACTTTTGATTAAAATTGTATCCCAACTGCAAACCAAGGTTCGAGTTGGTAGTCGGCTGGTAAACTTCCGAAAGAGACTGGCGGAAGGCTGCACCCATCAATATAGCCGAGATATTATGGGCACCGTTTACTGTCTTATTGTAATTGAACTGCCCTGATAATGAAATCGTTTGACGGTACCAGCTATCTGCAATTTCCTCGTTTCCTGTACGAGTATCTTGCCCGAAGATCTGCAATCCCGACAGCATATCTGTACCAGCGTAAGATGTCCACGTTGGCTGATAGGTCGCGTACCCGTTTCTGTAACCCTGGTTATATCTGTTCCAATAGTCCACACCCATTGTTGTACTAAAAGACAAGCCATCCAGCAAACCATTCAGGTCCGCGTCCACACCTGTGGTAAATTGAAATTCACGTTGCACGAATTTATTGCTACCCCCTGCGTAGATTGCTGCGAAAGGGTTTGTTTGATCCAGAGATGTGCCACCGAGAAGATACTTGTTGTCAATAATCGTAGCAGCATTCACTATAGCCCAATTCGTTTCATCATTCTCTTCCAGGTAGCTCAAAGGTATCAGCGGAGTGAATCGATTTGGACGTAATGTCGCAGCGCTTCCCCAATAGTCTGTATTGACACCAGAACCGTTTGCGAACACCGCACTTGCATCGATCCGTGCTTTCAAAATCCTGTTTAGCTTCATATCGACATTACCACGCACGTTGAAACGTTGCGCTGTATTATGATCCTTCGCCTCGCCGAAGTTTAAAAGAGAACCATTTGAACTTACCCCCAGATTAGTATAATAGCGGGCACGCTCATTACCTCCGGATATTTCAGTTACGGCATCGTAGCGCGCGAAACTGTTCTTAATGTAATCAGATGAGTAGTAATCCACGCTCGGATAACGGTACGGATTTACTCCTGAATGGTTGTAAATGGTCTCGTCCGAATACAGTACGCCCAAGCCATCATTAACTCTGGCTTCGTTATACAATGTCATGTATTCGGAAGAACCCAGGTATTGAGGAAATCTTTTCGGAGTATTGATGCCAGCATTTGCGCGGACATTTATGCGTTGCTTTGCCTCTGTTCCTCTCTTCGTACTTACCATGATAACGCCTTTTGCGCCCCGGCTGCCATAAAGAGCAACGGCTGAAGCACTTTTCAGAAAGGTAATATGGTCGATCTCATTAGGTGAGATGCTGGAGATGTCACGAGGCACGCCGTCTATCAATACCAGGGAGCTATTCATTCCCCATAAATGGTTTCCATTGTATCCGGCTGCAAAAGCTTCCATCCCCTCAAAATTAAGCAGATAGTTCTTCTCCATCAGATCGGAAATATTTACGCTGGATACGCCCGATGGCAAATCTGTATCATTAACCGATTTGAAAGCCACATTGACAGACCGGGTATTTTGAGACAGGTCAATACGTTCCAAACCTGGTGTGACCACAATAAGCGAAGGCTTGTAGCCATCAGCACTAACAGTAAGCGCTGCTTCTTGCGGAACTTCAACCTCTAACATGCCGCGGCTGTCTGTAACCGTTCTGAGATTTAGCGACTGATTAGTAACTACAGCTCCTGCGAGCGGTTCGCCGTCAGCCCCCCGGACAATTGCTTTGACAGCTATTTTAGCGGCATCCTGAGCATTTGCCACGCCAAACGAGAGCGTGACAAAAAGGTACATAGCCAATGCTATTTTTGAATATTTCATATTAATTTTTTTATCTGATCTATACACTCGATGAATTACCAGCCGGGGTTTTGATTAAACTCCGGATACATGTTTACATCGGCTCTCTTTAGTGGCAGCCAGTAATGCTTCTCTGTGAATGGCCTTTGCAAGATCACCCGTTCGCGAAAGTTCGCCACCCTGTTATTCTTAGGATCAACAGATGGATTGAGTGGTGAAGCCCTGTCGAACTCCGCGGCTGTTTTTAATGTATAAGGTACTTCTGCAAGGAGATACCAGCGCCGAAGATCGTTAAAGCGGTGCCCCTCAAAGGCAAGTTCCACAGCGCGCTCCCTCCTAACCTCTTTCATAAACTCATCAGCAGAACCAAGGAATTGTGCCGCAACATGTGCAACACCTGCCCTGTCGCGAATGACATTAAGGGCATCAACGGCGGTCTTACTGAATCCGGGAGCACTCGCACCAGGCGAATTATAACCTGTTGCAACAGCTTCAGCATACATCAGATAAATGTCGGCCAAACGCATATACGGTACCTTTATATTAAGATTCTGACCATAATTCCATCCCTGGTCATACCCATTGGCAGTTCGTGGAATGAATTTGTAGAGAATATATCCTGTACGGCTGCCTGAACGATCATCGCGATAGCTTCCGCCGGTATGTAGATTAGCGTAGCGATTGGGCTCCACGTTTGCAGGGAGCGGTCCCTGAACCACCTTCACTCCATCAAAGCCGATGTCGTTGTAAAAACGCGGGTCGCGCCCACGCCATGGGAACTGCGGATCATAGCCTGATGCAGCGTCTGCCTCAGATGAATTAGGAATTGGTAGGCCGTTCTGCATTCCATAGTAGCTCACATAATTGGCAGTAGGTGTGAAGACAAGGGACTCAGCGCCTGCAATAAGCGTCGTATACTGCTTTGCGGTTCCGTAAGTAGAACCGTGCGCTCCCCAGTATGGACCTGTAAAGATCGCTTCAGTACCGCCGGGGATCATGAAATTCTGCCCGATCGTATAAAAGTTATCACTGTATTTATTAAAAGGCAGCAATTTGTGAGGAGCAGCGCCACTCTCTGTCAGTTGCAAAAGTTCTGCAAACGCGGCTGCTGCAAGTTTACTTAACTCAGGATTGTACGCCTTCGTTCCTGTGGACACAGAGTTCATCAGGGGACTGGCTGCCCATAGATAGTTTTTACCCAGGTAACCCAGAGCCATAATCTTATTGATGCGCAACTGGTTCTTTCCCAGGGTTGTTCTTCCGGCCTGGGTCTCATCCCAGTTTACGGGTAGGAGATCGGCAGCTTCACGGAAATCTTTTGCAGCCAATGCCGCACACTCCTGGTAGCTTAGTCTTGGAAGCTTGAGCGGTTCATCAGATGGAAGAACCTTATCAACATACGGCAGCCCTCCAAAATATTGCATGAGCATAAAATGAGACCAGGCTCTGAAGAAAAGAAGCTGACCTTTTATTAGTTTTCGCTCCTCATCAGTTGCATTGACCATTTTATCCAAATTTTCCAGGCCTAAATTCGTCTTGCGGATGGCGTACCATGCCAGGGGCCAAAGCCCTTTTGTCATCCGGTCATTATTCGTATTTGCCGACGCGTTATCCATGAAGCCTGCACCCCAGCCGTCAAACTCGCGTTGCCACCCCCAAAAGTCACCGTTATCGATCTTGTTTACGATGTGGAAGTTCTGGACTGTAGATTGAATCTCGTCTTCTCCCCAGTTCCAGCTATTTGTCCAGTACCGGTTGGTGAAATCAGGAATACAATTATATAGTTCTTCTGTGTAGCCCTGAAAATTCCGAAAGTCTCTAAAGGCAGACTCTTCTGATACGATTGACTCAGGATCCCTATCCAAATACTTTTTACAAGAAACTCCTCCTATCATAGAAGAAACGAGTCCCATAATCAATATGCTTTTTATATATCTTTTCATTACAATCAATATTAGAAGGTGATGTTTGCACCAAGGTTATAACGTTTTACCGTAGGATAAGCTCCTTGAGAAGCCCATCCCTGACCGCCGGCGCCCTGGTAATTTGCTTCACGGTCATCGGGCATCTTAGTCCATACGAACAGGTTGTTTCCGTTTATAAATAACCTAACGCTGGACATACCCGCTTTTTTAATCCAATTCTGATTAAACGTGTAAGCAATTTCTGCGTTCTTTAGGCGGATGTAAGAAGCATCGTACATATACCTGTCTGCTGTATAAAAGCCGGTTGGTGTTGATTCCCATCTTGGCATTGGTCCGTCCGGGTTGGTATTATTCATTGACCAGTAACTTCCTTCTTCATAGGCAACAGTATTTTTTCCGCCAAAACTTCCCAGCACCACCTGCCTTGTAACATTGTTCACACCATAGAACTGCGCGAACACGCTGAACCGCTTCCAGTCAAATCCCAGGGTAGCATTATAAGTATTCTCTGGAGCACCGGAGTACCCGTAAGGGATATTATCATTGGCATCAATAATACCATCTGCATTATAATCAATGATGTGAAAGTTACCTGGAAGCTTCTGGTTATCGTTTGCATTATGCGGAGTACTGGCAAAGAGTTCATCCCAGGTGTTATAATATCCCTGACTCACGTAAGAATAAGCCTGACCAATCTGCTTCTCCAACGGCTTGGAGTAAAGAGGCAACAGGGATGCTACGTCGGCCTCAAGTACTTTATTTTTAGCGTGGGTAAAGTTGATATTCGACCAGAAACGAAGATTATCGTTAATCTGCTTGTTAAAACGTAAATCAAACTCATAGCCTCTTGATCGTACTTTTCCAACGTTCGCTACAGGAGGAGCGGCTCCGTAATATGACGGCACAGCACGAGTGGTGCTAAGAATATCACTTCTATCATCCTGAAAAACGTCGATACTTCCTGACAAGAAGTTTTTGAAGATTCCAAAATCAAGCGCAATGTTCTTTTTCACTACCCTTTCCCAGCGTACATTCGGGTTTCCTACTCCCGTTTCTCTGTACCAGTTGTAAGGGCTCTGTTCTGCAGATTCTCCAGTTATACCTAAGGGAGTCCGGCCGCCAAATGCCCAGTTGCCAAGGTAGGCGAACCTTGGTGAACCACCATCATCTCCAATTTCACCGTATGACCCCCGGAGTTTAAGCATATCCAGGAACCGGATACCTTTCATAAACTGTTCTTCAGATATCATCCATCCAAAACCTCCGGAAGAAAAGAAATCAAAACGATAATCAGGTCCAAACTTCTCAGAACCGTTGTAGGCTCCGTTATATTCAGCACTGTACTTTCCTTTGTAATTATATGTCGTTCTGAACACCCAGTCTTCACGGTATGATGGAATTATACTACCTCGTGCATTCTGGTCGCGGCTCCATAACGCCATTGCTGTTACATTATGGTTTTTTGCAATTTGCGTTGCATAATTCAGCTGCAATTGTGAAAACATGCGCCTGAAAGTCTCTCTATCATCTACGGTACCTGCATTACTTGCCCAGCGAACGCTCTCCCTCCATTCAAGTTCTGTCCCGGCGTCTTTAGTTTGCGAGTAAGTCACGAGGCCCGTTTCAGGATCAATATACTTACTCAAGACACCGTTGTTCGCGTCATTCACTCCACGGCCGTTTTCAACAAATGTATTGTCAATAGAGAGGGTTCCCTTAAAGTTCAAGCCCTTCAGAACCATACCTAGATCCTGATCGAGTGTAAAGTCGGTGGTGATCCGGGAAGTTGTGATATCCTGTATCCCACTTGTTGACAAGATCTGCGCTGAGTTGAGTCCTTGCTGTACGTTCGGAAAATAGAATCCCCAGACTCCATCTGAATATTTTGGCAGAAAAAGGTTCGGTGCTGCAGAGTAAGCCGCAGTCCAGGTATTATAAGGATTCACGCCGATCCAGGGACGGTTGGTTACTCCTCTGGATCCTGTAAGATTTGTTCTGAACACTGTACTCTTGGTAAGCTGGAAATCCAGATTGCTGCGTACATTTAATCTGTTAAAGCCATATCCTCCTTCATATCCGCGGTTATTATCGAAGCGCTTGAAAAGATCGCCTTCATCGAGATAATCAACTGAGGTAAAATATTTAACGAATTCAGTTCCACCGGCGACATTTACGTTCGCGTTGTAACTCATCGCATTATCACGGAAAAGCACATCTACCCAATCAACATTTGGATAGCGCTCCGCCTCCTCCAGATTGGCGGGAGAACGGTACTTCATCATCACGTCTTCAGGCAAAATAGAAGACCATGCACCTGGTGCAAGACCCAGCTCATATTCAATAACCTGGTTCCTGGCACGAAACATATCATAGGAGTCAAGCTTTCCCGGCAGTTTTGACGGCGCTTTTACAACCGTATTTAGAGAAGCCCTTATTTCAGCTTTACCAGAGCGACCGCGTTTTGTTGTTACAAGGATCACCCCATTTGCTCCCTTAACTCCAAATACAGCAGTAGCTGATGCGTCTTTTAAGACTGATACGGTCTCGACCGAGCCGATATCGATATTATTGATGGATCTTTCCACACCATCTACCAGAATAAGCGGACTGGCATTATTCCAGGTGCTGCGGCCACGGATCAGAATTTGCGGATCCTCTTCTCCAGGCATCCCTGTACTGGCTGTCGTGATTACACCAGGTAAATTTCCCGTCAAAGCAGCCCCCAAACTGGTGACCCCACCAGTACGCTCCAATGTTTCACTTGTGGTCTGAGTGATCGATCCAACTACACTCTGTTTCTTTTGTTGGCCGTAACCAACCTGAACTACAGCTTCCTGGAGCATCTGGACGTCATCTTTCATTACCACTCGAACAGTGCTCTTATTGCGGATGTCTACATCTTGGGTCATCATACCGATGTAAACCACTGTTAAAGTCGTCGCATTTGCAGGAACGCTCAAAGTGAACTCCCCTGACGCGTTGGTCGAAGTTTTAATAGACGTACCCTTTACAGATACGGTTGCTGCAATGATCGGAGTGTTTTGCCCCTCCATTACAACCCCGGTGATCGTTCTTCGTTGCTGGGCAAAAACGACGTTTGTCAGCAAAACGAAAACGATACTTGCAAGCAGAACTTTTTTAAGGGAGTGCCACGCTTGACGCCAGTCCTTATGAACTTTTTTACTACTTTCCATTGGTTAAAAGGTTTAAATAATTTGATAGCAGGAAATTCTCTCATTCAAAGACATAGAGATGCACTCCGAATGTTGGTACGAAACAACAATCCTGCTTCTAAAATGAGGTGTTTCTCTTATTGACTGGACCCGGCACCGCCATAATACATCCCTAAGACAGCTGATGATATATAAGCAGCGCAATACCGGGAAGGAGTTATGAATAAGATAGGTAGTGATAAATAATAAAGGGTGGGCCGTTCGGCACCTGTTTAGATCGTGCCCGTCGTTTAAGTAAATTTTCAATCATGTTATTATAGTTTGGTTATTTAATCATCAATCCGCCGATAGTACTTCATCGCCGTTGTAAATTTTGGTTAGCTTAAGATTGAAGCCTGGATTGCACAGACACCATCCTCTTTAAATTTCGTCGTGACTAGTTAGCTTAACAGGTTTATAAAACTTGGTTGATCTAAAGTACTGCAAGCCTTAGATAATTCATGGCACAATTGTACAAATCCTTATATGATTTGTTTAAAACGCAGTTTATGACCTCCTGGCCCGGAAAATCATCCGCTCATGACGACTTAACCCCGCCTGCATTTCAGCACAGCTGATAAGCAAAAAATCCACTTAAGATAAAGGTAGAATGAGACGAGCTAACATCTATTTGAAAGCTTGACCACTTGGTACCTGGGCAGGCTCCTGCACGAGTCTGATCACCATATCCTATATTGATGTGGTACCTGAACCAGAGCAATTCGAAATATCGGGCGATCTTTTAATTTGATACAAGACACCAATTTGGCCTTACTTGAAAACCATACAGCTTAGCTTGACAATAAGACTATAACTGCCAGAGCCTCCAACATTGACTTGGAGGCTCCTGTATGCTCAGAATCTAAAAAGCTAGCAAACGAAAAGAGGGTAACCATATTCATGATTACCCTCTTTTATCATTTTAACGTACCCAGCGCCGGAGTCGAACCGGCACGGTTTCCCACAGGTGTTTGAGACCAGCGCGTCTACCAATTCCGCCAGCTGGGCGTTCCCTCGTTATCGGGATGCAAATGTATTTATTAATCTACATTTTTGCAAGAAAAAATCCGATTTTCCAATAGTGACTGATAATCAAAGGAGTAATTAATTGAGAACATATTTAAATATATCGTTGCCCAAAACAAAGACCATTAAAGCAACGATAATGACGAAACCTACGAGTTGGGCGCGTTCCATAAACTTATCACTCAACGGGCTTCCCTTCACCATCTCAATAATCAAAAAAACAGCGTGTCCACCGTCAAGTGCAGGGATTGGCAATAAGTTCATCAGTGCCAGAGCCATGGAGAGCAAGCCTACAAGCGTCCAGAACTTTAACCAGTTCACTTCCGCGCCAAACATATTAGCGATTCCCACAGGGCCTGTAAATGCTTTCTGTGCCTTTACTTGTCCGGTCACTACCTTTCCAATGCCTTTTGCATTGTCGGTAAACATGCCCCAGGCTTTCGATGCACCTATAGGCAGAGAAGCCCAGAAGCCGTGATCCAGACTTTCGGTAGGCAGATTCATATTCAACGAAACACCAATTGTGCCCTCCTCGCCTACGACAGGCATCAAAGTAACCACTTGTTTGTTCCGATATACATTTACACTTATCTTGTTATTTTTCCTGGCCATCAACTGCTGTTGGAACTCATCAAAATAAGTAATCTGCTTTCCATTCACACTGAGGATACTATCGCCTTTCTCGAAGCCTGCTGCTGCCGCCTTGCTGCCTGGAACGACTTCACTGATCGAGCTGATGGAGGTTCTTGGCTGCACAAACTCAGTAACACCGTGGTCAGCAACTTCATCAAGAATATTTCCAGGGACTTGAATGTCTTTCGCTTCTCCATCTCTGATGATGTTCAGCGTACCTCCGCCCATTAACACCTTAGAACTGGTTATTTCATCAAACCGAACAACCTTCGCTCCATTCACGGCCACAATGCGATCTCCTGTTTCGATACCGATAGCCTTACCTACTGTTCCGGGAACAACACCATCAACGAGCTTGTCGTTGGGTATGTAGGTTTCGCCCATTTTGAAGGTCAGCATCCAGAAGATGAACATACCCAGGACTATATTTACTGCCACACCGCCGAGCATCACAATCAGACGCTGCCAGGCCGGTTTGGAACGGAACTCCCAAGGCTGTGGGGGACCGGCAAGCTGCTCAGTATCCATAGATTCGTCGATCATACCGGCAATTTTCACGTAGCCACCTAATGGCAGCCATCCCATTCCGTACTCACAGCCTTTATACTTGAAGCTAAACAGCTTAAATCCCCAGGCGTCAAAGAAAAGATAAAACTTCTCCACCTTTATTCCGAAAGCACGGGCTGCAAAAAAATGCCCTGCCTCGTGTAGTATAACTAATATTGAAAGACCCAGCAAAAGCTGGCCCGTCATAACCAATCCATCCATAGTACTTATAAAATCTATTAGAATAATTCTTTAATAATTTGTTACCAGCTTACTGGCAAACTTGCGTGTTTCCTTATCTGTTTCGATAAAATCTTCCAGATTTGCATCACGAATATAGGAAACTTCGTTCATACACTTTTCGATGACATCGCTCATCTCCAGAAAGCCAAGCTGATCGTTCAAGAATGCCTGGACCACGATCTCGTTGGCTGCGTTCAACACACAGGGCGTATTTCCACCCTTCTCCATTGCATCGAACGCAAACTGCAGGTTCCGAAACGTGCGTCGATCAGGTTGTTCAAAAGTCATTTCTGTATGCTTCAAGAAATCAAAACGTGGAAAAGTGTTTAATATTCTGTTCGGATATCCGAGTGCATACTGTATTGGAAGCTTCATATCAGGCAGGCCCATCTGCGCTTTCATCGACCCGTCTTCAAATTGCGCAATGGAATGAATAATGGATTGCGGATGTACAACGACGTCTATTTGTGAAGGTGTCAAATCGAAAAGCCATTTGGCTTCTATGACCTCCAGGCCTTTATTCATCAAGGAAGCAGAATCAATCGTAATCTTAGCACCCATAACCCAGTTGGGGTGCTTAAGAGCTTGAGCCTTTGTAACCCGAGCAAGGTCTTCTATACTCCATCCTCGAAATGGTCCGCCGGAGGCTGTGAGATAGATCTTTTCCACCCTGTTAGCTTCTTCCCCCTGGAGACACTGAAATATCGCAGAGTGCTCTGAGTCCACCGGCAGAATAGATACCTGGTGCTGCCTCGCCAGTGCGGTCACCAACTCTCCTGCTACTACCAGGGTTTCCTTGTTGGCAAGAGCAATGTGCTTTCCGGCCTCAATCGCAGCAATTGTTGGCCGCAATCCGCAAAAGCCGACAACAGCCGTCAAAACCACCTCAATGATAGGTAACTTAACAACCTCGACGAGAGCCTCATCGCCAGCCAAAACTTCAATATCAAGGTCCTGAAGGGCAGTTTTTACCGTTTCATATTTACTTTCGTCGCCAATTACCACCTGAAGTGGCTTGAACTCCCGGGACTGCTGAATCAAAAGCTCGGCATTCCTACCGGCAGTTAGCACTGCAACCTTAAATAGATTAGGATTGTCCCGGATTACCTCAAGAGCCTGGGTGCCGATGCTTCCCGATGACCCTAAAATTGCTATATGTTTCAATGTGTAATATTTCTTTTACGAGATGAAAGGTGTCAATCCATCTGCAATCCTTCGATCGTTTGAGAGCCTTGGTACCTTATTCTGACCTCCCAGCTTTCCTTCACTTTTCATGTATTGCTGAAAAGCTCCTTTCGCAAGAGGTCTGATAATTGAGGGTTGTAAAATATTTCCCTTTATCAGATCGAAATAATAGATGTTCTTTTTTTGCATCGCCTCATCTACCCTCTTGCTGAATGCTGCGAGATCCTCTGGCGGACGAGAAAACTCGATAAACCATTCATGATATGGAAGATCCCCCGCTTCAGGACTTACCTGGGGTGCTACTGTAAATTCAGTGATCTCCACCTGATATTCTGCAGTTGCTTCAAGGAGCGCACTTTCTACTTCCTCTCCTATTACGTGCTCTCCGAAAGCTGATATATAGTGCTTGATGCGTCCCGTAACTACAATGCGGTAAGGATCCTTGGATACAAACTTCACGGTGTCGCCAATGCTATACCCCCAGAGTCCCGCATTTGTATTCAGAATAAGGGCATAGTTCGTATTTAACTCTACTTCTTCTAAACTGAGGCGGCGGGGGCTCTCGTTAAAATATTCATCTGAAGGGATGAATTCATAAAAAATTCCTGCTTTCGCCAGCAGCAACAATCCTTTTTCCGTCTGGCTATCCTGATAAGCAATAAATCCTTCGGAGGCAGGATACGTTTCAATCGAGTCGATCTTTTTACCGATAACCTCTTCCATCCGCTGACGATAGGGCTCATAGTTAACGCCCCCATAAACAAACAGACTGAAATTTTTGAAGATGTCCTTAATCTTCTTTCCTCCGGCTTTAGACGATAGACGGTCAAAGTACATTTGAACCCAAGGGGGGATCCCCGAAATCAGCGTCATATCTTCATGAAACGTTTCCTCCACGATAGCGTCCACCTTATCTTCCCAATCTTCAATACAGTTCGTCTGATAAGAAGGAAGCCTGTTCTTTTGGAGATACTGCGGTATATGGTGCGCAACGATTCCGGAAAGCCTGCCTGTGGCTACTCCATGTTTTTCGGCCAGCACCGGACTTCCCTGCAGAAAGATCATCTTTCCGTTAACAAAGTCTGTCTTTCCGGTTTCATGAATATAGGTAAGCAAGGCATTACGAGCAGCTTTGATGTGCTCAGGCATTGACTCACGTGATATAGGTATATATTTAACACCAGAGGTTGTTCCAGAAGTTTTTGCGAGATAAGCAGGTTTCCCCTTCCAGAGTATGTCGGCCTCTCCATTCACTACGCGGTCGATATAAGGACGCAAATCCTCATAGTCACGAATAGGGATATATCTTTTAAAATCTTCATAAGTTTTGATGCGATCAAAATGATGATCCCTGCCAAATGCGGTATGGCGGGCATCATCAACTAAACTTGCCATTACCTGACGCTGGGCTTCTACTGCCCGGCTTTTCCATTTATTGATCTGATAAACTGCGAACGCAGCAAAGGGTCTACTTAGAATTGCCTTAAATCCCATCTTCCACTTAGATAATGTTCCCCATTAAACCCGGATCATCTTCGCCGTGATATTCATTCATCATCTGGCGATAAGCGACAGCAATAGCCACACTCGACAAGGGAATGATCAGTAAGGAGTTGACGAGATTGATAATGGCAGCAGAAACGAGATCCTGTTCTGAATATATCTTTAAATAAAGACCCTGAAATATTGCCAGGAGCATTAAGAGCATTAAGAGCTTAGTAAAATTACCACGGGTGATAGCCATACTAAAGCGAATGGATTTAAACGGTGTACAGTTTCTATCGATGATAAAGAAGGGAAAAAAAGATATCCGTATCCAGGTGAAGATTATTCCAAGCACACCTAAAGATGTGGCGATCTGGGTTAATATGTCCATCGGAATCCTTACATAGGCGAAGGGAAGGATGATGATAACGATCAGTCCGTATACCAGCAGAATACATAAAACGAAATAGAAAGTAGCAAGGAGAAATCTCAGGATCTGCTTGGTAGTTGGAAAAGAATCCTTCACGTAGACGTCTGCTTCGGGCTCATCAAGCACGCGCAGGACAAACTTAAATAGTGTGAGCTGGAATCCGAAGTAAGCCACGATAAAGATAAGCATCATGAGAATACTCAAAGCAAAGTTGAATCCCCCTATAAACATCGCCAGAATGCCGGAAAGATTGAATATAACGAACATAAGAAGGCACAAACCCAATACTTTAAAATACTGGCGTTTCAGCACCCGCCACGCTGTACTAACTACATCATTTACGCCAAATGTGCTTTCTTTTAGAAATTCAATCATGAATGTTTAAGAATTATTCGCTTCCAAAAATCCTGCATAAAACCTAAGCCATAAGCGATTAGCTGAACAAAGGCCGCAACTATGCTTAAAAACGCGACCTTGGCTGATTTGTTCGCATTCCATGAATGAAAGAACAATAGCAGAATATAAAGGGCAATTAGGAAATTGCAGATTTCTGCCAGCTTGAGGCTAAACGCGTTCGCAAGCACTGTAAAAATAATAAATAATGTAAACAATGCCGGGAAGAAATGGACAGCTTTCAACTGCGACGGAAAAAACGTGTAGATATTAATCCTGGCGCGGCCAAAAAAGTGAAGTTGTTTATAAAACTGTTTAAAATCTGTTCGCCGTTTATGGTAGACTATTGCATCAGGGATCAATCCGCTTTTGAAGCCCATAGATTGAATACGAATACTGAATTCGATATCTTCGCCCAGACGGGTTAAAATGAATCCATTGGTAGATTCCCATACCTTCCTCGAAATACCCATATTGAAACTTCTCGGATGAAAGGCTCCTCCCAGGCGCTTTTTGTTACCACGAATCCCTCCGGTTGTAAAAGGAGATGTCATCGAATAGCTAATTGCTTTCTGAATCGGTGTAAATGATGCATGTGCCGTATCCGGACCTCCATATGTGTCGAGCTGGTACTTCAGTAAATGCCGCTGAACGATTTCCAGATAGTCTGACGGAATAAGGCAGTCAGAGTCAAACATGATAAAATAGTCGCCCTTCGCAAGCTTAAAAGCGTAATTACGGGTGAAGCCCTGGCCCTCGTTCTTCTTGAAGTAGTACCTCACATCGAGCTTGTCCTGATAGCCTTCCACGATTTCACGTGCATCGTTAGCAGAACCATCTTCAATCACCAGAACCTCAAACTGCGTATAGGTCTGAAGGGTAAGCGAGTACAGAAGCTCATCAATCTCCTGAGGTCTGTTGTATAAAGGAATAATGATAGAAAAGAACATCAGGCTTCTTTCTCTATTTGGTAAGCATTACGTTCAGATGAGTTACGGGCCACCAGTTCAGCAACAAATCCGGTTAAAAAGAGCTGAAAGCCGACTATTATCGCAACAAGAGCGATAAAGAACAAGGGCTGATCCGTTACATTTCTAAATTTCTGACCCTGAGCTATATCGTACAGCTTCTCGGCAATAAGCCAGATCGATATAATAGTCCCTGCAAAGAAACTGATCACGCCCATAGCTCCGAAAAAGTGCATTGGCCGTTTGCCGAACTTACCTACGAAAACGATGGACAGCAGATCAAGGAATCCATTGATAAAGCGGCTTAACCCGAATTTGGTTGTACCATATTTCCGGGGGCGGTGTTCCACTACCTGCTCTCCGATCTTTTTAAAGCCCGCCCATTTGGCTAATACAGGAATGTAGCGGTGCATCTCTCCATATACTTCAATGTTTTTAACTACTTCCCGGCGATAAGCTTTGAGCCCGCAGTTAAAATCATGGAGGTTATAAATACCCGACATCTTACGGGTCGCAGAATTAAACAGCTTGGTGGGGATTGTCTTGGTTAAGGGATCGTGCCTTTTCTTCTTCCAACCGGAAACGAGATCGTACTTGTCATCAACGATTCGGCTATAAAGACCCGGTATTTCATCCGGACTGTCCTGAAGATCTGCATCCATGGTAATTACAACCTTTCCTTGCGCGGCTTCAAAGCCCACATTCAAAGCTGCGGATTTGCCATAGTTCCTTCTGAATTTGATACCACGAATGTGTGGATTGGTCTTTTTCAGTTCTTCAATTACTTCCCAGGAACGATCTGTACTCCCGTCATCAACCAGAATGATCTCATAAGAAAACTTCTGTTTCTCCATGACCCGCTGGTTCCATTCAACCAGCTCAGGCAAAGACTCTTCTTCATTGTATAAGGGTACGACTACAGATATATCCATATTTGAGTTCAACATAGTATTAATCCTCTACCCTAATAAAGGTAGCGGGCTCTTTTTTAAAGATTGCTGCGAAAATAAGTGCAGCGACAAAAATAATAATGATAGCCTGTAAATAACCTTGAATTACCTGCCCCGGACTCAAAGCTGCTCCCTCTGCAAACCCCGCGGTTACCTTAGTTACGGAAGCATCAATTTCATCCTGATTAGCACCTTGCCGCTCCAGGAACGAAGTAGTCACCTTAACGAGATTTTCCTTGGTCTGTGCTTTCAACCCGGAACCGCTTATTTGATAAAAGAGCGTATTCGCGAGGGTGGAACACGTATAAGCTACAATGAACATGATAAAAATTCCTGTCGTCGCCTGACGCAAGGTCCAGAAACCCCCAACTTTTTTTCTAAGGCTCAACGTCAAAAAGATGGCCACTGCAAGCGGTATGAGCAGTGAGACAACAAGTGGCGTAGCAACCACAAGTGCAAAGTTGGCTGTATTGGCAAGAACGTAAACAGAGATGATACCTGCCAGCGTTATTATTAAGCCAAAGATGAGGCCATTTATTGCCCCACCTTTTTTAAGCTCTTTTTGATCTATTAACACTTCGGCCACCTATTCTCCTTCGTTAAAAGCAACCAACATCGAATAGATCGCAGCGTCAAATTCAGGATCTTCACTGTAATTGATCACCTCCTGAACTTCATCCTCCTCTGGAGTAGTCTGCAAGAAGAAACACATCACCGGATAGAACAGGTCCTTTATTTCAGACTCATCTGAAAGACCTGCAGCAACCTTACTGATTTCTTCCACATTGCTTTCCATCAGCACCTGATTGGCGATCATATCTTCGTAGATGCGGTGTTCATCCTGGAACTCATCCTCATCAACCAACAAAAACTCCTTTAAAAAGTCCTCAAGCTCTGGCTGAATGTCCTCATCCTCACACTCCTGAATATAAAGCAGTACATTCAGTAATTCTGTACCACGATCGATAGTTTGATTTTCAATATCTTCCCATTCAGGGGTATCCAGATAATCTTCTTCCAGCTTATGAACATCCTCCGAGAAGAAATTCACCATAAGCAGGTCAAAGAATACCTCCCTTAGATTTTCCAATGAAGGCTCATCATCAAATGCGGCATCCAGATCCGCAACCTTTTCCATAAACCCCTTCTCAGAATCGAATACAGCACTGATCTTGTCCTGAAACTCGGCAACTGACTTTCCTGAGATACTCTCAAATTGCGCTAACGCGGCACTAACTGCCTTTTCGATCTGTTTTTCCATAGTCCTTATTGTTGATAATAAAACTGTTCATTGTTACAAATAGCCAGAACCTTACCTTTTAAAGTCTGACCAATGAAGGGTGAGTTTGCCGATTTTGATTTATTGCTCCCTGCATCGAACAGCCAGTCTAGCTCTGTGCTGAATAATACCAGGTTTGCTGCCTCACCAATTTCGAGTGTCGGAACCGGCAAATTTAGGATCTTCCGGGGATTGATTGATAGCTTCTCAACCAGTAGATTCACAGGAAGTCCGGTTTGTAAAACCAAAGGCAACACGGTTTGAAGACCGATAATGCCGAAAGAAGCAATTTCAAACTCTACATCCTTAAACTCTATTTCGTGGGGTGTATGCTGAGACACAATGGCGTCTATCGTCCCGTCTTTTAGTCCTTCAATCAAAGCACTTACATCGTCCTGAGTTCTCAGCGGTGGTTTGACTTTATAGTTAGTATCAAATCCTTTCAACGATTCATCGGTAAGTACGAGATGATGCGCTGCAACATCGCAGGTCACACGTACTCCCCTGGCCTTCGCCTCCCGGATCAGCTTCACACTTCCAGCAGCGGATACTGTGCTAAAATGTATTCTGGATTCATTATATTCAGCGAGATAAAGGTCTCTCGAAATGGATATTTCTTCTGCAAGGCTTGGAATCCCCTTCATGCCCAGATAGGTACTGACAATGCCTTCGTTCATCTTTCCTTTTCCCGCTACTGAACTGTCTTCCGGATAAGAGAACACGAGTCCGTCGAATGCCTTTGCATAAAGCAGCGCCCTGCTCATCAATCCGGAATCATTTATCGGTCTGCTGCCATCTGTAAATCCGACAGCACCAGCAAGCTTCATGTCATACAGTTCTGCCAGGTCTTTACCCTCTCTGTTCTGACTGATACAACCGAGAGGATGAACATCGGCAAGAAACCTGGAACTGCGGTTCACGATGTAAGAGACTTCCGACTTAGAATGAACCGGCGGATTCGTAGCTGGCTGGACAGCAACTCCCGTAAATCCCCCCGCCAACGCTGCCGCTGTTCCGCTCATCAGGTCTTCCCGGGTTTCAAGACCCGGTTCTCCAAAGTTCACATTGAGATCGAAAAAGCCGGGAGCAAGATAGCACCCCTTTGCATTTATGATCTCCTGACCGTCTGTGCTGGCATCAATGTGCTCAGACACCGCATCGATTTTTCCGTCTTTTATCAATACGTCGACAGACTTTTGATGGTATTCAGACATCGGATGAAGCAGAGTAGCTGAGCGAAAGAGTAGTGTATTCATTTGATCATTAATCTTTTATGTCGTCTGCCCATAATAGCGCAGGAGCAGGATTTCCGCAGCAAGGCAAATCAGGGATAAAATTAGACAAAGTTTCCACAACTGAGCACCATAATTTGCTGCTTTTATTTCTGATGCGGGAGCGGTTTCAGAGGCGTTAGATATTCTGGAAGCCCCCGATGGAAATATCTCTGTAAGCCTTTTATCATTCAGAAAAGTGAGATCCGACTCAGAAGGATTGGTATTAAATGCTACCTTGCTGATCAAGCTGTCACCACGCACCAAATCGTATACACCCGGTTCGGTGACTTGTTCAGATATAAACAATCTCATACCGTCTTCTGTTTGCCTCGCATCAGGGATGATCTCTGCATTTTGCGACTTTAGTCGTAGCCTCTCCCGCTTTCCGGTTTCTAAGCGCCTCAAGCTGATCTGCTGATCCCGTCCGATGGTGTAGCTGAGAGGTTGATCCCTCAAGCTCAGAAATGCTGACTGATACATAAGGGGCACGAAAAGAGAATGCGTGACCAGATTAGAACTCTCCTCAGCGGGAGGCACAGCGGACAAAAACACCTGACCTGCTCCCACATTATAATGAGTAAAAAAGGAATCTCCGTTTTCAAAGCGCAGAATGTATCGTCGACTGCCTCTGCTTGAATGAGAATACTGTACATAGGAACTTGCTTCCGGCAGGTCAATATTTCGAGCTACCCCCTGAAAAACATCTCTAAACAGAGCATGATCCACATCAATGGAATGCGTCTTCGCTTTGCGGTTAACCCTTTGTAATGGATTGTCAATTCCCAACCGCAACGTAAGGTTCCTCAGCGACGACAAATCCCCTTCAACCGGTGGAAACACCATTAACGTACCTCCTTCCCTGACAAACTGCGCCAACTGATGAATCAGTCCTTCACTAAGCGCCGGCAGACCAGGTAATATCACCATGGGATACCTACCCAATTCAGCGTAATTCACGGTCCCGCTAGCCACACGCTCGACTCTAAAAAAGGGCTCTGCAGCATATACCGCGGCGATATAGCGATTTATTTCTTCATTCTCAATAACAAGAACTGATAAAGACTTCCGCACTTCATAGCTAAAAACATATTTATCGTCGAAAGTGAAAGGATGGTCCTGAATTTCCAATTCAGCATCTTGCCAGCCTGTCGCACCGGAGCTAAACTGCAAGGTATCATGAACAAGTTCACGGGGATCGATATAAACCGTTGACATAGCTTTCTGCTGACCTCCAACCTGAAGTTTAAGCGCGATGGCGCCCGATTTCTTATCTGAACTATTCCTCAATCGCACAACCACCTTTTCCTCGCTCTCCGGCCGATGCAAGGGAGAAAGGAACCAAACCGAATCAATGGAGATGTTCGTCAGCTCAGCTGCCTTAAATCTGAGCAAAACATACCGGGTAGACGAGTCGCCTGCCACCCAGTTCCCATCATCAAGATTCTGCTGAAAGTCAGACAGAATGTACGTTATCGAGGACCTGGCGGCATTGCTTCCAAAAAGCGTTTTCTGTCGATGGCTTATCTGCCTGAATGTACGGTTCCGGCGACTAACTGATATCGTATCAACAGCTTCAGTAAATTCTTCCCTGGTCATCAAGCGATGATGAAGTCCCTCGAAGTCATTCGTTATCAACTGGAAACGATCATTCAAACCATACGAAGAAACAATCTGTTTTGCTCTGCTTTTGGCCTCATCCAACAATGTACCCTCTTTGCTTTGTGCCTCCATACTATACGAATTATCGATATAGATGGAAACGATCCGATCCCGGATTTCCGACTGATTTTCTGAATCCGGCACGTAGGGCTGCGCAAATGCCAGCACGAGAAAAGCAAGGGCTAAGGATCTGCAGAGTAGAAGGCCATACCTTGTAACTTGCCTTGATCCCGATGTTTGCAGACTGACTTTCTTCAACAGGGAAACGTTCGAAAAGAGTACCCTCTTGAAACGCCTGAAATTAAAAAGATGCACGATTACAGGTACTGCAACGAGCACAAGCGCAAACAGGAATTCCGGGTGAAAGAAAAGCATCACTCAAAAGTACGCATATTCAGCTATTTGAGATCCATGGTATTATCTTTAGGATTGCGGTCCAGAAACAAGTCTCCGTCTACACGAATCCGGCGAACGTCGGCTGTCCCCGAAAGTTTCACTTTCGCTTCCTTGTCGTTCTGTTCCCAAACGGCAGGACTTACGTGTGTCCCCCCCACTGTTCCTCCCTCATATTCCGCCGCCACATTGAATGGGATTGCAAAACCACCTTTGTTCGCAATCGTTATGACATGACCATCTGCCACTTTCTCCACTCGCACAATAGCGAGATCTATATAATGCTTCGAGAAAAACCAGTTCTTCCAGAACCAGTTCAGAGGCTTCCCTGAAACATCATTGAACGTGTTGAAAAAATCCCATGGCACAGGATGTTTACCATTCCATCTATCCATGTAGGCCAGCAAACACTTCTTAAAAAGATCCTCTCCCAATAAATCCATAAGAGAGAGATAGGCAAGAGAGGGCTTATTATAGGCATTGAAACGATATTGATCTGTTAACTCATAGGAAGGCGTAATGATAGGTACTTCACTCTTCTTCGCAGTATTATAAATCCATGGCTTGACCCGCTTTATTTTGTAAAGTTCAGAGGCGTCGGTAGCTGAATAGCTTCTGCCGATCAGCAGTTCGAGTGTACTCGCCCAGCCTTCATCCATGAAAGCGTAGCGTGTTTCATTGGTACCCATATAAAAAGGAAACCAGGTGTGAGCTATCTCATGATCGCTTACGCGACGGCCGTTGGGACCATCAATCGAACTGTCATTGATCATCATCGGGTATTCCATATCCGCGTTACCTTCAAATGCGGTCATTTTTGGGTAGGGATACGGCACTCCCGGCATTTGATGTGAGTACCAGTTTAGTGCATATCGTCCATTCTGGACCATGGAACGGTAAGCTTTCGCGGTGTCCGAATAGGCTGCGTGCATCTCTGCCCTTCTCCCACTCCTCTCATCAACAATCACACTAGCTGCTTCCCATATATAATGATCACTAAGTCCGAGCGCCACATCCGACACGTTTGAAGCCTCAAAATGCCAGGTATTGACCTTCGCCTTCCGCGTTACTTGTCTTCTTCTGAAATCCTCTAATCCGGCAATGGTGATGGTTGAGTCTGACACAGCAGCTCGCTGCAAACGCGCAGCTACCGGCGGCTCTAATACCTGATCGGCGTTCTTCAAGACTCCTGTCGCCCAAACGGCGTAATTTGAAGGAACGGAAACTTTCAAGCTATATTCATTGAAATCGTTATAAAACTCAGGACCACCGGTAAATTCGGTTTTATCCCAACCAACATAATCGTCGTAAACAGCGATACGGGGATAGAAATAAGCCAGGTAGAACGTAGTAGAATCAAGCATACCTTCCCTCCCCGCCTGCCGCGCAATGGTATACTGCCAGTCGATCTCCATCGTCAACTTCTGACCAGGGCCTAAGGGCTCCTCCAAGGGGAGTTCCTCCCACGTCTTTGTACCCATTGACTTCTTCCATTTACTTTTTTTTCCATTAACCAGGAAGCTACGTATTTCTATGCCGGTACTCAGATAATCTTCATCGGCCCGTCCATATCTGGTCGCATCAGGCCTGTGCTGATTTAGAATCAGCTTCATAACGATACTCCTGAGTGTATCAGGACTGTTATTCTCATACGTAATCGTCTCAGAACCTTTTATCACACGCGACGGAGGAAGCGCACTTACGGAAATGTCATAATGTGCCCTGTTCTGCCAATACTTGTTGCCTGGCTGTCCGGTCACCGTTCTCGTAGATTTCTCATAAGCCCGCAGGATTTCATCTGGCTCATTTAAACTTTGCGCCCTGAGATGAGTAGAATTGAACAGCAGAAAAAAATAAAAAACAGGAAGAGACTTAAACACGTTTGTAAAAACAGGCATAGCAGGATATTTTTGCATGAAAAATACGGCAAATACACTATAAGCGCAACGAAATTCAGCTATCACATACATAAAACAATCAGAAAACCCATTTTATGAAGAATCAGAACTACGAAAACCATATTCGTTTCTATCCGCCTCATCATTTTGTCTTTTATCCCCTTATATTCCTTCTCATTGGATCTTCTGTCTACTATATCGTAAGCGACAGCGAAAACAGAGTTGTATTTAGCTTCATAACGGTAATTCTTGTACTGGTCTGTTGGCTCTCTTTTATGACCCGACAACACTATGCACTCACGAACCAGAATCGAATAGTCCGATTAGAAATGCGTTTACGTTACCTGCAGCTTACGGGCCAGCCGTTTGATGAAACAGAACGTCGTTTGTCATTTTCCCAGATCGCTGCCCTGAGGTTTGCCTCAAACGAAGAACTAGTTGGCCTCACCGAAAGAACGCTAGCCCAAAACCTGGATGCAAAATCAATCAAGAAAGCAATAAAGAACTGGAATCCGGATCACATGCGTGTTTAGCTGCAAACGAAATCTTGAGGGAGATTTATTACCTTTAAAGAACAACTCCCGCACGCCATGTTCTTAAATGATGATTTTCCTCTGGACAATAATGTAGCTCAGGTCATCCTGGTTGACGACAATGACCGTCCTGTAGGCTCCTGTGAGAAACTGGAGGCTCATCAGCGAGGGCTGTTACACCGTGCTTTCTCTATCTTCATTATCAACAACAAAGGAGAAATGCTCCTTCAAAAAAGAGCTGCCGAAAAGTATCACTCTCCCGCACTGTGGAGCAATGCCTGCTGCAGCCATCCTGCACCGGGACAAAATACGCTTGCAGCAGCCCGGATCAGACTGCAACTGGAAATGGGATTTAGCTGTGATCTTACTTCTATCGGCCATCTGCTATACAAGCATGCTTTCGACAACGGCTTAACGGAGCACGAGTACGATCATTTACTTCTCGGCTACTACAGTGGCGATGTCGCACCCAACACTATTGAAGCAAGTGATTTTAGCTGGGTCACTTTAGAATATTTAGAGCGGGAGTTTGAAAGAAATGGCCAGAACTACACCTACTGGTTTAAAATGGCATTCCCGGAGATGAAAGCGCATATTGTGCGATAGAGACAAATTCCTGTTCGCTATCGTCTTGAATAGCCGATGTTAAATCTGTTCAGCCACCTCTGCTCAGGCCATTTCTGCCTCTTTGTCCAAACTTAACACGAGATTCTAAGTTTACTAGAAAAACAATGAGCTTAATGGAACAAGAACATATCATTTCTGGAGAAACAGAAGAACAGGTCTGGAATCAGGTAAATGCCGACTTTGTCTTAAACAAAGATCTTCTTGACTACCACGTCGTGCTGGATCAGGCCGGACGACGCATATTGCTGGATATTGGCATCGATCTGGGCGGCGGATTCGAAAGCGGCAGCGCTTATACCACGTTCAGCGCTTATCTGTATAGTCGCGATGCCTTCCGCTTCTCCATACACAAACAAGGCTTTATTGATGAAATCGGCAAATTCTTTGGCATGCAGGATGCGGTTCTCGGATACCTGGAGTTCGATGAGAAGTTCATCGTCAAAACCAACAGTGAATTGAAGACTGCTACACTTTTTGCCGATGATCAGTTAAGACGCATACTTCTCGATTATGAGGATCTCAGCTTCGGTATAATTGACTATGCACTTGAAGAAACCGATGAAAAAGTTCCCTTTCTCGAACTCAAGATCCAGGCAGGTATCACTGACCCGGAACTGCTCAGGGAGATCTATACAGTTTTCAGAAGGGCTGTGCAGATCCTGGACTAATCGCCGGTACCAGGCATTCCTTCGATAATCTTATTTACTTCATCTTCA
Source organism: Arcticibacter sp. (assembly GCF_053551015.1). Taxonomy (NCBI): domain Bacteria; kingdom Pseudomonadati; phylum Bacteroidota; class Sphingobacteriia; order Sphingobacteriales; family Sphingobacteriaceae; genus Arcticibacter; species Arcticibacter sp. Next base: position 71,947 of record NZ_JBMQOB010000021.1, on the reverse strand, counting down.
GTAGAGCGGAGCCTGGCCTGGCAAAATTCTATCAGCACAGCAGCCCGCTTTACCTTCTCAGCCAGCAGATCCACAGAGACTTCTTCATTATTTATTTGCTGGTAAATCTTATCCAGCTCAGCAAATGCACTTTCGTAGGTCATCTCTTCACTCATCTTTCTTTCTTTTTATTAATAGTAGCTTCTAAAATATCATTTTGTAGTACAATTTCAATATCATCTCCGGCCGCCAGCATGGCGCCTGTTACATATTGGCCTTCCTTTCTAACCATCGCAAATCCCCGTTGAAGTAAGCGCTCCGGGCTAAGGCTCTGAATATGTTCCTTCAGATGACTTAGGTTCTTTTGAGCAGCGGCAAAATAGAATGGTAAACGAAAACCAACTTTTGCGGATTTCATGAGCACCTTTGCATCCTCATTTTTTACCAGCCGAAAACTTGCCGGATACAGATTGGATTTCACATATTGAAGCTGATAGCGCTTGTGATGGAGCACTTCCCTTGTTGATGAACCAAACCTGGATCGTAGCATCATAAACCGGTTCTTCTTATCGGATAGCACCGACAGTGCCCTTCGGTTTATAGCAGCAAGCAAGTAATTCAGCTTTTTTTCGAACTGATGATTATGATCGATCATAAACTGGGCCGCCATCGTAGGAGTCTTCATATGAACCCGGGCAAAAAAGTCCGCTATTCCCTGGTTCATCTGGTGCCCAATCCCCGTAATCACCGGAATAGGATATCGCGCGATCTTCAAAGCGAGATCATAATCGTCAAAGGGCAAAAAATCTGCAGGAGCTCCTCCCCCTCTTGTTAATACAACCACATCATACTGCTTACCCGAGTTAAGAACTCTGTCGAGCGACTCCTGCACAGACTGTGCAGCGTTATATCCATGTACCAGTGATTCATAAAGGTCTGCATGAAAGCAATAATCGTAATCATTCGTATTCAGACAGTGCTTGAGGTCAGCATATGCATCCGATGTTGGTGATGTAATAACGGCGACCTTCTGTATCACTGCCGGAAGCGGCAGCAAGCTATTAGGAGTAATGTAGCTTCCGTCGCGGATAGATAAGTATTCCGGGTGATTGCGCAGCAAAAGCTCAAGAGTCTGCTTGCGTTGCAGTTCGATTCCCCCGATGGTTAACTCAGCATCTAGTTCCAGCAGGTTCAGGCTCAACCCATATACAGGGTGAAAGTTTACAGAAGCTCTTAAGCCAACCTTAATCCCTTCTGTAAACTTCTGACCCGTAACTTGTTCAAAGGTTTGTATGGCCCGCGCACCTTCATTATAGAAAGCGGTTCCTTTTATTTGTGCAACCTTCTGGCCACTGCTGATCTGCAGCAGCTCAAAATAAACATGATTTCCCACCCTTCTTACACCTGCCAGTTCGGCTTTGATCCAGTAACTCGCCGGGAAGGCCTGGCGCAGCTCTCCCTGGATGGTTAACAAAAGCTGTTGGAGGGTGAGGTAACTATGCATGGACACTAATTAGCTTTTACTTTCGCGGTAGCGTCCGACTCGGGAAGCAAGATCATCTTGATCATGTTCTTTCCGCTCAGATAAGTATTGGCAGCAGCCTTCAGGCTCTCCGGAGTAATTTTCTTAAGGGATTCCACATAAGTCAAGATCTCTTCCGGATCATCCTGGAGCTGATAGGCCGAGCCTAAGTAACTCAGCCAAAAATTATTCTGCTTTAACTGCAACTCTGTAGATCTTCTTTCCTCGGCCAGGAACTTCTCAATATCAGACATTTCAGCACCTGAACTCTTTAACTTGGCAATTTCATCCAGGGTAGCTGCAACAAGTCTTTCAACATTTTCGGGAGCACAACCGAAAGATACGCTAAATGAATATCTGTTCTTTGGAAACTTAGAATAGCCCGCTCTTGCAGAGGGACTATAAACTCCGCTTTCTAACTCTCTGAGACGCTCAATCAGTTTGATCTGCAAGATCTCTCCTAAAGCCTGGATCTGATTATTATTATCTTCGTTATAGTTGTAGCCGCCACTGAAAACAAGCCTCACGGTAGCCTTTGGCTCTTGCCCTTTGTACACCTTCTTTGTAATCAACCCTTCTGGGGTGTAGATGCCCAGATCCCGGGCTTCTTCAATCCTCGATGTTGACGGCAGCGACCCCAGGTAAGTGGCAAGAAGTGGCTTAATCTCAGCAATATCGAAATTTCCGACAATCGTGAATGTAAAATCTCCCGCATCCGCAAAACGATCCTTGTAAATATCAAGTATCTTAGCTTCTTTCACCATGTTCAGTTTCTCTAAGCTAGGACCCGTACGGCGGACGTTGTAATTTCCAAGCACCGCTGCAATCGTATCACCAAACACGCTGTTCGGATCGCTCGAGCGGTTTGCCAATGCTCCCTTCTGCTGTTGCATGACAGACTGGAATATCTCTTTATCCATCCTTGGTTCAGTAAAGTAGAGGTGAATAAGCTGCATCGCCACCTCCAGATCTTTTGGTGCTGCGAACGCAGATAAACCCTCGGTTCTTTCCGTAATGTAAGGGTTGACATTAACCCGCTTTCCGTTTAGTAACTTAGGCAGCTGAATTGAATTAAATGAGGACAGGCCGCTTCTTGAAACAATTGCGCTTGAGAAAGAAGCAGTTTCATATAGTGAATCAGGGTACAATGATGTTCCTCCAGGACTAAATGCGCTGATCAGTATCTCATCGTTCTTGAAGTCGGTTGGCTTTAAAACAACCTTCACTCCGTTGCTCAACGTCAACTCTGTGAACCCCACCTTCTCGTTTTTCTTCTCTGCAACAATCTTACCCGGAGACGGTACTTTGGCCATCAGTGGTTTATCTGATACCTGATCTACGTAAGCAACAACATTCGACGAAGAAACCGACCGAATCCATGAACGCACTGTCTCTTCATTCGGTAGTCCCTCTTTTTCCTTTTCGGGAGCCATAATCACTACATCCCGATTAACCTCTGTAAGATACTGTTTGGTGAGACCATTTACTTCATTGAGCGCGATAGCAGGAACTTCCTTCTTTGCAAACGCATACTCATATTCGATGCCCGGACTTGCGGTTCCCTTCAAAAACAGCTGCAGATATTCCTGAACATATGAGCTCGAGTTTGTTTTGTCTTTTTCCTTGAGTGCTGCTTCCATCGATGTGAGATAGCTTGCTTTTGCACGCTCCAGCTCCGTGGCTGTAAATCCATATTTCCTTACACGTTCCAGCTCGGTAAACACAGCTTTGAATCCTTTCTCAAGTTCTCCTGGCTTTGCAACAACTACCGCAGTAGCTGCATCTAAACCCGCCATGAAAGAGCTGATGTCACTTCCACCTTGTAAAAATGGCGGCTCTGCCTGCTTCATCAACTCACCAAAACGTTCATCCATCATCTGATTATAAAGGGAGCGAATGATATTATGCCGCAGATCTGCAGTCGTATTAATATCTTTTTCTGGATGCTTGATAATAACCTGCGCAACCGTATACGGAAATTCTTTGTCCGTAACGGCAATGAACTGGTTCTTATTCAACAAAGGGATATTATATTCTGTCCTCTTCTTTGATTTTGCGGGATTTTTCAGATCAGAAAACATATCCTTGATCATCTTCTCCATTTGGGCAACATCAATATCTCCTACAACAATCAGCGCCTGGAGGTCTGGCCTGTACCAATCCTTGTAAAACCTCGTGATTGTTTCAGGCTTGAATTTCGTCAACACTCCGTCCGTACCGATTGGAAGGCGGTTCGCGTAACGCGAATTATTAAAGATCATCGGAAGGAATTTCTCCTGCATGCGTTGTTGTGCACCCTTCCCCAGGCGCTTTTCCTCCAGTACAACGCCTCGTTCCTTCTCAATCTCCTCAGGATCAAGCAATGCTTCCTGAGCCCAGTCGCGCATAATCTGCATCCCGTTTTTCAAAAGCTGCGGGTCATCTGTTGGAAGAGGGAGCTGGTACACCGTCTCGTCAAAGCTGGTATAGGCGTTTAGGTCGGCACCGAATCGGACACCTGACTTTTGGAGGTAGTTAACTAGTTCGTTTTTGGGAAAGTTCTTTGTCCCATTGAAGCTCATATGCTCCATGAAGTGGGCAAGACCACGTTGATCTTCATCTTCAAGTATGGAACCTGCCTTAAGAGCAAGATACAACTGAACCCGCTGTTTAGGCTCCGTGTTCTTGCGTATGTAATATGTGAATCCGTTAGCCAGTTTGCCGGTTTTGACCTGAGGGTCCAATGGCAACTTTGTTTGGCCATTCAAGGATAGTACACTTGTGCTGACAGCCACAAGCACGACAACGATACGATTAATATAGTTCATTGATATGAGGTTAATAAAGAGAATACCGACTGATTAAACGTCCAGGACTGATCTGCATTATGCTTAAAATGATCACTGTAAACGAACTCTCCCTGAAAACAAGCAGGTTCCTGTGAGACATCCTGGTGGAGCCCGCATGGAAGCATGTTTTCAAAGGGATTGTGGCCGAAATATACGAATTTACCTCATCCGAATAAAATCAGATCAATACATCAGAACCATACTCAGGTCCGGTCGAAGTCAGATGACCATCAATATGAACCTCAATTCCAGTGTCATCAAACAACCAGATTCTTCTTATCCGCCGTAGACATCCTCTTGTGCATCACACCCGCTGTCACAGATATCAGCAACAATACCGCTACAACCCAATATACCCAAACAGGAACCGGTACAGGATCGCCGGCAGCATAGGAATGCAGACCCGATAAATAGTAGTTCACACCAAAAGAGGTCATCACGATGGAAGAAAATGCCCAAAGACTCGCCAGATTATAAATAAAAGCACTCCGCAAAGCTGGAATCAGACGGAGATGCAAAACAAAGGCGTAAACGATTACAGAGATGAGTGCCCAGGTCTCTTTTGGGTCCCATGCCCAATAACGTCCCCAACTTTCATTTGCCCACACCCCTCCCAGGAAAGTTCCTACGGCCAGAAGAAATAGACCGCTCGTGATCGCCAGTTCATTTACAATGGTAAGCTCCTGCATACTGATCCACCAGTTAGCAGTCGGATTTTTGGGTTTGAAAATAATGAACAGCAAACTGAGAAGAGCAAGTATCGCTGCAAGTGCCAGAGGTGCATATGAACTAACGATAATGGCCACGTGGATTTTCAGCCAATACGAGTGTAAAACAGGCATCAGATTGGTAATCTCCGGATTGAGCCAGTCCAGAAAACTGACGAACAGCAATGTTCCCGAAAACAGCAGTCCAAGCGGGATGGTGAAGCGTGATTTCCCTGAGAATACCAGCCCAAACAACAAGATGCCCCATGCTACAAACACCAGCATTTCAAAGCCGTCACTCCAGGGTGGATGCTCTGCAATATACCAGCGTAAGGCCAGGTGGAAGGTGAAAACAATCAGCCCGATCCAGCTAAGGATCTTGCCACCCAGCCACATAGCGTCCATCCACTTAGATTCCCGAAAAAGCATAACAATGCCAAGAATGAGCATTCCTAGTCCTACTAACCAGAAAACCCCGAATAACTTATTGGCCAGGTTTAGTTCGTTATATAGAAGCTCCGCTTGAATATCTCCCTGAGAAGGGTAAACTTTCTCCCCTGCCTTTTGCTGAAAGAGATGCATATATCCCAATGCCTCATCTGCCTGTTTCCAGTCGTTTTGCTGGATTCCCTTCTGGAGTCCCGTGAGATACAGATTGGTAATGTTTTTCACAAAATTGGCGTCCTCCTCTTCAAACCCCTTCTGAGACTCCTGACTGGTAAACCAGGTGTTGTTGGCATCTTGCTTGTTCGGGAAGATGCGAAGGAAATCTCCTGTCAAAAGCGCATAAAATATATTAAATCGCTCATCTGTTTTCAGCAGCTCCTTATGTCCTTCATTCCGTTCCGCGGGCTTCAGTTTGTTTGCTTGCTCCACAAGGTCATGCAGAAGATAATCTCCATTTTCGTTCAAAAATGTTTTAAAGCTAATACGGTCTACCGGCTGGATTCCAAGTGCCTTAAACGCCTGCCCGGACTTTTCCTTGTCAATCCTGATCACTGGCAGCTCGCTGAAAAGAATAGGATCCATCTGTACCGCAAGCAGAAACTGCTCCGAGCTGAGTGTAACCTCAGAACCACCCGAAGGCAGGGATATGCGCGATTTTCCATTCAGCTTACGCAAGATCTCATTTGCAAGCGTATTGAGAGGCTTCATACGCCCGTCCAGATCCTGTACAATCAGCTTTCCGTACTCAGCCGCCTTATCGTCTGGAACAACAAAGACCCTCGAAGACGGTTGTTGTTGTTGTTGTTGTTGTTGTTGTTGTTGTTGTTGTTGTTGTTGTTGTGCAAAGACCTTTGCCTGCCCGGTCAACAGCAGCAGGGCAACGATGCTTACTGGCGCAGCTTTTCTCCGGATACTTTCCAGCTTCTTGTTTAGAATACGAAAGCGGCTACCCTTCGCGAATAGTGTCAGGAACATTCCCAGAGATAAGAGGAAATAGCCGAGATAGGTCAGGTAGGTACCCGGACGATCCTGATTTACAGACAAGACTGTACCTTTTTCATCTGTATCATATGACGATTGATAAAACCGGAAACCCTTGTAGTCGAGTACATTATTCATAAACACACGATATGGAAATTCTTTTTCACCGTCGATCACGGTCAGCTCACTTGCATAGCTCTCCGGACTTTGACTGCCTGGATAGCGCTTCAACTCGAACTCTCTCAGAAAGAGGCTGAAGGGTAATATTTCAGCCTTCGGACCATACGTGATAGAGTACTGTTTCCCATTATGCGTAAATGGCAACCATCCAGGTTCCAGACTCACCATTTTAACATATCGCGAGAGAAGCAACTTGCCTCCTTCATCCTTAACGCTTAGCTTCACCACATCAGGCAGGTTCTTTGCCATCTGCTCATCATCTTCGCGGGTGTATTTCATCGACGACTTCTCATGAATGGCCTTCACAATGAAAGCTCCCCCCTCCCACTGATACAGCGAGCGGATTTGCAAAGGCCGGGTCTCTCCGGCATGAAGCACACCGATCTTTTGAGTGGCCATTTCCATCATTTGAAGATGAACATCAGATCTGATCATCCAGATACTGTCTTCCTTGAAGATCTTCACCTTGCCGGGACCCTCCTCACTGGCATTTAGCAGTATCTCTCCCATCTGCAATGATCCGCCTGCTGTGATCAGGTGATCGGTCCTTCCTTCTCCCATAGCTACCGCCATATCCAGATAGGTCTCTGATCCCGGCACCATCTCCTCCCTGGCTCCTTTAATGAATTCCTCGAAGGTCACCTGAAAAGACGCATCCTTAAACTTCGCGTCGGTCTCTACCGGCTGGAAATTGTGACTGATCAGATTGACAGGCTTTTCGAATCTCTTTCTCTCTTTATCACCCATCTGTTTGATTTGCAGATAGCGGGCGCTGCTGTAAAAAGTATTTTCCTGTTGCTTCTCCCGAATGTGAATTACACCATCCTCGCCAAAATACCGCGTGACTCCCGCTCCAAGCAGGATAATAACGAAAGCTATATGAAATAAACCTACCGGCCAACGGCTCTTATGGAACAACTTATATTTTCCGATATGCGCAATAAAATTGATCGCCAGCCAGAGCATTATAAGCTCAAACCACCAGGCTTCATAAACCAGGCCCCTGGCGACTGCGGTCCCGTGATCATTTTCAATAAACGTAGCTACCGCATTTGACACCGCGAAAGCAATAAGAAGAACAAGTGATATTTTGGTAGAGAAAAAGAATTTGGAATACGTCATGCTATTGCGTGTAAATGCCCGGACGCCTTGTGGGACCGGGCATAGAAAAATTGAATATCTTCCAGCAGGATTTGATATTTTGAGCAGTATCGGCTTAGTTCACCATATTGATCTTCATCTTCGCTTCACGTGCCTTACCCTCCTTAAGCCACTTCGGAACAACCTGCTCCAGGAAATTCGCTTTCTGAATCTTTTCCTTCTCAAGATCAACACCGATATAAGCCTGCAGTTCAGATTTGCTGCTCAGGTTAGGCATTTTCACAGGCTCAGTATGACCAAGTGATGCCAGAACCCGTGCAAGTTCAACCCGGGCATCCTGAATGATGGCAGAACCTGAAGCCAGGATACGACTTGATTCCAATGGTGCATGGAATCCGGCTCCATGTGAAGCCGCGATATAATCCCATCTCCATTGTGCATTACGAATACCCTTGAGGATACCGGCCATTTTCGCTTCCGTTGCACCTAATTTCCATGCTTTCTCAGCTTCTAAATGAGCCATAGCAAGATGCCGCTGTAACTTAACAAGGCTTTGTCTTACCTTAGTCTGGCGCTCGTAAACATCATTTACCAAATCAGAAACCTTCTCGCGGTGACAAACAAAACAAGAGTTCTCCACATTGGCGAGAGGCGAACCGATATGGTGATCCGTAAATTTCTGCCCTCCCTCTGTACCATAAGGCATATGGCAGTCTGCACAAGACACACCGCGTTTCGCGTGAACACCGAAAGAATAGATCTCATAATCAGGATGCTGGGCCTTTAACATACGGGCCTTGCTAAGCGGATGTACCCAGTCGGCAAAATCGATACTGTCGTAATATTTCTCCATATCTTCAACAGTAAACCCGTTCTTCCATGGGAAGGTCACGTAAGCTGCACCTTCAGCACCCGGCTTCTTTTTATCAAAATAATATTCAACGTGGCACTGCGCGCAAACCAGTGAGCGCATCTCCTGGTGAGAGGCTTTATTAACATCTTTGCCCATCGCCTTGAAAGCTTCAACCAAAGCAGGTCTTGTAATGGTCAGGTTCATGGTCTTGGGGTCATGGCAGTCCGCACATCCAATCGGATTGATGATCTGGCTACCAAAATCTGAAAGCTTCTTACTGTAGAACTCCGTAACACCCAGCTCGCTCATCAGACGAGGAACATCGGGACTCTTACAGGTCCAGCAGGTGCTTGGCATGTTATCCGCTTCCGGATCTTTAGGGGCACCGATACGAACTGAGCTCAGCACATCCCGAATAGCGTGATTATGTCCTCTTGGCTGGTTATATCCCTTGCTAAAGGCATATCCCGCCCACAAAATGATGGACTCAGGGTTTTCCTCCAGAGCATCGCGAAAACCGCTTGTATTGTATTTGCTCTTAAAGGTCGTGTCGAGAGTCTTCTGATAAGACTGATACTGCCGCGGATAATTCATACCCCACAAGGTGTCCCGGGGTTCGATGCCCTCAATGGCAACTTGAGGGTGATAGGCAAAACGCGCCTCGGTTTTCCTGTCCATGATCGAGTAGACCAGCATCGAGAGGAGGAACACAACTACAATGGTAGCAATGAAGAGTATCCAGTTTTTCATTTGGAATTTAGTTTATTATTTGTACAACAATGATGCTCCGGCGGATCATCAATACTTATTTGGTTTTTGCTTCAGTTTCTTTCTTCTGGTTCATGGATTCTTCCAGCCAGTCTGGTACCACTTTCTGTCCCGGAGGAGCATGCGCACGTATCGGCTCAATCTGGAGTCCAACTGATGAAAGACTCTTTACTCTACCGTGAGGTACCTCCCGATGGCATGTCCAGCACGTACGATCCGTTCTTTTTTCAAAATGGTCTGCTACATAACCCACAAGCTTGGCGTCAGTAACCTGGTCTGCGTGACAGCGTACACAGTTATCCTGAATAACTTCCACTGACGGTTCTTTCGCCTTAATTACCTGAGGCTCCGCACGAAGCGTAAAGATCGATGCATGATACAGTCCGTCCTTCGCTTTGAAATAATACTTATTGAATACATTATTATGAGGCACATGGCAGTCGTTACAACTGGCCACCTCCCGGTGTGAGCTATGATTCCAGGTAACATATTGTGGCGTCATCAAATGACAATTCACACACGCTTGCGGGTCATCAGAGAGGTAGGAAGCTGCATTACTCAGCTTGATAATGTACAGGCCCATTCCAACGAATGATGCCACTGCCACTATTGCAGCTGGCCTCCACTTCTTCGGAGGGATTAGGTTGAATCTGAAGAGAAAGCGTTTTAACTTCCGGAATCTCGTCATAGGTCAATATTCTTGGTGTTTAGCCTCGCATGATTGTCATGCTGCGATCAAATTTATAAACAAATTCTCATGCATTTGTAAACTTATGCCGATATTTTTAACAAATACTGCACATAAAAGTTTGAGACACCCTATTTGCCTGATGCCAGCTTATGTGCTTTCAGCAATGTATCGGTAAGTAATTCTACACGAATGGGCTTCGCTAGATAGTCGTCCATACCTGACTTCAGGCAAATATCCCGATCCTCAGCCATGGCATTTGCAGTCATCGCTACAATCACGGGTTGTTTGCCCGGCAGATTTCTTATCGCTCTTGTGGCCTGAAAACCATCCATCTCAGGCATCGATACATCCATGAATATCAAATCATAATGATTTTCGCGGGCTTTCTCTATGGCTTCTATTCCGTTATTGGCAAACTGGGCCTCGTAACCCAGCTTCCGCAGAAGAAGCAGGGCCAGGCGCTGGTTAACCGGATTATCCTCAGCGACCAAAATATTCAGCGGGTAACGTCCGGCCAGGTCCGTATTCAGCAGCGATGCAATTGTAGGTCTGGGTGCTTTGCTGACTCCGCGCTTGTTGAGCTGTCGCTCAATCGATTTATATAGCAACTGATGCTTCACAGGTTTAACAAGCACCTCACTGAATATTCCCGGAAAGCGTGCCCCTGTATCGTCGCCTATAGAACTCAGCAGCGCTATAGGCAATTTAGCATACCGCTGACGCAGTATTCTACCAAAGGCAAGTCCGTCCATCTCCGGCATCTGCATGTCAGTGACCACCATATCCACCTCCAAACCACCGTCCAGAATGCGGATCCCTTCAGCAGCAGACAATGCAGAAACCGAATATAGTCCCCATTGTTCAAGCTGCGCTGAAAGTATCCTGAGATTAGTTGCATTATCGTCCACAATCAGGACTTTTTTACCACTGAGTTCCACATGCTGATCAGGCTCACTCGGCTGGGTATCCATTTTTACAGATGTCGTCTTGATCCAGAATGAGAACGTCGATCCCCGGCCGAATTCGCTACTCACCGAAATTTCACCCCCCATCAGTTTGGTCAAACGCTCACTGATCACAAGGCCAAGTCCGGTTCCCCCATATCGCCGCGTGTTGGAGGGGTCAACTTGTGAGAATGATTTGAACAACCTTGGCAACTTATCTTTCGGGATACCGATACCTGTATCCCGGATACTGAAGAACACGGTCATGCTTCCATCCTCCCTCGTCTCCTGCGATACCTTGACCAGCACTTCACCTTTCGACGTGAATTTAAGCGCATTGTTAACCAGATTGATCAGAATCTGCCGCAGACGGTGACTGTCTCCCATAATAAAATGCGGAACGGAGGGATCAATCACATAAACCAGATCCAGGTTCTTCTCGGCTGCACTGATCGCAAAAATGTCCATTACATCCTCAATACAATGATAAAGATTGAAGCGCTGATCTTCCAGGTACATATTACCTGATTCTATCTTTGAATAATCCAGGATATCGTTGATGACTGTCAGTAGTACATCTGCACTGCTGGTGATAACCTTGGTATACTCACGCTGTTCAGGATTAAGATCAGTGGACTTTAATAATGCCGACATTCCCACAACCGCGTTCATCGGGGTCCTGATCTCGTGACTCATTGTCGCCAGGAAAATACTCTTCGCCTGATTAGCCTGCTCAGCTTCCCTCCTTGCTTTTTCGGCAGCCTCAGATGCTTCCTTCAATTCCTCATTCTTCTTCTCGAGAATATCCTTGTACTCTTTGCTCTCTTTAATGTGCATGGCCATAGCCACCTGAGCAGTATTATACTTCGCCAGATTGTACGCCCAGAGCCCGCCGATAAAGTATATAATAACAGTCAGAAGAAGATGGATCAGGATAACCTGAGAGCCGACGATGTCCAGTTGGGAAAAGAACACATCCTCATAACCGATACTTTGCAAGTATCCGAGAAGGCTGTGGTGTATCACCACAAAAAGCAGCATAGGCAACTGAAGCTTCCAGTTCTGGTGAATAATCAGAATGGCACTGCCAATGAATGCAAAGAAATGCATCTCGAAGAGACCGTGCATCTGATAGATAAACTGTGCCATGAATATTCCGAGGATTAAACTCAGCACATATTGATAAAGTCGGGATTCGGGTAATAGAATCTTTGTCAGATAATATGCAGCGAGACAGAGCGAACCCACGCCGAGAGCGATCAACCAGGTGTCGAACGCAAAAGCAAAGATCAGACCGGTGGTAAAATAGCTGATCAGGAAATAATCTATCAGCCTGTCTGCCCTATCCTTTACACTTAACTCATGCTTTAGAATCTGATCAGCATGCTGATCGTAGTACGCTACCTCCTTCTTCATTGCTCCACACACTTTTCAATGGAACATCCATAAGCTTTCAGCGCGGAAGGGCCGAACTTAAATTCCTGCTCTCTGTTACTCAGCTGATCAAGCGCTATCCTGGCGAAACTGGTCCTGGAATCTGAACAATAGCGATTCCTGTTATAGTTTCCCCGGTAATGGAGACGAAAATCTTTATCCAGAATCACTGCCTGTGGTGTCGAATAAACGCCGCACTCTCTGGCGAGTGACTTATCGAAAACGATAGGATAATCAATATGAAAACGTTCCCGAATTTCTTGCGCAGAATATTTCTCAGGACCGAGAACTACGACAACAAACGTGGCTTCAGGGGACTTGTACTGTGCAATAGATTTGAACTCCTTGAGGTTGAATCGTGAGCATGGGCATTCAGGATTAAAAAAATGGATAAAAACAGGTTTCCCTGGCTTTATATCTATATGTTTCTCCAGGAGAATGCGGGTACCATTATTAACAACCTGGTAATCATGTGGCACATCCGTAGGGATGCTGTAGACATATGCCTGATACCAAAAGATTGTAGCTATCCCTGAAATTATTAGGATGAGCAGACAAACCACCAATATTTTGCGGGATTTCAAACCGCCTGAGCCAGAAAAGAACTTCAACATATATACCAGACCGGCAGATCTATTCCTCCGGTCAACCTTCAAAGGTATTACAAAAGCGGGACATTATCATAAAATCTACACCAACATAATACCCTTGAAGGTCGGAACATTAAATAATCTGTCTACTTGCTCTTCGTCTCATCTGTAGGCGCCAGTGCAGCCGCTCCCACAACCGCTGCTGCTACTCCAACACCCATAACAGTTTTTCCGTAACCTGTGAGCTTTGAAGTGTAAAATACATCCCCAGCATCACGGTTGTATTCAAGTATAGTATAGGGTTTGCCGGTTGTTTTCACAGACTTAGACACATAGAATTCGCGATCAAATGAAAATGTGTTATTCTTTTGGCCATCTTGCGTATACAAGGTAAGGTAGGTTCTGAAAATCATTGGAGAATTAGAACGGTCAAATCTTCCAACTTTTACCTTTAGGTCACCCTGCAGAGTTGAAAAGAAGTCAACTTCATTAAAAACGGATTCAGGCAGAGCACCGAAAGTCCCTTCCTCAAAAGATTTGATGGTGGTTTCCATACCTGAAGCAGGTGGAATGAACGAAGTGCTTTTCTGATTCTGCACAGATCCTCTTATTGTAGATTCAGCGGAAGACCAATTGCCATCTCTCCATGCACTAGTTGAAATATCGCCTTTAAACTTAATCTCCTCAGGAATAAAGCCTTTAGCTTGTCCATCAAAGACCAATGCAGACTTGGTCCAGTCTACAAAAACGGGAGTACTCAGCTTATTATACACTTTTACTTTAACCGGAGCATCTTCTCCGGCAAAGCGATAGGAAATTTTTAGAGAGTCATTCTCAAATTCGAAATCCCCGGTCGTTTCATCTTTTGCCATATTGGTGCTGCTTAGCGTATTGATGTAATACGTAGAACAGGAACTAAGACTAAATAGTAAGATCCCGGATAAAAGGAGGTTAGTTAGGCTTTTCATATCTATAAATTGTGTGTAGCACAATCTAAGAAAAATCCTCTAAATAATAATGCTCCCGCACCTGAATAAAACATCATCATTCATATCTCAAACTCAGCCCTGCTTTCGCAAACCTATTCCGATATTCTATGGGTGTAAGACCGGTAATCTTTTTGAAAATTTCTCTAAAAGCTTTTGTATCCGTATAACCTACATCGTACATCACATCTGACACATTTTTCCGTGACACCTCAAAAAATTGCTTTGCAGCCTCTATCCTCACCCGCTGAATATATTCAATGGGAGTGTTGTTTGTAGCATCTTTGAATCGCCGCTCAAAGGTCCTCCGACCAACATGCAACAGCTCCGCCAAATCCTCAACCGTGATCCGCTCCTCGTACTTCTTTTCGATATAGTCCTGAGCTTTTTGTATGTCCGCATCACGATGATTCCGCTGTCCCCTGAAGATGGCAAATTGAGACTGACTGTCACGGCTCATATCAATGGCGAAATATTTTGAGATCATAATTGCTGTCTCCCGGTCAGAAAACTTCTCTACCAGGTACAGCAGAAGGTTCCACAGACTATTTGCACCACCGCTGCTGTAGATATTGCCGTGCTCAGTAATTACAGCACCATCCTCCAGCTCAACATCCGGGTATCTTTCTCTGAACTCCTTGATATGCGCCCAGTGTGTAGAACACTTTCTTCCACTCATCAGTCCCGTTTCGGCTAGTAGGAAGGCACCGGCGCACAGGCTTGCCAGACTACTGCCCTTTCGGTGCAACTCCCTGAAGTATGGAATAGCTTCCGCATTTGCCTGTATCCCTTGCTCCATCCTTCCGAATGTGGGAGGTATCACCAGCAGATCCGTTTCCGGCACCTCATGAAGTAAGCGGTCCGTCTTGATCATGTATTCGCCACCGCTAGCGGGGACATACTCTGTCAGGCCAACATATTCCACATTGAAAATGGGCTTTTTGCCTGATACAGCCAGAAATTCATTGGCTGTATTGAAGGTTCTGAATGGAGGTGTGATAGCTTCTATTACACCATGCCTGGGAACGAAAACGGAGACGCGCATAGATTTTACTTATAGCAAGTTACAAATAGTTTTGTCGGAATCCACCCCTAAAGTTGTCGTTTTCACGACATACAGAAACAGTGATTCCTGTCGCATATTTGCTATGTAAATCATTCACAGAAAAGATGTTAACCATGGCAGAAACAACAAAAATCCCCGTCAGACCGCTAGCCGGCACTCCAGCAAAAAAGAACAAGATCATCTTTTGGATAGCAACTACCATCATCGTGCTTTGGGAGGGCGTGATGCCCCTCAGCACTGTTCTCTTCACACCCGAATACGTAACTGCAGGTACTAAGCCTTTAGGGTATCCGGACTACTTTGCCTACGCACTCATCATTTGCAAAGTACTCGGCGTGATAGCAATCGCCTATCCGGGCACTCCCGGACGATTAAAAGAATGGGCTTATGCCGGTCTGGCATTCAACCTCATCTTCGCCTTTATCAGTCACGCCTGTGTAGATAAAAACATCGGCTTTATGCTGATGCCGCTCTTCTTCCTCGCTATTCTCGCTGTCTCATACATGTACAATGCAAAAATCGAAAGAAGCAATTACAGCAGAACTTACTAAACTATCAAACTCGTAAAAATGGGAAAAAACCAAGTCTCGCTACACCGGGTATTTACAGCTAAGCCCGGGAAAGTATTCCGCGCCCTTACAGACCCGATAGCCACAGCAGCCTGGCTCCCGCCCTATGGCTTTTTGTGTCAGGTCGACGAAATGGATGTCAGAGTAGGTGGTAAATTCAGGATGTCTTTTATCAATTTCACTTCCGGCAGCAAGCAGTCATTCAGAGGAGAATACCTGGAGATAAAGCCAAATGAATATATCCGCTACGAGGATGAGTTCGACGACCCGAACCTGCCCGGTGGAATAAACACGGCGATGTGGCTGACTGAGGTATCCTGCGGCACAGAACTTCGTGTTCTTCAGGAGAATATTCCTGATGTCATTCCGATCGAGATGTGTTATCTGGGCTGGCAGGATACGCTGGATAAATTGAAAAGACTTGTTGAACCGGAAATCCCCGACTAACACCCAAAGCTATGCCGACCCAAAATCAGGAACAACCAGCAAGCGGCATCTTCATCACGTTTTCCGGTAACTGCAAAGAGGCCCTTACGTTCTATCAAACCTGTTTTGGTGGCATACTCCACTTTGACACTTTTGATGAAGCGCTGTATCGTCCCAAGAAACGACCGGTCCTTATCGGCTCCCTGTATTCGGAAAGGATTACGATCCACGGCTCCGACCTCGTCCATGACTGCGGCCGGCGCATAGGCAATCACCTTTCAATATTCATTCCCTGCAACGATGAAGATGACCGGCGGATTCTTGCAAGCAAGCTAAACGCCTCCAGAGGGATACTTAACCGGGCTTACCAGGAACAGAAGCTGATTGAAGTAACCGATGGGTTTGATGTCACATGGGTATTGAGTACCTAGCAATCGAACCACCATAGAGGCTGGCCGCCTCAAAGCAAGCTTAAAAAAACAAACATGAGAAAAATCATTGCACTCGCATTTTTAACCATCGACGGCGTCATGCAGGCACCCGGTGGTCCCGAAGAAGATCCATCAGGCGGTTTCGCCTATGGCGGATGGACTGCACCGTTCGATGATGGCACCTCCGGCGAAATCATGGAAAAGCTCATGAAACCAGCAGATCTCCTGCTCGGCAGACACACCTATGAGATATTTGCATCCTACTGGCCGCAGCATGCTGAGCACTGGCCGGGCATTAACGAGGTCACCAAATATGTGCTATCCACTACTCTCGACACCTCTGAATGGGAGAACACCGTATTTCTTAAGGAGCTGAGCGAAATTGAAAAGCTGAAGAATACCCAGGGTGCTGACATCAAGATCTGGGGGAGCAGCAAACTTGTTCAATCACTTCTTCAACACGATCTGGTGGATGAATTCTGGCTCATGATCCATCCCGTCATTCTGGGGAAGGGGAAAAAGCTATTTAGCAATGACTCAGTACCCGCAGCCTATGAAGTCGTCGAAACCTTTATTACAGCAAGTGGCGTCATAATGGTCAACTACAGACGCAACGGCGATGTCGGAACAGGAACTGCCGGCGAAACCCAGTAATCTAAGCCCGGCTAAAAACGTCACAATCCTGATGATTCGTCTAAAACAACACAAGCAACATGAGCGTTGCTAGCAATAGTAAATGAGAATCTATCAATCTCAATAACGACGGATCGGCTTATGGAAAGAGATAAAAAAGCTATACTGGAACAGGCAAATGCCGCAGTCTCTTCAGGTGACAATGAGAAATTTCTATCTTTCTGCACAGAAGACACGGAATGGAATTTTGTAGGAGATCAAATATTAAAAGGAAAGGATGCGGTGAGAAAGTATATGAAATCCGCATATTCCGAACCGCCGCAATTCGATGTAGAACATATGATTGCTGAAGGGGATTACCTCACTGCAATAGGACGGATCAGCTTGAAGAACCCAGAGGGGAAGATCATCCAGTACTCTTATTGCGACGTCTGGCGGTTTGAAGACGGTAAGATGGCAGAACTGAAGGCCTTCGTTGTCGCGCATGCCTAACAACAATTAAAATTCGCAGAAAGACCGGAACGTTCGATCCGGTCTTTCTGCACATTTAGTCCCTCAAAAAAATCATGACAACATGTTACACGCCACTGAATGCCGTAAAGCCGCCATCTACCGGTAAAATCACGCCGGTGATGAAGCTTGCTGCGTCAGAACATAAGAACTGAACAGCTCCATTCAGCTCAGAAATATCACCGAACCTCTTCATTGGAGTCCGCGCAAGAACTTTAACACTTCTGTCCGTATAGCTACCATCCGGATTGATCAACACTGCACGGTTCTGATCACCGATGAAGAAGCCCGGCGCGAGCGCATTAACACGAACCTTCTCGCCAAACTTCAATGCCATTTCCGTTGCCAGCCATTGGGTGAAAATATTGATCCCTGACTTCGAAACCGAGTAGCCGGGAACACGCGTAATCGCAGAATACGTCGCCATCGAAGAGATATTGATAATACTGCCGCTACCCTGCTCTGCCATCACTTCCCCAAACGCCAGGCAAGGATAAACTGTTCCGTTGGTGTTCAGATTGGTAACCTTCTCCCAGTCTTCAATCTTCATATCAAAAACAGTTTGATCCTCCCGAAGCGTAGCTCCCGGAACATTACCACCGGCACAGTTCACCAGGATATCGATCCTTCCCCACTGCTTTTTAACGGTTTGGGCAAGTTCCCTTAAGTTCTCAAGATCCAGTACATTCCCTGCAACGCCGATCACGTCCTCATGTATGTTTTTCAGTTCCGCAACACGAACATCCAGATTTTCCTGTCTGATATCCGTTGCTACCACTTTAACACCAGCTTTCATCAGGCTGGTGGCAATACTACCTCCCAGAACACCACCGGCACCGGTAACCACGGCAACCCGTCCGCTAAGGTCAAATAATGAATTTCCTTTATCTGTCATATCTTAATTGTTTAAAGCACTCTCAATACCCATTTCCAGACCAGAGATCTCGCAGAAGCCTTTCAGGCGGCCAACCAGCGGATATCCCGGATTGCTCTTCCTGTTAAAGTCGTCCAGGATCTTCAAACCATGATCTGGCCTGAACGGCATGCGGCAATCCTTCCTGCCTGCAGCCATGCGCTTATGTTGCTCTTCCAGGAGAGCCTTCATAATACCGTACATATTCGCCACCCCATCCAGATGCGCCGACTCGTAGAAGCTCCGCTCACCGATCCGCTTGACATTCCGCAAATGCACAAAATGGATCCTTTCCGCAAAAGCCTCCGCAATCCCGACCAGATCATTGTCCGGCCTTACTGACAAAGATCCGCTGCAATACGTCAGTCCGTTATTCAGTGAAGTATGCTCGTTAAATATCCATTCGAAATCCTCTGCCGTGCTCGCAATGCGAGGTAATCCCAGCAAGGGAAATGGAGGGTCATCCGGATGAATGCACATATTAATGCCACACTCCTCCGCAACGGGAAGGATATCCTCCAGGAAGCGGGACAGGTGTTTTCTTAACTGATCGCGGTCTATTTCGTCGTAGCGACTCAGATAATCCAGGAAGATCTGCTTGTAGTTACTCACATTACCTACCGTTCCATTGATAAAGCCTTGAGTGACCACGATGATATTATAAGCAAGTGTATTCTGCTCTTCCTCACTCATCTTGCCGTAGATCTCTCGGGCCTGGTCTACTACATGGTCCGGATAGTCCTTTTCGGCGCCCGGACGCTGCAAAATAAAAATATCAAAGGCCGCAAACGTATCATGATCGTAGAACATAGACTCTGCACCATTTTCATTCACATAATGCAGGTCTGTCCTCGCCCAATCCAGCACCGGCATAAAATTGTAACATACCGTATCAATACCGCATTCCGCCAGGTTACGCAAAGAAATCTTATAATTTTCGATAAGTTCTTCACGCTTGTCGCTGCAGATCTTAATCTCTTCTGAGACAGGCAGACTTTCCACCACGCTCCAGCGCATGCCATGACGCTCAATCTCGGTTTTCACGGCCATAATTTCCTCCACGGGCCAAACTGCGCCACCTTTAATATGATGCAAGGCCGTAACGATGCCTTCAACACCGAACTGCCGCAATTCCGAGAGTGTGATGGTGTCGTTTGCTCCAAACCATCTCCACGTTTTTTCTAATGCCATAATGGGTCAAATTGATTACTCGATCCGGGGCTTTTTATGGCTCCTGATCGTTTAGGTTCCTTGTTTATAAATGTAAAAGTAGACAATAATCTGAAATAACAATCGATTGTTATTGCCTTTTCTAAGAATAATTTGAGCTAACTTCGCAACAAGATGGATTCCAGGGAAACGACTATTTACGACATTGCAAAGCGCCTTAATATTGCGCCTTCCACGGTAAGTCGCGGTTTAAAAGGTCACCACACCGTTAGTCTGAAGACGCAGAAGAAAATTGCAGAAACAGCTCGCGAGATGGGATATCAACTGAATGCATTTGCTGCGGGACTTCGAACCAGACGGACCAATACCATCGGTGTGATCATCCCCCGTCTCAACAGTAACTTCGTCTCCAATGTACTCGCCGGAATCGAGAAAGTCACCAACCATCACGGCTTTAACCTCATCATCACACAGTCATTAGAAAGCAGGGAGAAAGAAATAAGGAACGTCGAAACCATGTTTGCTAATCGTGTAGACGGTCTGCTGATGTCTTTGTCGGGTGACACCAAGAGTATAGACCATATCGAACCCTTCTTCAAGAAACATATCCCGGTATTGTTCTTTGACCGTGTACCCACCAGCTCCACCGCCTGCGTTTGTATCGATAACGAAAAAGCCGGCTATCAAATCACCCAGCATCTGATCGCACACCGCGCAAAGCGCATTGTCCACATTGGTGGCACGCACGACATCAACGTTTATGCCGACCGGTTCAAAGGCTTCCTGAGGGCCCATAAGGAAAACGGACTGCAGGTCGATGAGAAGCAACTGATCGTCAGCAATCTGGACGAAAACACCGGAGACCGCGAAGTCCGTAAGATTCTGGAATGGAAGGCAGATGCTATATTCGCAGCCAACGACATTGCCGCCGTCAGCTGTATGAATGCGCTGAAAAAGCTCAACCTGAAGATACCGGAAGATATTCTCGTTGCAGGTTTCAACAACGACATCATCTCCCGTAACGTCACCCCCTCACTAAGCACGATGCATTATCCCGGCATTGAAATGGGAGAATTGGCAGCACAGAAAATGATCGATCATCTTCTAAACAAGGCCGCAATAGAAGCCGGCTCCATCACGGTCCTGGAACCCACGTTGATGATAAGAGAGTCATCAGTTAAGCTTTCGTGACTCTCTCGATCTTTTAAGAAAAGACGGCGTCCCTCGCCGATGATCTAAAATCTACTGCTTAACCCCGATCGATCCCTACTTCGTTGCCAGTAACTTTTGCAGCTCAAATTCGAAATTGTGCATCTCAAAGTTATCGTTCACGATCTGACCATCCTTATTCACCACAATATACCGCGGTATCCCATTGAATTTAAAAAGCTGACGAAGATAACGGTACTCATCAGTTGACAGTCTATACGTATTTTCAAGTTCGTGCTTTTTTATAAACTCATCATATCTGGCCTGCGGTGAATCTTCCTCAGATGTTATAAACAGAAATTCAAGCTCCTCCCCGCCCTTGTACTTTTGGCGCAAAGGTTTGTTCCTCTCTATAGCAGCAATACAGGGACCGCAATAGATCCCCCAAAAATCTACAAAGAGCATTTTGCCCTTATGCGGCTCGATGATCTTCCGGAATACATCAGTGGCCTTTCCCGGAGGAAGGTCGTAAGCGGCCACCGGGGTAAGCGGATATGCTTTGTTAAACATCCTGCGGGCTTCACTGGCAAGAAAGGGGCTGGATAAACCCTTCTCATATGATGTCAGGAATACTGATGCGTCCTCCTTCTTCATCACCTTCTCAAACAAAAATTTCAATGCACGAACCTTGGCTACTTCATAAATAAGGTTAGGTTTAAGTCCGTAGTAGCTGGAGACCGCCGAGTCAATCCTCTGCCAATTCCGAAGTTCCCTCTCTGCTAACGGGATCTTCCTGGGCGCAGGATGTGCACGTTCATAAGCAGGCATGTACGCTTTGTATCGGTTAGAAAAGGCCTCTGCAACCCCATTAAACTCCTTGATCATTTGATCCCGTTGGGGCACCGCTATACCCGAATCCAGCGCGCGTGTAAGGTCCTTCCTGAATTTTATATAAGCTAGATCTTCCTTAGTAGGTTTTAATCCCAGGTCGCCAAATAAATATTCATGCAAAAATTTACGAGATGGTTCTTCCGTTTGGAATTTGATACCACTGATCGGCGTACTGAATTCGAACCGATTGATAAACGTCGAGAAACGGGAGCTCAAGATCAAACTTGGGTCATTTAGATCCAGATCCTGAAGGAAGTCATAATAAGACGAATCCGGCTCCATCTTCAGAACTGAATTGGCGCGTTCCCTTCTTGCCTCCGACTCCCTGTTCATAACGAAATCAAACATAGCAGAAGCGTTTTCCATGGCCACCTCATTGCGTAGAATTCGCTGGGTGTGCGGACTAAAATGATGCGTTTTAATTTGTTCCTCTACCTCGTCCTTGCTTATCCGCCATGAGCTCATCTGCTGGGCTTTAAATTGCTCCGGAGTCAATGTCCTGACCCAATTTTGAAACACGGTAGGGTCCATAGGCTTAAGAACGGCATTATTGAGCTCCTGATTGACCTGTCCCGCCGGTCCTGCAAATTGCACATCTTTGAAATCGTAAGGTCTATTGCCAAGCCGGTCGGCCACTAAAAACTCGTCCCAATTGAGTACCATGGAAAGTGTCTGTCCCGGCTCAATATAGAAGCGTACTCTGTTGTTTTTAAACCGCACGTACGTGTACTCTGGATTCACCGTGGGTATATCCGCTTCAAATCGTCCGTCATCGTGGATACGCACAATCACAGGCGTATCTTCCCAGGTGATTTTATTGCTAGCATAAATAATACCCGTATAAAAATTTAGCCGGGGATCATAGCCTTTTATATAACCGACTAATCGGGCTGTGTCGTGTGAAAAGAATTGTGGAGATTGATAGTCGACGAGCGTTTTCACCTTAGACCTAGCCAGTTCTGCATCAATCCATTCCTGTATTTTTACAGGAACCTGCTTCGCCCCCTTTGTCCTTTTCTTTTTTTTATCCAGGGAAATACCGAAGATCAAGGTCTCAGCATCGTCACCTAAGTCAATTTTCTTAATACCCTTTTGAAGCGATGGAAAAACAAGTACGAAGCTCGAATCACCAGAGGCTCCCATATACATTTCTTTGTCCAGCTCGCCACCAATGATCCCCTTGACAAACAGCTTCTCACCGGATCTGCTGTCCTTAATAAACGTCTGTTTACTAAATTTCACCCACCACTTCGGAATGAACGTCGAACGAACATGCACGCGGGTCTCACGATCGTTCAGTTCAATTTTCGCAATATGTGTAATGCCGGTTGCACTCAACTCGAAAGCAGGATTGGTGATCACACGATCTTTAGCTGACGTGCATAAACACGCTCCGAAAAGAAGAAGAAGAAAGAGGATACAGGTTTTCATTGGTTCAGGCAATTAGGTTTATCTGATAAAGATACTTACCCGTCGACACAACGATGGCTCATTTTCATTAATTCTATAGGACGAATGTTCAAATATAGCTTTCAGATAGTAAGCCACTTACAAATAACCGAGCACCTCTGGCATATCCCTATTTCCCGGCCAGCTGCCTCTCATTAGCCGCCAGGATAAATGCCCCCATCCCTTTCGGATCATCCTGAATAACCGGTTCGCTGATATAATAGTTGTAAGTACCGTCGCGGTAAGGCGTTCCGCCTAGACCCGACACCATAACCGTTCCGTTTAGATGGTAATGACCATCCTCCCCTTTCACAATGAACTCCCTGATCAGCCCATCATAGCCTTTCAAGCCAGCCGTTTTGAACGTCTGAGGAATATAACCCAATCTTGAACCTTTCAACATCGTATAAACAAACATCGAAGAAGCGGATGCCTCAGGATAGTTCCCTTCTCTGCGTGCCTGATCCAGAACCTGATACCACACATTATTCTTCGCGTGCTGCACCTTGGCGACAGCTTCCACATATCTGTTTAAAATAGCAATCAAATCACCTCTCTTCGGATGATCCTTCGGAAAATAATCCAGCACATCCACCAATGCTACGCCATACCAACCCATCGCCCGTCCCCAGAAGTTCGGCGACTTGCCGGTAACCTGATCTGCCCACTTCTGTTCTCTCTTCTCATCCCAGGCATGATGAAGTAAACCCGTCTTACTATCCCTGGCATTCTTTTCCATGAGGATAAACTGTTTGGCAACATCATCAAAGTTCTCCTGCTCGTTAAATTGACTCGAATAATGAGCATAAAAAGGCTGCCCCATATACAAGCCGTCTAACCACATCTGATAAGGATATACTTTCTTATGCCAGAAACCGCCCTCGCTCGTTCTCGGATGCTTGTACAACTGCTGTCTGATATACTTAGCCGCGTCAGCATATTTCCGCTGTCCGGTCTTTTCATATAGATACAGCATAATCTCACCATTCCTGACATAGTCGATGTTATACAATTCCTGCCCGTAGTATTTGATCTTCCCATCTGGCAAAAGAAACCGATCCATCTGTTTCTGAATATAATCGAAGAACCTCTGATCGCCGGTTCTCTCATAAACGTTTGAAATAGCGTCCAGATACAAGCCAATGTCGTAAGACCAGCCAGCTGATTTGCCGTCCAGGCGAGTCAAAGAATCAGGCCATCTATATAAAATGGTATTGCTTAATTCCCGTGCGTAATCAATCTGCTCTACGTCTCGTCGCTGAACATTCTTTTGCGAGGCGCATCCAACAAACATCAAAACACCTGCGCAAACGGCTAAAACTTTCAAATAATTCATATCTACTGTGATCAGACTTCAGGTCCGAAATAAATGGTCGGTCCCAAATTAGGCATTCCGGCCTAAACTTCACCTTTTATAATGATAATGTTAGACACCTTCGGATATATTTCACCTCCACGTGGCTTCTGTCCCACTATGAAACAGTCACTATGGACTCGAATAGTCTCAAAAACTCATGACTAGGTGAGTAAATTGAGACAAATGCCGGTATCATTTTACGAGACTATTGTAAGCCTGAAATTGATCGGCATTGACGCTTCGGAGAATAGTTGAAAAGCGTTTTTTGAAGCTCCTATACAATTAACGTCTATCATTTACTCATTATCAAAAACTAGAAAACTGCTTTTGATTAATGGAATGAGTTCCTGATAATTGAGGAAGGCTCCCCGTCATTTCGGATGAAGAGCCCGCCCACTTTAAACCAATATCGTTGGCCGATCAAATAACGAGGATATAATGAGAATGGTTCCTATGGCATAATTAGAAATAACTTGCAGCTTTAAATTATATATCGTAATATTGCAATACATAGTTATGGGACTTACAAGAACAGAAATATTCAGCACTGAACAGAACCAATTGGCAACGTTATTAAAAGCATTAGCCCACCCAGCCCGTATCGCAATTTTGCAGAGGATCCTTGCTTCAAATACCTGCATCTGTGGCGACCTGGTAGAAGAACTGGGTCTTGCCCAGGCTACGATATCTCAACATTTAAAGGAATTAAAGACTGCTGGAATTATTCAAGGTACCATTGAAGGGGTGAGCGTTTGTTATTGTATCAATCCGATAACCTGGAAATTAATAGAGACCCAAATGGGCGCTTTTTTAGGTGCTTACAAACAAGAAGCTGACTGTTGTTAGTTTTTTTAAAGATTAAATCAATCGTTAAATTGCAATATTAAATATACTGTTATGAAACTATCAGAAATTAAAGAAATCCTGACTAAAAGAGAAAGTGTTAATTTTAAACTAGAGAACGGGCAGGTTGTGCCTGAACACTTCCATGTTACCGAAGTTGGCGTAATCACTAAAGACTTTATTGACTGTGGCGGTACTGTACGCCATGAAAAGGTTGCTAATTTCCAGCTTTGGGATGCCAATGATTTTGAGCACCGTTTGAAAGCAGGAAAATTATTAAATATCATTTCCTTGTCTGAGCAGATTATCGGTATGGAAGATCTTGATATAGAAGTAGAATACCAATCTGAAACCATTGGCAAATATGACCTGGCCTTCGATGGGGATAACTTTGTTTTAACCTCTAAAACGACTGCCTGCCTTGCCATGGACAAATGCGGCATACCAGCAAAAAAAGAAAAAATTGAAATGGTAAACCTGGTAGGTGATGCAAATGCGTGTACTCCTGGTGGTGGCTGCTGTTAAATAAAACAGCATGGGGATTAGAATTTTAGTTCCTTCAGATTGGGAACAAGTTAAATCAATTTATGAAAAAGGAATTGCGACTGGTAATGCCACTTTTCAAACTACTGCTCCAACCTTTGAGGAATGGGACAATTCACATTTAAAAACCTGTCGGTTCGTAGACGAACAGGATGGTACTGTTCGTGGATGGGCAGCTTTAACCCCTGTTTCTTCCAGATGCGTTTATGCCGGGGTTGCAGAAGTGAGCGTGTATGTTGATCCGGCATTTAGTGGAAAAGGTATTGGATCTGGTCTGCTTAATGAATTGGTCAAGGCAAGTGAACAGGAAGGTATTTGGACCTTGCAGGCTGGAATTTTTCCGGAAAATGCATCAAGCTTAAAAATTCATGAGAAAACTGGTTTCAGGATCCTTGGTATTAGGGAAAAGATTGGAAAACAACATGGCACCTGGCGGGATACCGTCCTATTAGAAAGAAGAAGTCAAACCATAATTTAAAGAAAATTGAAAAATATATTAGTCCTGTGTACAGGAAATAGCTGCAGAAGCCAGCTTGCTGAAGGTTACCTGCGCCATTATGCAGAAGGAAAATCCAACATTTATAGCGCCGGGATCGAAACCCATGGTGTAAATCCAAAAGCGGTGCAGGTCATGGCAGAAGACCACATTGATATTTCATCACATACCTCCAACCACGTGGATGAATACCTGTCTATTCCTTTTGATGCAGTGATCACCGTATGTGATAATGCAAACGAGGCCTGCCCCTATTTCCCAGGCAAGGTAGAGCGCTTTCATCAGAACTTTCCGGATCCTGCAAAAGCAACAGGAACAGACGAAGAAATCATGAACGAATTCAGAAGAGTTAGAGACTTGATTAAAGTTTATTCTGCTGATTTTATTACCAAAAATATAACAGAGTAATTACAATGAGTGCAAATAATTGCGCCCCAGTGGCCGAAAGAAAAAAACTTGGTTTCCTTGACCGGTATTTGACCTTATGGATATTTATTGCAATGGCTCTTGGGGTAAGCATAGGTTATTTCGTGCCTTCATCCTCTGGTTTCATCAATTCCTTTTCCAGCGGCACCACGAACATTCCTTTAGCCATTGGATTAATCATGATGATGTACCCTCCGCTTGCAAAGGTGAGTTATGAAAAAATGGGTGAAGTATTTAAAGACTCAAAAGTATTGAGCGTTTCGCTTATCCTAAATTGGGTAATTGGGCCATTACTGATGTTTTTTTTAGCTATCATTTTTTTAAAAGACTATCCGGAATATATGGTGGGTTTGATTCTGATTGGCCTTGCCAGGTGTATTGCCATGGTGGTGGTCTGGAATGAACTTGCCGAAGGAAACCGGGAATATGCAGCTGGGCTGATTGCCTTAAATAGCATTTTTCAGGTCTTGTTATACAGTGTATTTGCCTATATCTTTATTACGGTATTGCCGCCTTATTTTGGATTGAAAGGCCTGGAAGTTAATATTACCATTGGCGAAATTGCTAAAAGCGTGGCGATTTATTTAGGGCTGCCTTTTGCCCTTGGAATTATTTCAAGATATGCGCTGATCAGTCTTAAGGGAAAAGAATGGTTCAATAATGTCTTTGTACCTATGATTTCGCCAATTACCCTTATTGCCTTGCTTTTTACCATTGTGATCATGTTCAGTTTAAAAGGAGAATTTATCGTACACATCCCGATGGATGTAGTCAGAATTGCCATTCCACTGGTCATTTATTTCTCCATCATGTTTGTCATGAGCTTTTTTGCAGGACGTTATTTCGGTGCAGATTATTCAAAAAGCGCTTCTATTGCTTTTACTGCAACCGGAAACAATTTTGAACTTGCCATTGCAGTAGCCATTGGCGTTTTTGGAATCAATTCAGGTCAGGCATTTGCCGGAGTTATCGGACCTTTGGTTGAAGTTCCTGCACTGATCGCCTTGGTGAACCTTGCTTTTTACTTCAGAAAAAAATACTATCCCTCTAAGACCTTAGAAACAATTCAATAATGAAGATTGCACTTTTTTCAGATGTACATGCTAATCTTCCGGCTTTTAAGGCCATGCTCGAAGATCTAGACGGGCAGGCACCTGATGCTGTATACTGCCTTGGCGACTTGGTGGGTTACAACGTGTGGCCAAATGAAGTGATTGCTGAAATTCGAAGGCGAGGTATCGCTACCATTGCCGGAAACCATGACTTAAAGGTAGAAAACCTGATCACTACGCCAGAGAGCTTAATTGAGCCTGGCAAAAAATATGCTTACCACTTAATTGAACAACATCATCGGGATTATTTGTTGACGCTCCCGGCACACATCAAACTGGCATTTAAGCAAGGCAGTGAAAAATTAAACATCGTAATGGCTCATGGCAGTACCCGGAGCGTAGACGAATATACGTTGTTTGACACCGAAGAAAAACAGGTATTGCAAATGATGGAAGAAGCAAATGCTGATCTTTTATTTGTTGGTCATTCCCATAAACCCTATCATCGGAAACTGGAAAGCAGTGCCAATGTTTTTAAACATGTAATCAATCTAGGCTCGGTTGGAAAACCAAAAGACGGGGATCCACGAGCGTGTTACGTCATATTGACCATAGATAGAAGCAGTTCTGTTTTAGATCCAGAAAATATTAAAGTAGAATTTAGAAGAGTCGCTTATGATGTTGACAAGGCTACAAAGGGAATACTGGAAAGTCCTTTACCAGATGAACTTGCGCAAGTATTAATAGAAGCTAGATAATAAGTAAGCTCTATCAAAAAACGGGTGAAATAATGATGATGCCCCCTAATCTCAAAATTCCAGGGGGTAAATGAGATTGCAAAAGAACTGCTGATTTCCAAAATGACGCTTTATAAGTACTTAAGGCACGGGAGGCGTTAAAATTCATAGCAAAAGTATTGAACAGTAGCTTTTTGATGATATTCACAAACAGTCACTCATTTGTTAGGAAAGGTAGATGTTGTTTAATTGCATCTAACAATTAAATATTCTGAACAAAACACGTAAATGAATTGTACTTAACGTACTTACCTGAATAATGAAAAAAATCTGTGCCATAGGTTTTGCAGCATTCTACCTGTTATTGACAACAGGGATGTTTGTATGTATGCTTCATTGTACAGGCGAGTATGTACTTCAGCCCCAGGTAAGCAATGATCATCATGGCGAGAAAAGCAAATCTCATGATCAGGGCAAGGCACATTCCCATGAAGAGGAACCATGTTCTAAGGACAAGGACTGTAAATGCTGTGACCAGCATAGCCAGTATGCCGTCAGCGAAAATATTCAGACTGCGGGCAGCCCGTTTTTCTCTGCCCTTGCTGTTTTAAGTTTCCCAACCAATTTTAATGAACTTTCTATTTCCCACAAAGAGGTAAAACCGATGGACTGGCCAAAGGGCAATGCACCGCCCGGTCTCCTAAAAATACCACTTTACATTTCCAACCGTACCCTTCTGATTTGATCAAGCTCAGACTATTTTATAGTCCAGGAATGCTGTGTGTCCTGTTTTTTCATTTAGCTTGATCTTAAAAATGTTATTACATATAAAAAATATGGTTTGCGACCGTTGCATAACGGTGGTACGCCAGCAACTCGAACACCTGGACTTGCAGGTCCCGGAAATTTCTCTTGGGACAGCTCTTGTCTATCCCGACCCTTCCGGTAATAAGTTAGGTGAAATTGCAGCGACTCTTAAAGTTCTTGGCTTTGAACTGATCCATAAAGACAAGGATAAGCTGACTGAACGTATCCGCAACATCATTATAGAACTTATACACCATTCGGATCTGCCCGAACTGCACATCAATTTTAGCCAAGTGCTTACTGACCGTATGCATAAGGACTATAGCTATTTGAGCAGGTCGTTTTCTGATAGCGAGGATATCACCATCGAAAAGTTTATCATTCAGCAGAAAGTTGAAAAAGTAAAAGAACTGCTTCAATATGGTGAACTGAACCTGAATGAAATTGCCTGGAAAATGGGTTACAGTAGCAGTGCGCACCTTTCTAACCAGTTTAAATCAATTACCGGTTTGTCTCCAAGGGAGTTTAAAACTATGAAATCAAATAGCAGGAAACCACTGGACAAAGTATAATCTTAAATAACAACAACTAATTATTCATTTAATACCTACAATTATGAAAAACACACTAAAAGTATTATCCCTTGCTTCGCTATTATTTTTTGCACAGGCATGCAGTAAAGATGATGACAACCAGATCACTATCCAGGAACATGACAAAAATCAAATGATGATCATCATGCATCAGATGATGGACAAAATGAACGCCATGCAGATGACCAAAGACCCTGATAACGATTTTGCAATGATGATGAAAATGCATCATCAAGGTGCAATTGACATGGCTAATGCGGAACTAAAAAGTGGCACAGATGCTACGATGAAAGCAATTGCACAAAAGATGATCACCGCCCAAACCCAGGAGATTGCCCAACTAAACACATTTGTACAGGGTCATGCAGCACATTTGAATGTGCCTGAATTCGATACCAAGATGATGATGGGCATGGAAAAAATGGGACGTAACGCAGACTTGCAAATTATAAACGGAAGAATAGACCATGACTTTGCGATCCTAATGACCGGACACCATCAAAGTGCCATTGAAATGTCTAAAATGGAACTGGATTATGGAACCCATGCAGAGATGAAAACAATGGCTTCTAAAATTATCGAAGATCAGGAAAAAGAGATCAAAGAGTTACAGGAGTGGTTGTTGGCCAACAATAATAAATAAACGTTTCACCTTTTAAAATAGTAAATTATGTCACATCAAAAATTTCAGGACTGTATCCAGGCTTGTGTAGCCTGTGCAGTAGCTTGTAGCCATTGCGCTACTGAATGTTTAAAAGAAGAGGATGTAAAAATGTTTTCCCGTTGTATTCAGTTAGATATCGAGTGTGCGGCAATCTGTCGTTCTGCAGCGGAAGTTATGAGCTTAGGAAGTGAGTACAGTGAAGCGTTATGCCGTATTTGCGCTGATATTTGTAACGCCTGCGCCCAGGAATGTGAAAAACATGCCGAAATGGGCATGGATCATTGCAGAGTTTGTGCAGAGGCTTGCCGAAAATGCGCCCAAGCTTGTGAGCAGATGGCAACTGCCGCTTAGATCAGTCTGATAATTCTTACCTGCTTACCATTGGCAGGTAAGAATTATGTATGTTTTTTACAAAATTTTGTATGTTCGAAATGAGAAGTTCGGCCTATCTTTGGAGATAATACGTAATTAGAAGACAATATTCTACTTTTATATAAATGAAAACCTGTTCATCCATACGGTTTAAGGCGGCCTTTTTAACTTTTGTATTCCTTTTGAATACGATAGTAGGTTTTGCTTGTGCCGTGGGAACTGATATGGACTTTAACAGGGAGCAATACAAGGAGCAGAAGACAGTTCCTTCCGGCGGGCACACTCATAAAAACAATCAGCCCCATGACCATGCTAAACATGAACATGATAAGAGTGCCATCAATCACCATGCATCCAAAAGCTCCAAAGACAACTGCTGTAAGGAAGAAGTAGCAAAATTAACCAAAGCTGATAAATTAATTCAGCCAGGGTTTGACTACAGCCTGCTATCACTGTCTTTTTTCATTTTGGCTCCTACGGTTTATCGTACAGGTAATCTGGGCACTTTTCCGGTCAATGTTCCTAAAGCACGTTTTGTCTGGCATTACCATCCGCCCATTCCTGACGTACGTATAGCCATACAAAGTTTTCAGATTTGATTTAAGGTTTAGTCTTTTTCCGGATAGTAATATTATCTATTCCGGCTAAATAATTATTCAATTAAAATCAAAAAAAATGAAAAAAATATTTTTAATGGTTGCCCTTTTGGCGACTGTCTTCGTGCAAACCGGATTTGCACAACACGATCATGCCGCTACTACCACAGCACAAACACCTACGTTGCTTCCTTTATATTATAGCGTTAAGGATGCCCTGGTGGGCGGGAACGCAGCTATTGCAGCCTCTAAAGCGGGGGAATTAGTTAAAGTCCTAAATGGTGCCGATTCCAAAACCATAACTAATCGTGACGAACTGTTGGAACATGCAGGCAAAATAGCTGCGAGTAAAGATATCAAAAGTCAGCGGGAGCATTTTGCTGGTCTTTCGACCGATATGATCGCTTTAGCTAAAGCTTCAAAACTGTCTGCTGAACCTGTTTATCAAATGTATTGCCCGATGAAAAAGAGCAATTGGCTAAGCAGTGAAAAAACAGTAAAGAACCCGTATTACGGCAGCGCTATGCTAACCTGCGGAAAGGTAGTAGAAACTATAAAGTAATTCTTGTCATTTTAAACGCCCTAAGCTTTTCGCTTAGGGTATTACCTGTTTCCGCTTTTTAGCTATGATTAAAATAAGAAGTATTCTGACAATGATTTTCAAATTTTTCTTTGTCAAGAAGTGCTGCAGGTAAACAATTCGTAAAAACTAAAGAAACAACATGAAACTACCAATATTAAGCATTGCTATGGCCATTCTCTTATTCGCCGCTTGTAACAGCGGTACTAAAACAGATAATGCCAGCACAGCAACTGACACGACCAAAACCGGAGCATCCGAAAAAGCGAAAACTACCGGAACTTCCACCAAAAAAGTTGTTACAGCCTACCTGGAACTGAAAAACGCCCTTACTAAGGACGATGATAAATCTGCTGCGACGGCAGGTAATAATCTGGTGGAAGCAATTGCCGCAGTAGACAACGCTTCCCTGACTACCGAACAATCCAAAGTATTTGCAGATGTCGCCGATGATGCAAAAGAACACGCCGAGCATATCGGTTCCAATGCCGGAAACATCAAGCATCAACGGGAGCACTTTGAAACATTAAGCCAGGAAATATACGACTTGGTAAAGGCAGGTGGCAGCGCCGGACAGAAACTGTATTATGATAATTGCCCTATGTATAATGATGGAAAGGGCGGCAACTGGCTCAGTGAAACCAAAGAAATACAAAATCCATATCTGGGCAAGGGAATGCCAACCTGTGGAAGTGTTAAGGAAGAACTGAATTAATTATGGGCAGGGTACAAAAGGGGCTTTTGCTTTTATTGGGCGCGTTGGTACTCATCCAGTTCATCCAGCCTGTCCGCAATCAGGGCGGGCAGGCATACCCTGCCGATATTAGCCGCATTTATCCTATGCCAGAAAATGTTCAGGGGATCTTAAAAACCTCCTGTTATGACTGCCACAGTAATAATACCAATTATCCCTGGTATGCAAATATTCAGCCCGGTGCTTGGTGGCTGGCATCACATATCAGCAAAGGCAAAGATGAACTCAATTTTAATGAGTTCGGAAATTACTCATCACGCAAAAAGCAAAGCAAGCTAAAAGCAATTGCGAGCAGTATAAAAGATGTAACAATGCCTATAAGCTCATATACACTGATCCACAGGAATGCAAAACTTTCCCGAACTGAACAGGAACTGATTTTGGACTGGGTAGAAAAAACGAAAGACAGTCTTTCACAAATTAAATAAATGATGAAAAAATTAATATTCTATATTTTACTGATGGGTTTGTATGGGTTCGCATCTGCGCACGCGGGGCACACAATATCATCACAGCAAAAACAACAGCCGGTAATTTATACCTGCCCTATGCATCCTGAAATTCAGAGCACGAGGCTGAGGAACTGCCCCAAATGCGGCATGAAACTGGTCATGCAAAAGAAAAAAAGCGTTCAGCCAAAAAAGGCTGCTCCAGTCAAGAAAAGCCTCTCTGCAAAGAAGGGTCACATGGGTGATATGAAAATGTCGCCGCAGAAGGCGGGTACTGAAACACCTTCTTTAGGTGAAACCTATACTTGTCCCATGCATCCCGAAATTCATGAATCCAAACCCGGCAATTGCCCTAAATGCGGAATGAAACTGGTAAAGGAAACCCCAAAGATGGTTCCCATTAAGCATGAGGGCATGGATATGCCGATGAAAGAAGATGCTAAAAAAATGGACAATATGAAGGGAATGCAGATGGGAAGTGACAATGCCACAATGGAGAATATCAAAAAGGCAAAATCGCAATTAGGCCCGATAAAAACCATATCGAGCAACACACCTCCACGCACCGTCCGCTACGATCTGTACATAGCCGATACCACGGTAACCTATGGAAAAAAATCAAAACGGGCAATTGCAGTAAATGGCCAAATTCCCATGCCCACATTGACCTTTACTGAAGGTGATACCGCATTGATCTACGTTCACAACAACCTGGATGAAGAAACATCGTTGCACTGGCATGGCCTGTTTTTACCAAACAGGATGGACGGGGTACCCTTTCTTACGCAGATGCCGATTAAGCCACATAGCACTTATGTCTATAAGTTCCCTATCGTTCAACATGGTACACACTGGTATCATAGCCATAGCAAATTGCAGGAACAGATCGGTATGTACGGTGCATTTATTATGAACAAACGGAAAGAATGGGATATCCCAACCATCCCGGTAGTGCTAAGCGAATGGACGGACATGAACCCGGAAGAAGTTCATCGAAGCCTGAAGAACGCCACCGATTGGTTTGCTATCCAAAAGGGCGCTACCCAAAGCTATGCTGAGGCCATTAAAACAGGCCACTTTAAAACCAAAGTGAACAATGAGTGGAAGCGAATGAATGCGATGGATGTTAGCGATGTGTTTTATGATGCATTTCTGATCAACGGTAAGAACCAGAACGAGCAGCCACAATTTAAAGCGGGCGACAAGGTGAGATTGCGCATAGCCAATGGCGGCGCATCGGATTATTTCTGGCTGAAATACGCAGGCGGCAAGATTACCGTAGTGGCCACAGACGGAAACGATGTGGAACCGGTAGAAGTGGACAGGCTGATCATTGCGGTATCTGAAACTTACGATGTAGTGGTGACCATTCCCGAAAACAAGAGCTACGAGTTTTTGGTGACGCCAGAAGACCGTACCAAATCGGCTTCGTTGTGGCTGGGCAAGGGAGAAAAAGTACAAGCGGGGATAATGCCCAGACTGAAATACTTTGCCGGAATGAAAATGATGAACGAGATGATGGACATACAGGGCAACATGATCGAAATGGAAGGCATGAAAATGCAGAATCAGATCATGGATATGAATACGGTCATGTACCCTGAGATAACCGGCGTGGAAAATCCAAAAACCGAAAACAAAAAAGCCGATATGGCTGGCATGCAAATGCCGAATGATAAAAGCATGGCGGGAATGAATATGGCGGATAATAACCCGGATATTATTACCCTCAATTACAATATGCTCCGTGATCCCAAAAAAACAACGCTGCCCAAAGGACCTTGGAAGGAACTAAAGTTCGATCTGACCGGGAACATGAACCGCTATGTATGGACGCTGGACAATAAGACCGTTTCAGAAAGCGATAAGATCCTGATCAAAAAAGGAGAAAATGTACGAATCATCATGTTCAACAACAGCATGATGCGCCACCCTATGCACCTACACGGACATGATTTCAGGGTGCTCAATGAGCAAGGCGAAAATGCACCGATGAAAAATGTGCTCGATATTATGCCGATGGAAAGGGATACCATTGAATTTGCTGCCACAGAACCAGGTGGCGATTGGTTTTTCCACTGTCATATCCTCTACCACATGATGAGCGGTATGGGCAGGGTATTCAGCTACGAAAATTCCCCTGCCAATCCGGATATTACCGACACCAGGGTAGCTAAGCGCGGACTGAATTCCGATGACAGAGCATTTCATCCGATGGCTACAATTGGGCTTGAAAGCAACGGAAGCGATGGCGAATTTATGCTGGCCAATACCCGCTACCGTTTCTCAACCGAGTGGAGGCTTGGCCTAAAATCGCACCATGGAAATGAAAGCGAAACCTATTTTGGGAGGTACATTGGGAAGATGCAATGGCTGTTTCCCTTTATTGGTTTTGATTACCACTACAACAGTATGGAAAATGAGAGAGAAAACAATCTCTTCGGTCAATTGAGTAACCAGAAGAACCGAAAGGCTGCTGTAATAGGGGTTCAATATATCCTGCCAATGCTGGTCACTGCTGAAGCAAGGTTGGACAGTAAGGGCAAACTGCGCTTTCAGCTCATGCGGGAGGATATTCCGGTAAGCAGCAGGCTAAGGATGAACTTTATGGCGAATACCGATAAGGAATTCATGGGAGGGTTCAGATATATTGTTACTAAATATTTCTCCTTATCCACTCACTATGATAGCGATATGGGATATGGGGGAGGAATTACAATAACCTATTAAACCAATAGCATCATGAAACATACCTATAAAATAACCGGAATGACCTGCGAAGGCTGTCGCAGTAAAGTTGAACAGGCTCTGAATGGAGTTAAAGGGGTTTCGGCAGTGGTTACAACTGAACCACCGGAGGCAACCATTACAATGGAAAAGCATGTGTCAACAGACACGTTGCAGGAAGCACTATCCGCTGCCGGAAATTACACCATTGAGATGTCGGCCCATCACCATGCAGATGTGCATAGCCATAACGGTAAAAAGTCTCATGATGCCCATCATCACCTAATGATGGCAAAACCATTGCAGATAGATGGCGAGGGGAAATATTATTGTCCTATGCATTGCGAGGGCAACAAAACCTATGATAAACCTGGTAATTGTCCGGTCTGCGGAATGGATCTTATCAAGGAGGTGTCTTTAACAAAATCCGCCAAATACACTTGTCCCATGCATCCGGAAATCGTCCGTGACCAGCCGGGTGCCTGCCCGATATGCGGAATGGATCTGGTATCGATGGGCGCAGTTTCTGAAGAAGAGGATCAAACGTATGATAAGTTATTGCGCAAATTTAAAATAGCTGCACTGTTTACCGTTCCCATTTTCATTATCTCTATGTCCGAGATGATCCCTGGTAATCCCCTTTTCCAACTAATGGATCTGAAATACTGGAACTGGGTTCAGTTTGCATTTTCAATTCCGGTAGTGTTTTATGCAACCTGGATGTTTTTTGAGCGTGCATGGCGCTCGGCCGTCACCTGGAACCTGAATATGTTTACCCTTATTGGTATTGGTTCAGGCGTAGCCTGGCTGTTCAGCATACTTGCGCTATTGTTTCCAGGCATCTTCCCAGACCAGTTTAAGACACATCACGGAACGGTCTACATATACTTTGAAGCGGCCACCGTGATTTTGACCCTGGTCTTACTGGGACAGCTTTTAGAAGCCCGCGCACATGGAAAGACCAATACTGCCATTAAGGAACTGCTGAAACTGGCACCCAATACCGCCACAAAAATTGTGGGGGAAAGGGAAATGTCCGTTTCCATCGATGACATCCAAAAAGGAGATTTGCTACGTGTGAAGCCCGGTGAAAAAGTACCTGTCGATGGAAGTATCAAAGTCGGAGAAGTGACAATTGATGAATCCATGATCTCTGGTGAACCTATTCCGGTTGACAAGAAACCGGGCGACAAGGTAAGTTCCGGCACTATAAACGGAAATAAAACTTTCACCTTGCTTGCTGAAAAAGTTGGTTCAGAAACTTTGCTGTCGCAGATTATTGAAATGGTCAATTCGGCCAGCCGGTCGAAAGCGCCCATTCAAAAAATGGCTGATAAAATCTCCGGCTATTTTGTGCCCGTCGTGGTATCAATCTCCATCATAACTTTCATTATCTGGGCGGTCTATGGCCCCGAACCTTCTTACGTCTATGGTTTTGTAAATGCAATTGCTGTACTGATTATTGCCTGCCCCTGTGCGCTCGGCCTTGCCACACCGATGTCGGTCATGGTTGGTGTTGGGAAGGGCGCAAAATCCGGTATACTCATTAAAAACGCAGAATCGCTGGAGAAAATGAACGCCATTGATATTGTTGTTATTGATAAAACAGGAACGGTGACTGAAGGGAAACCTTCTGTTGAAAAAGTCATTAGTACAAACCCCGACCTTTCCGAAAGTGATATCCTTCAAAGGATCATATCACTGAACAGCAGCAGTGAACATCCACTAGCCAAGGCGACATTGCGTTATGGTGAGGAAAATAAAGTAAAAGCTCAGCCCATTTTAAAGTTTGAAGCAATTACCGGAAAAGGGGTTATTGGCGTGCTTGGAAAAGAAAGCCTTGCCCTGGGAAATGAAAAGCTCATGAAACACGTTAAGGCAAAAATTAGCCCAGACTTGGAAAAGCAGGTCAAGGCCGCACAAAAGCAAGGAAAAACAGTTTCCTATTTAGCTATTGGAAATGCAGCTGCCGGTTTTGTAGTAATCTCTGATAAAATTAAGAAATCGAGCAGGGAAGCCATTCAAAAATTGCAGAAAGAAGGTTTACAGGTAATCATGTTTACCGGTGATAACGATGATACGGCAAAAGCGGTAAGTGAAACGCTGAACCTCGACGGATATAAAGCCCAGATGCTGCCGGAAGATAAGCTGCAAGAGATAAAATATTTACAGACTGAAGGGAAAAAAGTAGCAATGGCTGGCGATGGTATTAATGATGCCCCGGCATTATCGCAGGCAGATATTGGCATTGCAATGGGAACCGGAACCGATGTGGCCATTGAAAGTGCTGCGATTACCTTGGTGAAAGGTGATTTAAACGGGATTGCTAAAGCAAGACTTTTGAGTCACAAAGTAATGGGAAACATTAAAGGGAATCTATTTTTTGCCTTGGGCTATAATGTTTTGGGAATCCCTATTGCAGCGGGCATTTTATACCCGTTTTTTGGCGTCCTGCTTTCGCCAATGATTGCGGCTCTGGCCATGAGTTTTAGCTCGGTATCCGTTATCCTGAACTCATTAAGGTTAAGAAGTGCGAAACTGGATTAAATAAAAAGCTTAATCAATATAAAATGAAAGACGATAGAAATTTTAAAATTTCGGTGCCATTAAATGGTATCGATCAGACGACACAATTAAAGGTGCATCATAAAGATGAAACCTTTGAGGTAGAATTGAATGGGAAAATAGTAGCCATATTAAACAACGGCGATAATTCATGGAGCTCAGTCGCCGGTGACCTCGACCAGTTAACTGTCAATTTAATTGGAGATGCAATTGAACAATTTTACAAAGGACAGGGCTGGTAAAATATTATCTTACCATAAGTAACAAACAAATCAATTTAAAACTTTAAACATGAAAAACGAAAATCAAAACAATCAACATGGAACAATGGACCACGGTGGCAGTCCATATAAAAAATTCCTTTTGATGCTGGCCATATCCTTCATCCTGATGTATGGAATTATGTTCTTAAATGTCGATGAGGCAAACCATATTTATTTGAGTATTACAAGGACTTACATGTCAATTCTCATGGTGTCTGCAATGGCAGTAGTTATGTTGCCGATGATGGGTAAAATGTATCCGAATAAAAGATTGAACAAAATAATTTTAGCATCAGCTGTTATTGTATTTATTGCTGTTTTGACTTTTTTACGGCAGCAGACATTTGTAGGGGACATCCAATATATGAAAGGAATGATACCCCACCATTCTTCCGCTATTATGACCAGCAAAAATGCAAACATCAAAGATCCCGAAGTAAAGAAACTGTCAGAACAGATTATTAAATCACAGGTGGAGGAAATTGCTCAGATGAAAGCTAAATTAAAAGAATTGGAAAAGTAAGGCAAATTGGCATTATTATATTAAACATACTTTTCGTTTTATCAAAAGGTAGACATCATTTCCCTTTACTTTTTGAAACGATCAAAAAACGGTGGAATAATGGAGAATACAATTTAGTCGCAAGCCAGTCTCGGCGCACAAGCCTAAATTTTTCCTTTTGCCGTAATTCCTTAATATGGGCGTAGAAAGTAGACGGATTTAAACCTGATAAATATGATATAGTGGGAGTGTGTGTCATTGGCGCCAGGGCAGATTGATTGTGGAAAACTCCCCACATAGAGTTTTCCACAATCAATCTGCTAACCATGCAGGCTTATTTTAAGTCTGTCCTCAAACATAATATAAAGTTGAGATAAGGTCAAGCTCCAGTTTCTTAGCGGCATGGTCCATTTTTCAGATACTCGCTGTACTACCAGATAGACCAGCTTCAGCAAAGCATTGTCTGAAGTAAAGGCGCCTTTGGTCTTGGTAACTTTTCGTACTTGCCGGTGAAAGCCTTCCACCGTATTGGTCGTGTAAATCACCTTGCGAATATGGGCATCAAAGCGGAAAAAGGTCGATAGGTTCTCCCAGTTAGCATACCACGACTGAATAGGAACAGGATACTTCTTGCCCCACTTTTCATCCAGTAAGATCAGGTTCTCATATCCTTCTTCTTTACTTAGCGCCTGGTATACCATTTTTAAGTCAACCATAAAGGGCTTTTTGTCCTTCTCAGCAATGTAGCGCAAACTGTTGCGAACCTGATGGACCACGCAGGTCTGGATCTCTGTTTTAGGAAAGACAGCAGCAATAGCCTCCGGAAAGCCTTTCAAGCCGTCTATGCAGGCAATCAGTATGTCCTGCATTCCCCGGTTCTTTAGATCGGTTAACACCGACAACCAGAACTTCGCTCCTTCACTTTCAGACAGATACATACCCAGCAAGTCCTTCTTACCATCCAGGGATACCCCAAGAATATTATAGACAGCACGGGTCACTACACTATTGCCATCCCTCACCTTATAGTGCATACAGTCCAGGTAAACAAAAGCATAAACCGAGTCCAAAGGACGATGGCGCCATTCGTTCATGGCCGGGATCACTTTATCTGTTATAGCGGACAAGGTGCTTGCTGAGATGTCCATCTGGTACATCTCCTTTATGTGACTGGTAATATCGCGGGTACTCATGCCCAGACCGTAAAGACCTATTACTTTTTCTTCGAGTTCTTCGGTAATGATCACCTGCCGCTTAGGAACAACAAGCGGTTCGAAGCTCCCTGAGCGGTCCCGGCTGCTTTCCAGTTCAAACTCCCCACCCAGGCTTTTTACACGTTTGGATGTCTTACCATTACGTCGGTTGGACAGCCCACTGGCTTTCTCTTCCTGCAGATGAGCTTCCAGCTCACCTTCCAGTGCGGATTCTAAAAAGTGCTTTAATAGCGGGGCGAAAATGCCTTTTTCTCCATTGAGCGGCTTTCCCGCATACATTCCTTTAATCGCTTCAGCTTTGAAGCTTTCGAAATCAAACTCTTTGTTACTCATGTGTTGTGTCGAAAATAAAAATCATTCTTTAATTCTTATCTGACACAGTTGATTTTACAGTCTCGATATAGTAGGCGCTTCAATTGCTTTGATCGGCGCCTGTATTATAATCTACGCTCCGCGAAATTAATCTCAAATTGTATTCAACTCTCTCGAGACTTATTTATTAATGCAACCATTGCATGGAATGTGTCTTAAAGCATTATCATGAAGCCGTCATTGAATTTAGAATGAGTAAACACCTTTAAACGGTATCCAGATCAGATTGCTACAGGCTAATCTTTTGAATCCTTACCGCGTTTAAAATAGCAAGCAACGCAACACCAACATCAGCAATTACGGCTTCCCACAGATTTGCAACCCCTCCAGCCCCAAGGGCTAAAACAATAATTTTTACTGCCATTGCTAAAATGATGTTTTGCCAAACGATGTTCCTTGTAATCTTACCTACTTTAATAGCCGAAACTATTTTAGAGGGCTGATCATTTTGAATAACAACATCTGCAGTCTCGATCGTTGCATCGCTTCCTAGCCCACCCATGGCTATGCCAACATCAGCTAGAGCAACTACTGGAGCATCATTCACACCGTCTCCGGCAAACGCAATTTGTAAACCCTGATCTTTCAAGGATTGTACTTTCTCAACTTTTCCTTCAGGAAGAAGATCCCCATATGCTGCATCGATTCCAATTTGTTTTGCCACCGCATCCACTACCGATTGTTTGTCGCCAGATAACATTATTGTTTTTATATTCAAGTCGTGCATTGCCTTGATAGTGGCAGCTGCATCTTCTTTAATTTCGTCAGCAATAGTGATGTAACCGGCATACCTATTATCAATCGATATCACAACAATGGTGTACACGATTTGCTCAATTTCTGGTGGATAGGAAATGTCAAATTTCTTAAGGAGTTTCAAGTTCCCTGCAAGCACTTGTTTGCCATCAACTTTTCCTTTTAAACCATGACCAGCTATCTCTTCGACCTCAGTAGCGGTTAAAGTGCCTAAGTCCTCCCCTGCATACTCTACCACTGCTTTTCCAACCGGATGGGTAGAATTTTTTTCTAAAGTCGCTGTTATTCTTACCAATTCCTGTTCGCTAATACCTTGGACAACTACTTGCTGAACCTTAAATACCCCTTTGGTGAGTGTTCCGGTTTTATCCATCACAACAGCATTTACTTTGGTCATAACATCAAGAAAGTTTCCCCCTTTAAAAAGAATTCCGTTTCGGGAGGCTAAGCCAACACCACCAAAGTATCCCAGGGGAATTGACACCACTAATGCACAAGGGCAGCTTATTACTAGAAATACAAGTCCCCGATACAACCAGTCTCTAAAAACGTAACCTTCTACAAAAAAATAGGGAAGTGCAACCAACGCTAAAGCAAGAAAAAATACAATGGGAGTATACACCTTGGCAAAGCGTGAAATAAAAAGCTGTGTCTGAGACTTGCGAGCAGTAGCATCCTGTACCATTTCAAGGATCTTGCTAAGCTTACTGTCCTTGAACAGAGAACTAACTTTAATCTGCGCTACAGTATTTAAGTTGATCATACCCGCTAAGATTGGTTCGTCTTTGTATTTGGTGTCTGGTTTACTCTCGCCGGTTAAAGCTGCTGTATTAAAAGATGCATTCTGGGAAACTAAAATACCATCTAAAGCCACCCGTTCTCCGGGTTTGACCTGTATTGTTTCTCCAAGTGACACTTGTGAGGGCGTTACTATCTGGTCAACTCCATTTCTAAGTACGGTAACTTCATCTGGTCTGATATCCAGTAGCGCTTTGATATTACGTTTTGCCCTACTAACAGCCGAATCCTGGAACCACTCGCCTATTTGGTAAAAAACCATTACTGCTACGCCCTCTGAATATTCACCGATATAAAATGCTCCCAAGGTAGCTACACTCATTAAGACAAATTCATTAAAAATATCTCCCCTCCGTGCTTTGCGAAATGCAAGGTTAAGTACGCTTCTGCCAGCCAGCAGATAAGCAACGGAATTAACTGTGAAGCCAATGGGGTTGCTTAGCTTATAATTAAAACCAAATTCCAAAATCAATTCGGTGGCCAACATTAACAGGGCAAGGATTAAATCCCAATGTGCAAGCACTCCGTTTGTTTCGGTTTCTTGTTGCCCGTGATCATGCCCGTCATTCTGAGAATGTGCACTTTCTTGGTTAATTGAATTTGGCATAGTTGCCAAATCATTAAGCTGCTTATTTTTAATTTCTTCCATTATTGTTGTTTTAAAAACTCCTCCATGATCTAAGTCAATAGGGGTAGTTATGAAGTATTCTAGTTCACAAAGGTACCTAAGCATTGCATGCAATAGGATTGCATTATTTATTTGAACAGCCAGGACACACACCCTTAACAATAAGACTTAACTCTGCAGGGACAAAACCTTCAGGAAGCTTTAATTCCGGCACACTTGTATTAGGCAGACAAGTGGTCTGTTTGCAAATGTTACAGTTAAAATGTACATGGAGGTCATGATGACCTGTCGTACTGCAATCCTCTACGCAAATCGCATACTTAGTTGCGCCACTTCCATCATCAATTGCATGAACCATTCCCTTCTCTTCAAAGGTTTTGAGTGTTCTGTATATGGTGATTCGATCAGCGGGGTGGAGTTCACTTTCCAATTCAGTCAAAGGAGTGGCCGATGATTGTTTAAGCAAAGAATCCAATACCAGCATGCGCATAGCAGTGGGTTGGATTCCCTTTTCGATCAGCATTGTTTCAATATTGGGACTCATATTTATTATTTTATTTGCAATACAGATTGAGACTGGTTTTCAGCAGGCCAAATACATTAGTGGTGCTCCTCGCCACCTCCTGAAGCTTTGGACTGAATATAAAAAGCACCTTTAGTTACAATTAATGCATTTGATGGAATAGTTGTCAATGGGATGATCTCTATATAGCCTAAATCGGAAACGCCTGTGGCTACTTCAATAATCTTAAAATGAAACTCTTTGTCCCGCACTTCTTCCTTTTCTGAATCGTTTTTTTCGCCTTCAGCATGCTCTTCATTTTTGATCATTGAACTATCTACTATGAAAATATAGCTTTTGCCCTGAGCACTTACTACTGCGTCAAGCGGGACAGCTTGGGTAGTTTGATTTCCGACATCAATTAATGCGGAAACATACATGCCCGGTATCAGGTTCCTATTTGACCGGTTATCAATACGTGCATGGGCAATCACCGCTTTGCTATCATTTTCAAAGGTTTTATTAATGCCATAGATCTTTCCTGTGATTTGCTGGTTATTTTGATTTGTTAAAACAAAATCAACC
Organism: Arcticibacter sp.; assembly: GCF_053551015.1. NCBI lineage: Bacteria > Pseudomonadati > Bacteroidota > Sphingobacteriia > Sphingobacteriales > Sphingobacteriaceae > Arcticibacter > Arcticibacter sp. The sequence goes on along the minus strand of NZ_JBMQOB010000021.1, from coordinate 27,548 downwards.
TGCTGTCCGGACTTAACCTTAAATAGGTCCTTTTCATATACCAGAAGGTCACAATGTATTCGGCTGTTATCAGTGATGTTCAATAAAGGTTTATTTATATCGGCGAAGCTTCCAGTAGTTGCCATGATATGACCAACTACACCGCTTATTGGAGCTGGAACTGCAATCTGGGTGATGACAGCACCCTTATCCAAGGCTTTAAAGCTTATTCCCATTTGTCCAAGTTGACGCTTCAGTGTCCTAAAGCGGGACTGTTCTGCAAAATAGGTAGCCTCAGCTTGTTGAAAGACTTTGCCACTACCGGCTTTTGCATCCATCAGTTCCTTTTGCCGTTCATATTCTTTCTCAGCAAAGGAAAGTGCACTTTTCGAAGCGAGATAGTCCTGCTGCACCTGGGCAAACTCAGGATTCTCCAGCGTCACTAATGTTTGACCCTTTTTAACGTAATTACCTTCAAGCACGTGGATCTTTTGTATCAGCCCACCTATTAATGGGTGAACTTCCGCATTGTTTTGTGGAGGAACTTCCAGGTGCCCGTTAGCCTTGACCACACTTTTCAGATTTTTTAATTCAATCTTTCCAAGGGTTATTCCTACAGCTTGCATCTGTTTTTCAGTTAAAGATAAAGCGTCTGTATGTTCCTCCTCTTCAGATTCAACCTCAGTTGTTGGATTACTACCTTTACATGAGATTATTAATAGCACAGCTAGCATCAATAGCGAACTGATCAGGTATTTATATAGTTTTATAGTTACGGCTTTCATTATAATTTTCCTTTTAGATAGTTGAGTTGAAGTGTTGCTTGATTAAGAAGATGAATCGCTTCCAGATATCCCATTCGAATATTGATAACATGGGACAAATTTTGAAGATGTTCGACATACCCAATCTCACCTTTTTCGAAAGCAAACTGAGATATTCTTAATATTTCAGCAGCTTCATCAAGCGCTGAAGACTGATAATATTCCAATGCGGCAAGCTGTTTAGATACTTCATTACCCTGTTTTCTATAATCTGATTCTAGCGTGTTTTGAAGATTAGCAAGATCAGCTTCTGCAATCTCTTTTTGAATAGCAGCAACCTTGACTCTGGCACGCTGTGCGCCTGAAATTAACGGAATACCAACACCTAGCTGAAATCCAGCGATACGTGTCCCAGGAAAATATTCCCGGTTTATATTAGCGGGGTTAAAGCCACTTACTAAAAATTGGTGAGAGTAGCCAGCCACAAGGTCAGGCAGCAACTTTCTTTTCTCCAGGCGAATGCGATCATTACTTAGCCCGATTTGTTGCTGTTGTTTTAACAGCGATAAATTTGACTTTAAAGAATCCAGCATTAGTACACTTGGCTTCAATGGCCTTAGTGCTTCAGCTATAATCAATTCTACGCTGCCAGTTAGCTTGTGCAATTCTGCCTGAGCAATTTGTAAGTCGCTTGCAGCCTGCTTTTGCAGCATTCGAATTTCTTTCTGTCTGCTTTGAGCAGCCAATTTTTCCAAATAAGAAGTTTCTCCTGCTTTATACCTTATACCTGCCCTTTGATCGAAGTTGCTGTAGATACTATCTAGTGACTTAAGTAGTGATCCTTTTTGTTGAATAAAAGCAAGCTGCTGGTAGGCTAAACTAATATCACGAATCAGGACTAGTTTTGCTAAATCAAAGTTCGTTTCTGCAACCTTGCGTTCTCCATTCAGTACCCTTTTCTGGGCTGAGTAAACTGAAGGAAATTCTATGGTTTGGCTTATGTTTAAGCTGTTGTCATTTCCTCCCCCGGCTGTTGGGTCTTGTGATATGCTCAGCTGGGTTTTGTCCGGATCGAAAGCAGTACCCTGAAGAACCCGCGCTTGATTTACAGCCAGGTTTCCTGCCTTTAAACCTGGGTTATTTGCTAATCCTATGTCAATGACCTGCTGTAAGGACTTCGGGGTTTGCGCAGATGCGTTTTCTGTCACCATACTGAAAGCCAACAGCAAAAATAATGGTAATAAGCCACCTTTAATGCCCGTCTTAAGATTACGCTCCTGTTTTTCAAAAATCAGCACATACAGGGCTGGAAGAATAACTAAAGTCAGAAGGGTTGCAGTGATCAGCCCACCAATGACAACAGTTGCAAGTGGCTTTTGAACTTCGGCTCCCGCTGTATTGGAAAGGGCCATTGGTAAGAATCCAAGGGATGCAACTGACGCAGTCAATATGACTGGTCGCAGGCGCACAAAAGTTCCTTTTCGTACCCTTTCATAGATGTCAGTAATACCTTCTGATTTTAACTGATTAAAATATCCAATCAGTACAATTCCATTTAAAACAGCAACACCAAACAGGGCAATGAAGCCAACACCTGCGGAAATACTAAAGGGCATACCTCTTAAGGTTAATGCAAAAATACCACCAATAGCTGATAATGGCACGGCAGTAAAAATAAGCAAGGTCTCTTTTACTGACCGGAAAGTAAAATAGAGCAGCGCGATAATTAAAAGTAACGCAGCAGGTACAGCAATTGTGAGTCTTTCTTTTGCCTTATTTAGATTCTCGAATTGACCACCATAGGTGGTATAATATCCCGAAGGTAACTTCAGCTCTCTTGATAGCTTTTGCTCAATCTCAGTTACAACGCTTTCGACATCTCTTCCTCGCACATTGAATCCGACATAAATTCTTCTGCGGCCATCTTCATGGGAGATTTGAGCGGGTGCATCCTTAAGTTCTATTTTTGCAACCTGATTCAATGGAACCTGATTGCCGGAGGGTAGCGAAATGTAAAGATTTTCAATGTTGCTGATATCTTCTCGAAGATTGCGTTGCAGTCTCACCACTAAGTCAAAGCGCTGATCACCTTCAAAAACCACTCCTGCTACATTTCCTGCAAAAGCTGTTTGTAAAACAGCATTGACCGCTTCAATCGATAGTCCATACTGGGCTATCATGTCTCTGTTATAAGTGACCAAAATCTGGGGAAGACCACTTACCTTTTCTACGATCGGCTCACTTACGCCGTCAACATCTTTAATAAGGGATGCAATTTTATTCGCGTTTTCCGATAGCACTTCAATGTTTTCCCCGAAAATCTTTATTGCTACGTCCTGCCGAATTCCAGTCATTAGCTCATTAAAGCGCATTTGCATTGGTTGTGTAACCTCCACATTAATACCTGGTATTGCCGATAGTGCTTCTTCAATTTTTTCAGATATCTCAGCCCTATCTTCAGCACTTGTCCATTCCTCTTTTGGTTTCATAGAAAGCATCATGTCTCCCCGTTCAATAGGCATAGGATCTGTTGGAATCTCTGCGCTCCCAATACGGGTTACAGCTTGCCTTATTTCCGGAAACTTTGCTATCAATATTTTTTCTGCTTTGCTAAAGGTTTCAATTGTACGGGTTAATGAAGTACCCTGCATCATGCTAATTTCCACCGTCAAATCCCCTTCTTCAAGTGTTGGAATGAATTCTCCGCCCATACGACTGAATACCCAGATGCTTATAGCAAGAATTACAACCGAAATCAACACCACAATACGCTTCATCCTTAGCGTTAGATCTAGCACTGGTCTGTAGATCCGATGAAGAAAATCCATAATCCGGTCGGATAAATTGCGCTTATGTACAGTCTTTTTACTTAGGAATAAAGCACTCGCCATTGGCACATAAGTGAGCGAAAGGATAAATGCACCTAGAATAGCAAAGGCCACTGTTTGCGCCATAGGCTTAAACATTTTCCCTTCAATACCAACCAGGGAAAATAAGGGGAGATAAACAATCAGGATGATAATTTCGCCAAAGGCTGCACTATTTCTAATTTTAGAGGATGCCGTATAGACCTCCTCGTCCATCTGCTTTTGATTAAGCTTTGAAACACCATTCAGGTGAAAATTCCCTGTAGATATCCGGTGAACGATGCTTTCCACAATGATTACAGCTCCATCCACAATTAATCCAAAATCAATAGCACCAAGACTCATTAGATTTCCCGATACCCCAAATAATCGCATCATGGCAAGGGCAAACAGCAGTGCCAGGGGAATAACTGAGGCAACCACCAGACCGGCTCGAAAGTTTCCAAGGAGCAGCACAAGTACAAAAACTACTATCAGGCCACCTTCTATTAAGTTTTTCTCAACCGTTCCAATAGCCCGGCCAACCAGTTCAGTTCGATCAATAAAGGGTTCAACAACAACGCCTTCAGGCAAAGACTTTTGAATCTGGGCCATTCGATCTTTAACATTTTTTATTACTTCGTTGAAGTTTTCCCCTTTAAGCATTAGAGTAATACCAGCTACAACTTCGCCCTCTCCGTTTCGAGTGACGGCCCCATATCTAGTAGCGCTTCCAAACTGTACCTTCGCTACATCACGAATGAGCACCGGAGCACCATTGGTATTGGATATCACTATTTTTTCTATATCGGTAAGGGTTTTAACCTGGCCAAGCCCTCTGATGAAATAGGCACTATTTTGCTGCTCAATATAAGAGCCTCCGGTATTTGCGTTATTTTTCTCTAAAGCATTGTAGATGTCTGTAACGGTAAGCCCAAAGGCATTTAACTGGTCATTATTAACAGCCACCTCGTACTGTTTAACATACCCACCCCAGGCGCTAACTTCAGCCAGGCCCTTGGTGCTTGTTAGCTGTCGGCGGATGATCCAGTCCTGGATGGTTCTTAAGTCAGTTGGCGAATATTTGGTTTCATAACCAGGCTTGGTATGAACAACATAATGGTAAATTTCTCCAAGGCCAGTACTTATCGGCCCCATTGAGGGTTCTCCCATTCCATTAGGAATTTGTGATTCAGCTTCCTTTAGTCGTTCGGAAACTTGTTGCCTTGCCCAATAAATATCAGTATCGTCTGTAAATACCACAGTGATAACAGAAATACCTGAACGAGAAATGGAGCGCTGCTCGACAACATTGGCAATGTTGCTCAAAGCAAGCTCAACAGGATTTGTGATAAACTGCTCAACTTCTTGAGCCCCAAGATTGGGTGCCTGGGTAATTACCTGCACCTGGTTATTTGTAATATCCGGAACAGCATCAATAGGTAGCTTTAGAGCTGAATAAACGCCCCAAATTATCAACAGCAGTATACCCACAGCAATCACTACCTTATTCCGGATGGAATAAAGAATAATTTTATCTAACATGAATAGTTATGATTAGTAAATAAGAAAGTATCTCAAAAAGAGATCATCAAGAGAATGGCCTAAGCAATTCAGAGCAGAAGTTTAGCTCAAACGGGGAGGTTGCCATACGGCAAACATACTTTCTATTACTTTTCCGGGAAGATGCTTTCCGTACAAGCGGTCTGGACCTTGAGGTGCCTTAATTGTAAAGGTATTAAATAGTGTGAGTGTAGGGCTTGTACAGCAAGAGCACTGGCAAAAAGGAGAACAAATATCTAATGTGTGCTTTGCTGTATTATCAGTACTACTAATTTCAATCTTATCTTCATCAGAAGAAAGGTCCAAATCCGTACATGGCATCAAGCATAAAACCAGTACCATAAAACTTAATATGTAGCTAAGTATCCTCACTCGGTTGCAAATATAAAATTTAATGCTCACAAATTATGCTCTTTAACAGTAAACAAAAGTAAGGGCATGTGGTATGCAATGATATTGCAAAGAGATATTACTTCTGAAGTTTGCATATTGTATTATCAAAAAAGGGTCGTTTTCTGAGATAAACATACATCGCTCTTTAGGCCTGCTTAACTTAACAAAATTCCTTACAGACATTGCAACCATTTTCGAGAGGTTATAAAGATGCTTTATATCTCCTTTCAAAGATCATGACTGGCAATTGCCTTAAACGCTCGTTTTGAGAGACAAAGCCTCAGTATTTAATACTCATTAGATTAGTGAATTAACTCCATGCTGCCGGAGTTCAATATCGAAGTTGTGTCACTTTGATATTGGTCTTCAACCATCTTCGCTTTTTCCCGGCGCCAGAAATTCCAGTATGATCCTGTTAAAAGCTTCCGGATTCTTTAATGGAGCGTAATGGTCGCTACCAGGTATGATTTCAAGGCGGGAATCCTTGATAAGTGATTGGATTAACAATGTATGCTGTCTTTTAACAACGTCAAATTCGCCTGCTACTATTAGTACAGGGGCAGATATATGCTGTAAGTCATGCTCGTTTAGATGTGGCTCTTTCAATACCAGATCAGCCAGTCGCATTTGATTTTGAGAAAATGGATCAGCACGTTTCGATAAGCTATCTCTGCGAGCTTCAAATATGTTGATGACGTCTTCCTCAATAGCTTCTGCTCCCGGAAACAGATTTGAGCCCATAACTACTATTTTCTCTACCTTTTCTGGATGCGCTGACGCAAAAACTAATGCGGTATTCCCCCCGTCACTCCAGCCTAGCAAGCTCGCTTTTTTTATAGATAATGCATCCATTACCATGGAAAGATCGCTGGCGAACTGCTCGTAGGTATACGGTGACAACTTATTGTTGGGGCTATTGCCCTGGCCTCTGGTGTCCAACGCAATTACTTTAAAATGCCGCGAAAGCGGTTCAATTTGCTCTCTGAACGAATTGATAGTCTCATTATTCCCGTGTAACAAGAACAAGGGACTACCCTGACCATACGTTTCATAATAGATCTCTCCCTCGTCGACCTTAATACGTCCGCCACGATTATTCCCGTATAACAGCCCTGATAATGCGGGGTTATCCTGAATGATCTCGTCCTTACTATCCGAAAGAATATCCGTTAAACTCTCCTTATCTCCCCTTGTCGATGTTGCCTCGAGCTCCAACAGCAAATAAGAACCGGAAACCTTTTGCCACTGTGCTTCCCCTTTAAGCCTGTACAGACTTGATCGTAATGGTCCTGGAAAAGACGGTATAAAAAACGCCGATCGCGTACTATCACCTGCCAAAGCTTCCAAGTCTAAAATGGCCAGAGAAACCGCTATCTCTTTTCGGCCTTTTATATGTATTTGGTAGGGGCGTAAGTCTATACTTTCAACTTGTGGCATGCCTGTCTCCGTGGTACCAGCTACATCAAATACAACATCTTTGTGGAGTATAGATTGATCCGGCTGCCCCTCTTTAACACTATAGATGTTCATTCTAAATTTGATCTTCCTGAAGGTCCTTCGGTTTATCTTAAATTTTAACTTTCTTAAAAATACATCTTGATCTATTTTCAGGATCGTAGCCTGCTCGCGCCCCTTTTCATCGCTATGTCTTGGTACATTTTTATACATGCCCGGGAAGAATACGATACTCGCATTTGAACGGCCATAATTTTTTATATGACCAGGTTTCACTTTAATGTCCACCATGTTGAGGATTTGTGGTGATTCATATAACGTAATCGACTTATTAGTTTTTAAGAAAGTTTTCCAGTCTATCTTCACGCTTCTGTAACCAACAGCTGAAAAGAAAATGGTATCCGTTTCAGCAATATCAGTGCTGAGATAGCAAAGCGAATATTGACCTGTAGAATCAGAAACTGTGCCTATAGGCTTGTTTTTAATTCCTATGGAGACATAGGGCACCGGCAAACCCGTTCGGCCATCAGTGGTTACACCCTTTAATATTGTCGATTGTGCATGGGCACCTTTGCCAAATATGTACAGCAAAGAAATAAAGAGAATGGATAATCTTATGGTTCTTAGGAATGATAGAATGAATTGACGCATAACTAGCCGAGTTGACGGCCAAATATTATTATTCGGTGATTGAGAACAAAAACATTAACCTTATTTAACATCAAGGCATTTTCAGGGACAGATTTAAGTTTACCCCCGCGAGATATCTTGTTCAGCTGTTTACACCTATTTATTTTAGCACCAGGCAACTATATTAAAATAAAGATCAATGGCATATTTTGCCCATTCAGATTCTCTTGATTGGTTGCCTTCTCGACTAAAACTACGATTCCACGACTACCTATCAAGTAGAAAATTGTCAGCCCTTGGGAAAATCCAATGCAATCCGGTATGTTGATGTCACTGTAATAAGAAGTTCTGGACCTGATATCAAACTTACATCGATAGCTTATTCATGCCGTATGCTTGTGGCACAAGAATGTATTTGGCTGCCAACCTGAAGAATCATATTCAATCAACGAATTACTCGTTTATATCCAAATTAAAGTTAAAACATGCGGAGCCGGACCGACGAAACGCATCTTGATACCTTAAGTCCAATGAACTTACTTGTCCAAAAGACAGAGTAATGGATCAAAGAACACGCGTGAAGGTTGACAACGAGTACATAATAGTAAAAGTACTATCCAGTTCGCTGTTGTTTACCCTCCTTTCCTGAACGACACCCGCTGTCCACACTTTAAATCCCCCGAGTCTTCAACAGGATCCGGTTCCTTCTTCTTCACCGTTGATTCTACCCCTATCCTCCGTTCCAGATTACGCAACATCTGATTACCCTCATAGCACATCGTATAAAAAGAGGCCCCTCGTTGCAGCTGCGCCCCGCTGAGTTCCATATTCACCGGCCCTTCGGGGTACTCTCCAGGCTTCTCTGCCGCATAGGCCGCGATCAGCGCACAGGGGCTAAAGTTCTTGCTGTTCAGCAGCAGGTAGCCTTGTTCCATCCGTGTTTCGCTGTAAGCCAGGAGTGAGACACTGAGCAACAGGAGCTGATCGGCTTCAGGTTGAGCCTCAAACCGGATCTCCTGCGCTTCCACTTGCGCGTATTTTTGCACTTCCAGGTCTCTTACTTCCAGGAATTCGTAGTACTCCTGACGAAAATTAAAGCCGATCAAGCTAAAACGGATCCGGTACTTGCTAGCTGATTTTCTGATGCCCGGGGGTACCCGGATGTCCGTCTTCGAGTCAAACGCTCCCATAAACACACGGATCTTCCCTTGTTCATCACGCTCTACCTGATGATTGAACTGCAGCACCTCCTTCAATGGGCTGTTGATATTGAATTCCATTCCGACGATACTACTCAGGTCGGCATCATGAAGGTCCCTCCTGCCTGCACTGCCACTCAAGCTCCCCCGGATGCCCCGGTACACCAGTTGTGTGCTTCTACTCGCTGCCTGGCCATCGCGGTGGACATACGCTGACTGGAAGGCTTGACGGATAACCGCAGCGGTTGTACTGGAAAGGCCGAACTCCGTGGCGGCACGAATGCTTTCCGTAGTCTGCTTAAACTTGCGGGGCTTTCCCTGAATAATGTTCATATTGCGGTATCTGCGATATACTACAGAACCGGCAGTGCCATGCACCATGCCCTTGTTGTCTACTTTTGCCATTGCTATGTTTTTTGTTGGGAACAAGATAGCGCAGACAATGGCACGTGTCGATTTTCTAGCAATTTAAAACCGAATCTTCCCAAATAGAGCGCGTTTTTCTCAAAGTTGGGCCCTCTGTATGAGCATGGATACCCTCTCCATAAGCACCTGTACCTTGAGACAACAGGCAGTATGAAGTCCCACTTTCTGCTGCCACGGTCGGACTTATCCGGGAAGTAATCCGGCTCGATATGGCGTGTACCAAGCGCCTGCTCTGGAAGATCTTGCAGCTGATTAAAATAGACTACACCGTCAAAAGCTGGGTCATATTCTTTTCCGATGGATATACTCAGCAAAAATGTAATGAAACTAAACGCTAGCGTAGTGGATGTGAAACCAGCACTGTGTCATCCAAATGTTGTAAGTGCCATATCCAATCCAACGTGTAACTTACTTTACCATAAACGGTGAAGTTTGAGATGCTGACTAAGGGGTTCTCTAAATTCTACTTACACCAGGTCTATTGAGGAATGACGAACACGTATTTACCCTAACGATTACTCGCTTAGAAAAATTAGTAAAGATGCAATTATTGCTTAAACTTGGCATTAAGCAATCTAATATGAAGACCTTCATTTTTTCCATCTTCTTTATCTTGCCGTTCGCAGCTATAGCGCAACGGACATTTAAGTTCTCTTTAATCAGTACCGAAACTGGTAAACCGTTGGCTAAAAAGTGGGTAACTATATTAAAAAATAAAGATCAATGGGTAAATTTTGTCCGTTCAGATTCTCTCGGTATCGTTACCTTCTCGACTAATAACTATGATTCCACGGCTACCTATCAAGTAGAAATTGTCAACCGATGGGAAAATTCCGTGCAAGCCGGTATGTTTGATATCACTGGAATAAAAAATTCCCAACCTGTTGTTAAACTTACACCGGTGGATTATTCAATGCCGTATGCTTGCGGCACAAGAATGTATTTTGGCTACCAACCTAAAGAGCCATATTCGATAAACGAATTACCCCTTTCTATCCAACTTAAAGTCAAAACATACTTATCAGCACGAGTGGGAGACGATTTCTATAAAAAACTAGTACTTAATGGGGGACAAGTAATTGATATCGAAAGGCTATATGCTGTTAATCCAAGTGCCAGATCCTGGAAATCAGTTCCTCCAATCTACTCTTTATGCTTTATGGTGTGGGACAGCCTAAAACGTTCCAGCCCCTATAGTTTCGTCCTGAATCTTAATCAAAAAGGTACCTTATTGGGGATAGTTGAGCTACCGGATATAAAGCACAATGCTAGCAAAGCTAAAATAATGACGATGGATGAAGCAAAGAAAATTGCAACAGCAAATAACTTTTATGATAAGTATACGAAGGTAAATTCATGCTATTACAGAAAATCAGATTGCATTGTATGGGTATTTGAACAACTAGAACCAGGAGAAGGCACCAGAAATTTAACCAAACTGTTGATCAATGCTCACACAGGTGCTATTGTAGATAAGATTACTTCTAAAATTGAAGTGATGTATTGATGAAAGTACGTCCGTAACCGTTTAGAACATTTCCCTACCCTACCCTACTACCTCCCCATAACTCATCACCCTGATCTTACTCACCCCTCCCGGCTGCTTGCTCACCTGGATCTGTGTGCCTATCCGCTCCTTTAGCGCCTCCACATGCGAAATAATCCCGATGGTCTTCCCATTCGCCTGGAGGTTCTCCAGGGCCGAAATAGCTACATCCAGCGTATCTGCATCCAGCGTTCCGAAACCCTCATCAATGAACAAGGAATTGATCTGCGTCTTCCGGCTGGCCAGATCTGACAAGCCCAACGCTAAAGCCAGACTTACCAGGAAGCTCTCTCCGCCCGACAGCGTCGTCATCGGCCTGACCACATCGGCCTGGTAAGCATCGATGATCTGGATCTCCAGGTCTTTCGACGGACTCTTCAGTATGCGGTACCGGTCCGTGAGCTTCCGCAGGTGCAGGTTCGCCAGCTCGGTCAGTCTTGCCAGCGTAAGTCCCTGAGCGAAGTTGCTGAACTTCTTGCCGTTCTCCGAGCCGATAAGGGCCGAAATCTTCTGCCATCTCATTAGCTCGCTCTGCTGAAGTGACTTTTGTGCGGCTATCTCCCTGAAGCGCACTTTTGTATCGAAATCAGACTGGAGCCGCATCCGTATGCCACCAATCTGCTGGTTAAGATCCGTAACTGAATCGTCGGCCCTTTTTAATTGTCCCTGAAGCTCTTCTGCTGCCAGTTCCGTAAGCGCACGGGAGCGTTCGGCTAACAGATCCCGGTGCAGATTCGTCAGCAGCAGCGTAGAATTGGCTATAGCCATATTGATCTCCGCCTCCAATGTTGAAAGCCGCTCGGCCACATCCGCATCAAGGAGGTATGAGCGTAGTTCCGCGATGCCGGCAATACCCTGACCCTGCAGTTTTGCCAGCAGCAACGCCGACAAGCGGCCCAGCTCTCCCCTCTGCTTTTCCATCTCCTGCCGGTCCTTTTTCAGGGAAGCTTCCAGTGCGGATAGTTCGTTCAACAACTGCGTCCGCAATTCCTGTTGCCCCTCCTGGCGCTCCCGGAGCTGCTTCAACGCGGTGCGAAGCTGTTCACGCTCCCAAACTGGGTCTTTCTCCCCGAAGAGCTCTCTACGCTCGTTGCTTCCTTCCTGCAAACGCAGCTCCGCCTGCTTCAGTTCCTTCTCGCGTTGCAGCAAAACGGACTGCTTTTCGGTAATTCCCCTCTCCAGGCTTTGCGTTTCTGCTTGCAGCTGCTGCTGACGCTGGATAGCGGCCTGTAACTTCTCGTTCGACTGTCTGCATAACTGCAACCTCGCTTGCAGGCCTGCAGAGATATTTTCCAGGGGCTCCAGGATATGGAGGGCCTCCAAAACGCCCCGTGCCTCCGCCTGCAAGCCTTCTGCCTCGGTCGCCTGCTTACGAAGCGCCTCTTGTATTTTCTCCAGGCTTTCCGCAGCTGCCACCTTTTGTGTAAGTAATGCGTCTTTCTTGATTCCCGACTGCTCTACCGCACTCTTCAGCTGGTTCAGGCTCAGCTCCATGGCGCTGATGTCCTTCTGCAAGATGCGCAGGGCCTGCACCTGTGTCTGGAGGGCCGAAAGCTCGCCTTGTTTCTTTTTGATAATGGCTTCAATAACCGCGGGCTTTTCCATCAGAAGAGCAGCGGGCAGCTGTTCATTGTTCCTGCCGAAGTCTGCCTCCATCGTGGAAAGGCGCTCTTTTAGCTCAGCGATCTGTCTCAGTTGACCGGCCTGCTTCTCCTTCCACGTCCCCAGTTCAACCGCCGCTTGCTGTACGTCTTTCGAAAGCTGCTGCAGAACCGCTTCATGTGCGTTCCGCTTCGCTTCAGCAGCCGACAGTTCGGAGTGATAGTGTTTTTCTACATAAGGGTGCTCTTTCGAACCGCAAAGGGGACATTCCTGATCTTCCTGAAGTTGCCCCCGGTCTGCGTCGTATTTCTGTATTCTGATCTGGATATCAACCAGTCTTCTGTAATCTTCCAGGATCTTCTCAGCCTTGTTTTTCTCCTCTGTTTGACGCACCAGCTTCGCTTCCCCGTCCCGGATAGCATCGCGACTAAGGATCAGCTCTCCGTTCAGTTTATTCAGCAGATCCCGGCCCTGGGCAGAATCGTTTGCCAGGCGCAGCTGCTCCTGGCAAATACCAACTAATGCCGGAAGCTTCGATACTGCTTCTTCGAGCGATTCGAGCGTCTTTCCCTGGAACTCGTGCTCCAGTCTTCCACGAAGGGCTGCAAGTGCTGCCTCCTGTCCGGATAAGCCGCCTGTCGCCCGCCTCAACTCTTCCTCAATCACAAGCAGGGCCTTCTCCAGTTCCCCTTGATGAGCAAGAACCGTTGCTTGCTCCGCTTTCTTCTCCCGCACCGAAGCTTGCACGCGATCCATATCTCGCTGATACTGCTCCATCCTGAGGATCGCCGCCCCCAGCTCGCTCTCTTTCGGCTGTCCTGCGAGCACCTGGTTCAAACCTGCTATCTCATTTCCCCGCAAGTCGAGTTCCTGAGCCAGACGATCCCGCTCAGCAATGTGCTGGTCGAGGTCTTTCAATGCGCTTTGCACCCAGCTCCGCGCCCTTTCCTCCTCCTTGCGGAAACCTTCCAGCTGCAGGTCCTTCTCAATTACTTTTTCAAACAGCGGCTCTTTCTCCTGCAAGTCCTGATCCTTCTGCACCAGCAGCTTTTTGCCTCGCTCGAAAGCTTCCCCGGCCAGCCGACTCCTCTCCTGTAGGGCCGGCAGTTTCTCTTCCTGGTCCTCGATATGCTGCGCCAGCTCTTCCACCCGCCGCTCGTAATTCCGGATCTCCTGGAGCTCTGCACCGTAGGTCATGGCCTGGTTATGCCTGGCTAGCTTCCTGAATTCTTCTTCGTGACGAAGCAGTCGTTCCTGCTGCTGAGCAAGCTGCTGCTGCAAACTAGCATGTTCAACTTGTAGTTTATCTATATTCGATAACCAGCTGATCTTGTCCTGGATATCTCTAACATGATCCCGCAACCCCTTTTCTGCAACACTCAGATCCTGCAAGCGGATATTGAACTGCGACACCTCCTCATCAGAAAGGATATCCACATTATTCAATTGATCGTTCAAACGCTCCAGCTTGTCTTTTTCCTGACGGGTACGCTCGTGCACATACCTCGAGATCTCTGAGTACACTGCCGTATCCGTAATCTTTTCCAGCAACTCGGACCGTTCGTTTTCTTTGGATTTCAGGAACTGCGTGAAGTCGCCCTGCGACAACATCACCGACCTCAGGAACTGACTGTAGTCCAAACCGCATGTGGATACGATGGCCTGCTGCACTTCTGTTAGCGGATGATTGACGATGATCGCCGAGTTTTCCAGATCTACCAGTTCCATCTTCTGCGTTTGCAAAGCGCCGTCGACCTTTCCATGTGCACGACGCTGTGACCACTTCGCCCGGTATGACTTTCCCTGGATCTCAAATTCTACCTCCGAGAATGATTCGGATGTATGCCGCGTCATGCTCTCGGAAACATCCCGGTCATGCCGGTGGACACGTCCATACAACGCGATGGTAATAGCATCCAGGATGGTGGTCTTACCGGCTCCTGTAGGCCCTGTAATGGCAAATAAACCGCTCTCAGTAAAAGGACTCTGATCAAAACGAATCTGATGTTCTCCTTTCAGCGAATTCAGATTCAAAAAACGTACGCTTAATATCTTCATGGTTGGTTTTCCCTCTGAGCCATTTTCTCCAGAACTTCATCAAACATCTGCAGCAGATCGGCATGATCTTCCCCGGGAAATTCCGACTCACACCGCTTCTCGAATACCGAGCGGGGCTCCAGTTCATGAAGTGCAGCCTCCAATACGTTCTGCTCGTCCAGGCTCACGCTCTTCCTGACCCGCGTCTGTCGCGGGAAAAAGCGCTCAATAAAAGGCTTACCTTCTTTCAACTTTTCGAGCTGCTCGTCCAGATCGTGAATGAACCGGTCGGTTTCGATCTGAAGCTCTACCCAGGCCGGCATCCTCATGCCCTTATCTTCCATGACGGACAGCTTCATCCGGATCTCGTCGAGCGTACCCTTCACCCGGATCAGCTTGCGGCAACAAGGCACTTTCAGCTCTGTGACCTCTTTCAGCACGCCATCCGCAAAGTCCAGGATCAGCACCTGCTTATCATCATCGGTCTCTGAAAAACTTAAAGGAATAGGTGAGCCGGAATAACGTACATGACTCATTTTATTAACGATCTGCGGGCGATGAATATGCCCCAGTGCTACATAGTTAAATTCTTCGGGAAACTGATCTCCGCAGATTTGCCCCAGGTTCCCTACATGGATCTCCTTCTCACTATCAGAAGTACTGGAGCCCGCAGCGAAGAGGTGTCCCGTTGCGATAACCGGGATACCCTGCTCCTTGAATGATGCAATCGCCGGTTTAAACTTATTGTAATGGGCACAAATACCCTCCTTAATTCTTGACTCCCGTTCCTGCGCGGTTTCTCCGGCTACTGAAAGACGGACATCCCGGTCCCGCAAAAAAGGAATAGCACATACCACCAGCCCTACTTCTGAATTCGCGTTCTGCACCGGAATGATCTGCTGGTGGATGTCTTCAGGAACTCCGCCAACGACATGGATGTTGAAGTACTTCAGCAGCTCCCTGGGGGCGTTTAACGTACTGATCGAATCATGGTTCCCCCCGATGATGATCACCTCCCGGCAACAGGTCCCCTTCAACCTCCAAAGAAACTTATAGTATTGTTCAAGAGCGATATTAGATGGATTACCTGTATCAAAGATATCACCTGCAATGATCAATACATCAATGCAGTTATTGGTTAACTCATCAATGAGCCAGTCCAGAAAAAACTGATGTTCTTCTGTCCTTTCGCATTGCTCTAATTTTTTACCAAGATGCCAGTCGGCTGTGTGCAGAACCCTCATGTACTACAAACTTCGTGATAAAAACAACATGTTCTGCCAGGAAATTTGTCGGAATTATTCGAATTCAAAAAAGACAGGTGGCCTTTCCTTCAGAGGAGCACGGGCGAAACAGCGTGATCCCCTCAGGCGTTCACACTACTTTGGGCGACCATAGACTCGTTGACCTTTTCTAACAAACGGATGTACTTATCTTTCCAGAATTCTTCGTCTGACAGGTGTACCGAAACATCTCCATCACTGGATGGGGCTACCCGCCCGGAACCTTTTTTGAAGTCGTCACTGCAAAAGCACTCTGGAAATTCCTGTGAGAAGTCATGTTCGATGACGTGTCCTAAACGGTGCAGGATTTCAGGCTTGATCTTTGGAAGATTGAACCAGTTATATACAGATCTCCTGTTCACGCCCATATGTTTTGATAGTTCACTTAATGACATATTGGTTCGTCTTACTATCCGTTCTATGATCTGTCCATGATGTTTTTCCATAAAAATAGAGTACTTCGTTTAAGATTTTTTTTGTGCAAAGGAACGTTTCCCATTGCACAAAAAAGTACCATTTTATGAGAATGATGTACTTCCCAATAATATGAAAATGCCGTCTAGAGGTCCAAAACGCAGTTTTTAGCTCTCAGACGCATTCACATCAGCGAGATACTGCGAGGGCGTCGAACCGGTATACAATTTAAAATTCCGGTAAAAAGACACTTTTGAATTAAAGCCGCACTCATATCCAAGCTGCTCAATAGACACGTCGTTTCGCAGTCTCAGCTCCTTGCATGCATGTTCGATGCGAAGTTGATTGATATAGTCTGTAAAGCTCTTGCCCATGTTTAAACTGAAGATCTGCGAAAGGTGATGTCTGGAAATTTTCGTCACTTCGGAAAGTCTTTCCAGATTGAGCGCCGGGTCCAGAAAGAGACGTTCTCCTTCGACAGCCTGCATCACTCGTTCTTCATAAAGTGCCAGGGTCTGCGCGGGCACTCCCGACTTTGCATAAGAGCGGGTCTCCAGGGCAGCAACCTGTTCCTGTTGGTACGGATCTGCTTCAGGATGGCTGAGCAAACGGACTTTGTGATCGAGGACCACGAAGACCACTATTGTCATCATCCCATACATCATTAAACGGGGAATATAGAATGAAGCATGACTCCTTGGAGAGGAAGAGTCGACTGAGATCATTAGAAATCCCACGATGAGAAGCACGAGCCCCGCCGACGTGAGCAGATTCAGGGAGTGCTTCAGCTTCAGCGATCCGCTTCTGTACAGATAGAAGGCGTAGAGCCCATAACAGAAGAAAGAGAGAATGATGGCTTTGAAAAGGCTATTCCTGATGATGAGATACATCAAATCTCCAGATGAAGGAAAGCACAGCCAGACGATATAAAGAATATAATAGATAATGAAAGGCGCGGCGTGAAGGATATAATCCCTTGCAACCAACCGGTGATCAGCGAGCGAGCTACGAAGGGCGAAATACAGAAGTGGCCCGTATCCCAAACCATAGGGTGCCCCCCAGTCCAGGTACGGCCTGTCATAAAAGAATGCTGCAACAAGCAGTGCATGCAGGCAGTGTATAACGATCAGGCCTACACCTCCCGTGAGAAACTTTTCGTGCAAGATGCTATTTCGTACTCTTGAAGCGATATAGATTACGATAAGCCCCGCGACCACGTTCGCCAACAGACACCATCTGATTATATAAGGTAGCACACTTTCCATCATCCTTTATAGCTAAACATCCAATACCTTGCTAAACTGCCTGCGGTATTCTGATGGCGTACATCCGCACATGTCCTTGAAATACCGGTTAAAAGATGCTTTTGAGTTGAAACCGCAGGCTTCGGCTATACCTTCAATCGTTAGTTCGTTATGTACATCCTGTTTCAGCAAGTTCCTGGCGTGATCAATTCTGTATTCGGCTATGAGCTGATAAAAGCTCTTGCCGCTTTCCATCTGAAGCTGTTTGCTGCACTTGTGCCTGGAAACGCCGGCTTCTACCGCGAACTTTTCCAGGGAGATCATCGGATCCAGATATAATTTTCGCTGCCTGAGCATCGCTGTCAACTTCAAACTATTCTCTTCAGCGCTTTCCGCGCCGGAATCTATGTCCTCTGATTCTGACTTCTGCTCCTTAGCCTGCCGGCGTTTGACAGCCAGGAATCCGCCCATGATCAGGACACTCAGGATCAAAATATACACACTAAGTTGCTGTACGCTGAAGCCCCAGTCCAGCTTCATATACAGCCTGCTCGCAAACATCAGCAGGGGAACAGAAACGGCCAGAGAGATCAGCACCAGAAGCTGTATTAGATGCACTTCATCGGTATAAACCTGCAGTAACACCCGCCTTCTCACCCGCAGGATACCCGCCGTGTAAGCCAGAAGGCTAACTGGCATTGCCGGTAAGTAAAACACATGATAAAGCTCCTGGTCAACCTGCCCGAGGGCCAGCAGCACATAAAAAGGAAGCTGGTGTAAATGATAATCACGCGCCTCAAGACGCTTGTCTTCCGTTACACTGCGGTACATACGGTACAATACCGGACCGTATAACAGCGCAACAGGCACCGGAAGATCTGCCACAATCGTCACCAGATGGACGATCACTAAGCTACTCAGCACTTTAAGCTCCGTGTGGAATGAACAATGGTATACACTCCTGAACGGAAAGAGCCTGAGAAAAGGTTTAAGTAAGGTGGGCAGAACCTTCATGGACTACAAACTTACTTTAAATTTCCTCTCACTCATAATCCTGTGATACCTTCGAACTTTTTGAATAATAGCTTTTTTCTGATCTCCTGGGTTACCACGATACCATTTCTGAGCTTCTTTCCCTGGCCTTCTTTGTTGCACGGGTGGTGATCTCCGCTTTAGCATTTGTCTGCTTTCTGAACTCTCACATTCGAACTTATAACAGAAGCAACACTCTTTGTGTTCAGTGGTAGTATAGAAGCGCTGACAAACCATTGTTATATGTTAAGTGTAACAGCAGGGTCGCAGGGTCGCATTCCAAACCATTTTTGACTAAGTTTGTATAGTTTTTCAAAAAGGGCTACATGAAACCAGGGGATAAAGTAATTTGCATTAATGCGCTGATCGACGCCGACAAAAAGGAAGAGATCAGTCGCGATTTCGAAATTTGGGTCACTAAAGATAAGGAATATACCATTCGGGAGATCCTCGACAATAACGGTATTGTCACAGGAGTCCTTCTGGAAGAGATCTACAACCTACCCAAATTTTTCAGGCTCATCAACAAATACCAGGAACCGGCATTCGCCATCTGGCGATTCAGAAAACTGAACTACGCGACATCGACAGCTGCCGAGGAGCATGAGGAAGAACTTGTGGAAGTAGGTACTGAACCTGCAAAACAACAGGAACCGCTCAAAAAATCTTAAACGCCGTGAGCCGGAAGCTGGCGTTGGACTCCATATTGTGTAAGCTGTGTGGCCATTCCCTTGAATATAAAGAGATGGAAGGGCCACATGGCATACCAGTATAGTCTGCCCCATACACCCCGGGGACGAAACGTGGCCGTCTGGATCAGGGTCTTGCCCGACTTGTCAGAGTCATCAATGCAGAACTCCAGCCAGGCCTCACCGGGCAGCTTCATCTCAGCATAAAGCAGCAGCCGCTTTTTTTCCCGGTCCGCCAGCAGCACCCGCCAGAAGTCGAGCGCATCACCTGCAATCAGGGAATTCTGGTTGCGCCTGCCCCTCCTCATCCCCACACCGCCCACTACCTTGTCAGCGAAACCTCTCAGCCTCCAAAGGAAGTTCAGATAATACCAGCCACGGTTGCCACCGATTCCCCAGATATTTTCCAGCACATCATCTGCATTTCTATCGAAAGATATCTTCACCTGCGAACTTACTGTACCGTTTTGAGGCACTTTGATCTGGTCCATAAAGTCAGTCTGGAGGTACCCTCTGTTAAGCGCATCCTTCCAGCTGCTGACGATGGAGTGCTGTTCGATCTTCTCGAAAGCCATGTTCAGAGATTCGCGATAGCTGAAACAGTCGCCCGGAACCACCTTTTTTATATCGTCATTTCGGCAGATCACTTCATTCTTCATGCTTTCTACCAGCGAGCTGGCCAGGGAAAAAGGTACGGAAGTGACGAAGTTCAACCAGTAGGACGAGAGTTTCGGCGTAAGCAGCGGTACATTGATGATGTAACGTTTCAGATGGCGGGACTCCGCGTAGCCAAGCAACATCTCCTGATAAGTGAGAATATCGGGACCGCCAATATCGAAGGTCTGGTCATAGGCACCTTCCTGCGCCAGCACGCCCTTCAGATAGCGCAGCACATCCCGGATACCAATAGGCTGGCAGCGGGTCCTCACCCATCTCGGCGCAACCATGACGGGCAGTTTCTCGACCAGGTCGCGGATAATTTCAAAGGAGGCACTTCCTGAGCCGATAATAATCGCAGCCCGGAGGATGGTGCAGGGAATGCCGCTCTGCTTCAGAACGTCCTCCACGGCCAGTCGCGATGAAAGATGCTTCGACAGCTTGCTGTCATTTGCAATTCCGGTCAGATAGATGATCTGTCTGCAGGAACTGCTTTTGGTAAGGGCATCTACAAAGTTCTGTGCGGTGGTTTTTTCCGTATCGGAGAAGTCGCCCTTCGGAGAGCTCATGGAATGGACCAGGTAATAAGCGGCCCCGATATCCGCAGGGATCTGGTCAAGACCTTTCCCCGACACCAGATCGGCCTCGATGATCGTGATCTTTTCAGGATACTCGATTTTTTTGATAAAACGCCGCTTATCGCGGACCATGCAGACCACATCATGTCCGTCTTCGAGGAGGACAGGCAGCAGCCGCGTACCGATATAACCATTTGCTCCTGTTACGAGTATCTTCATCTTTGAATCTTGTTCTGAATTGACAACAATTGGCTTCCTGTATTGTTAGCTGGTAATCAACAGCATTATAATAAAAATAAATACCGTCTGAAAAGGATATTTAATACATTTGGGCATTCAAACAAAGCAAACTCATGAAATCTCTACTAAAAAAAGTACTTTACACGTTCTTGTTAATCGCCTCTTCAGCATATAGTTCACTGGCAGTCAATGTAGTGGACAGTGATCTAAGCAATACAGCAGGTTCTAACAGAGGACATGAAAACTTAACTATATACGCCTTTATCGTTATCTTTCTTATCCTGGCAGCAACAGCTCCTTTTTATGATAAAAAAGGCAACAAATAGAGGCTGAAAAAAAAAATTAAAATATTTTTACTTTCTTGAAACCTTTATGTGTTTTCGCCGTTAAAGTAAGTGATAAGGTTTAGGTGCCCTTGCTATACTCATTATAGCAGGGGCTTTTTTTTGCCCGCTATTTTCCGGTCAAAGCGATAAGACAGCTTCCGGTGAAAACGATAAGATAGCAGTTAAAACAACGTAATAAGCGCCGCGGTCAGTGCGGCGAACAAGGTACTAAGGAAATTTACAGCGTCGTTGCCGATCAGGCTTTTCCGTTCGAAGACGGCACCCAATACTGAATCGAAGAGGTTTCCTGCGAATCCGGCAAATAATACGATCCATGACCAGGAACCCCATCCTGCGAAGGTAGAGTAGATCAGTGCAATGAGTGCCGCCCCTACGAGTCCCGCCAGAGAGCCTTCGATGCTGATGACTCCATTCTCCCCTTTCCGATCTTTTTGAAATGTGATGATATGATAGAAGCGTCTTCCATAGACATTGCCCAGCTCCGAAGACAGGGTATCTGAAGTGGCGGAGGCGAAAGCGGCGGCGACCATTAGCAGGCAGATGGGCTGCATGTCGGGCATCACCAGGGCCAGTAAGGCAGAGGCCGCGGGTACTCCGGAATTGGCGAGAACCTGCGAGGCACGTCTCCGACCTTTATTGGATTCAGACAAGCCTGCTTCTATTTTACTGCGCTGCTTCCATCCCGTTGCCAGAACACCGAAAACAAAAAATGCAGTCATCATGATGAGTCCTGCATATCCTGTTCCCGTAAAAATTAAGTATCCGGTCAGGCCTCCCGTCAGCGAAGCTTCTACCGTGAGCTTGTTCCTGTAAACGCTCAGGAACATACCCGTGCTCAGAAAAACAAGTACAAATAGCTGCTCTCCGTTCATCATTAAAGCAGTAGCGTTTAGTAAGCTACTGTAAAGCGCTGGCGGCTATGTTGTGGTTCTTCTGCTTCATTGATCACGGCAACAGCCAGATCTTCGACAGATAGTACGCTGCGGCCATTCTCATCTACTACGGGTGAGTCTTTGCCTACGCGATACTGATTCTTGCGGACGCCAGAGGTGCCAGGATGCATTTCGATAGCGGGACTGACAAAGCTCCAGTCGAGCTCCTGCTCTTCCTTAAGGATATTCAGATAATCCCGTGCTGCTGTCGCACCTGCCTTGATCTCTGCGGGGAACTCAGGAGTATCAACCAGTTGAACACCGGGAGCGACTTCGAGACTACCGGCACCACCGATCACAATGAATCGCTTCACTCCTGCTGCCTTCACGCCCTTCTGGATCGACTGCGCGCCATTAAGGTAAACGTTATACAGGTCTGGATTGGTCCAGCCCCCATTAAAGGCACTGATCACCACATCGCAACCTGCTACTGCCGCGGCCAGCTCCTCGGCATCGAACACATCTACCTGGCGGGCACTAACCTGTCCCCATTGATGAATTTTCTCCGTATTTCGCGCAATGGCTACGATCTCGTGTCCGCGAGCCGATGCTTCGCTTAATAAAGCTGATCCGACGAAACCTGTTGCTCCTATAATGGCTATTTTCATATTGTTGAGATTATTATTGGGCCTGCTGTTGGGGTCTTCATAGATCCCGGACACACATTCAGCCGGCATCTTTGTTGCATGATAAAGGTAGTTCTATTATCATGAATGGCCGGCCGCGAACCGCTAAATTAAAAATTATGACAAAAAAAGCACTGATCCTCGACCTTGACAACACCCTGTATTCCGTACAATCTATTGGCGACGAACTATTTAAGCCCCTTTTCGAGCTCATTGAGAAAACAGGGGAATTCTCCGGAGACATGAACCAGATTAAGGCAGATATCATGCGAAAGCCCTTTCAGCTCGTTGCAGAGGATTATCAGTTTAGCGAAGACTTGATCAGACAGTCGACCGAATTGCTGCAGGACCTGACGGTTGAGGGGAAGATAGAACCCTTTGAAGACTATGCGGAGCTGAAGAAACTTCCGATTGATAAATTCCTGGTCACCACGGGCTTCATGAAGCTCCAGCAAAGTAAAGTACAGGGGATGAATCTTGATGACGACTTTAAAGAGATTCATATTGTGGATCCGGCTACGTCAAAGCTGAGCAAGAAAGATGTGTTTATCGGCATCATCAAAAGGTATGAGTATGAGCTGGAAGAAGTACTGGTGATCGGCGATGATCCCGATTCGGAGATCGAGGCCGGTATTGTGCTGGGAACTCCTGTTCTGCTGTATGATAAGCTGAACCGGGTTGATGATGCGGGTACGACAGAAAAGATCCGGGATTTCAGGCAGTTAGCGGATTATTTAAGATAAAGATCCGATCTCCTGGATGGTAGATCCGGCCTGCCGAACGGTATACAGAGGAGGGTAAGATAAAAATTACGTGCGACGATAAACTAATTTCCTATCAGCGTCGTTAATTATGATAACCGATAAACCTTAATTTGCCGAATATGGAGGACAACCTGATCATCAACTTAAGACCCCTTTTAATCCATAGCTTAAATGAAACTGGATTTTACGATCAGGCGATTGACCTGATCAGGGTACCTGCGTTGAAATCAGCGTTTGCAAAATACTTATGGATGCGGGGCGAGCATATCGTAGGCATTCGTTCCTTCCTGCTTCGCGCCAACTGCAAGCTAAGCGAGTTCAATTTCGCCAATTGCCCCGATCCTGCGGCCTGGGAGGCTTTCCGGCAGACGATCAATAAACACGATACCCAGGCTCTGCTCCGTTGGGGAATGCAAAAAGGGCACGTGACACTGCGAAAATATGAGTCTACCATCTCTCATACAGCAGAGAACAAACAGCTCAGTTGTATGCTGGACCGCCACATGAAAGATATCCGCACTTCGCTAGACAATCTATCTACGCTGAAGTTCAGCTTCAGCTAAATTTCCCGATTCGCTACCCACTATTGCGGTTTCTGACTGAACTTTTTTTTCTTTGTAAAACAAGTGCGTTAAATTTACATTGTGTTGTTATACTTGTAAAAAAAGTACGTCGCAAACGAAAAATACTTAAATCTTTAACTATGCAGGAATTAGAGCCTTCTGTTCTAAAAAAAATTAATGAATGGCTTGAGGGAAGCTATGATGCTGACACCCGCCAACAGATTCAACAACTACTAGACGAAAAAGCGTTCACTGAGCTGACCGACTCTTTTTATAAAGATCTGCAGTTTGGTACCGGTGGACTCCGCGGGACAATGGGCCCTGGCTCCAACCGCATTAACAAATACACCATTGGAAAGGCTACGCAAGGTCTGGCCAATTACCTAAAGAAGACATATCCTTCGGAAAAGATCAAGGTAGCCATTGCACACGACAGCCGTAATAACTCAGATTACTTTGCACGCGTAACAGCGGAAGTGTTTTCAGCCAATGGCATTTATGTCTATTTCTTTAAAGAACTGCGTCCAACTCCAGAGCTATCCTTCGCGATACGCGAACTGGGATGCAAAAGCGGTGTGATGGTTACAGCTTCTCACAACCCGAAAGAATATAACGGATACAAGGCTTATGGCGCAGACGGCGGACAGTTTGTTGCTCCGGAAGATGCAAAGGTTCTCGAAGAAGTTTTCGCTATTCAAAGCATTAACGAGGTAAAATTTGAGCGTGTAGAAGAAAACATCGAGATGATCGCTGAAGAGATCGACCAGCTTTACCTGGAGAAGATCGCGAAGCTGAGTGTTTCCCCTGAGGCGATTGCCCGTCAGAAGGACCTCAAGATTGTCTTCTCTCCTATCCACGGAACCGGAATTACACTGGTACCTCAGGCACTTGAGAAATTTGGCTTTACCAATGTGAACCTGGTAGAGAAACAAATTAAGCCGGACGGTAACTTCCCTACAGTAGTGTACCCTAACCCGGAAGAAAAGGAAGCGCTGACGCTTGCCCTTGAAAAAGGTGTGGAAGTGGATGCAGACCTGATCATGGCAACGGACCCGGATGCTGACCGTATCGGGATTGCCGTGAAGAACAATGAAGGCGAGTTTATCCTGCTGAACGGCAACCAGACCGGCAGCTTGCTGATCAACTACCTGCTTACTGCCTGGGAGCAAAAAGGTCTTTTCACCGGTAAGGAATACATCGTTAAAACGATCGTGACATCTTACCTGATCGACGAGATCGCTAAGGCGAAGAACGTGGAGTGCTACAACACACTGACCGGATTTAAATACATCGGTGAGCTGATGACCCGTTTCAAAGATGAAAAGGTATTCATTGGTGGTGGAGAGGAAAGCTACGGCTATCTGATCGGTGACCTGGTTCGTGACAAGGATGCGGTTGTTTCGGCAGCCTTTATCGCGGAAATGACGGCTTACTATAAAGATCAGGGAAGCAGCCTGTATGATACCTTATTGAACATGTACCTGCAATATGGTCTGTACAAAGAGAAACTGGTATCAGTTACGAAGAAAGGTAAGTCAGGTGCCGAGGAGATCAAGGCTATGATGGAACGTTTCCGGAACAATCCTCCTGCTACACTAGGCGGATCAAAGGTGACAACGCTGAAAGATTATGAGTTGCGCGTATCGACTGACATCGACAGCGGCGTGAAATCAGCTATTGAGCTTCCGGAATCAGATGTTCTGCAGTTCTTTACTGAAGATGGCAGTATTATTTCAGCAAGACCATCAGGTACTGAACCGAAGATCAAGTTCTACTGCAGTGTAAAAACCAAGCTGGCTGATAAGGCTGCTTATGACGCAGCGAGCAAAGAACTGGACACGAAAGTTGATGCCATCATGGCGGATTTGGGGGTGTAGGTTAGCGATGAATATCCACAAACAGTAGAGTCTGAGGCGGTAATGATGTGAACATCATTACCGCCTTTCTTATAATCAATACGCTTTATTTAGAAACTAAATTCTTTCCTGTACATTATAGTTGGTGTATAATGAGCATAGATATTGTGATATTTTACTGTCTAAAATACCAGCGATGAAGAATCAGACCAATGGCATCGATATTATCGTAATTTGTGCGCTAATAATTATCATCGAAGTGATAGCAAAGAGCAGAGCTTTGATATTGGGGTCTACCATCGGATTATTGTTTATATATCAACGAACAACCAGAAGAAAAATTTCCATAATGAGATCGGCTATGTTTATCCTTTCTCTAGCGATCTTTTTGTCAGTATGTTTTAAACAAGATTCTTCGATGGGACGCATCTTGATTTATAAGATCGGGTGGAATATTTTCGAAAACCATTTAAATAAAGGAATCGGACTTGGTAACTTCAAAGTTGTCTATAAAGATTATCAGATTGATTATTTTAAAAATCACCCTTATTCGATTAAGGATCTTTTAGTCGCGGACAACACCCAGTTCGCGTTTAACGATTATTTTCAATTCATAATCGAAACAGGATGGGTCGGGTTGACTTCATTTGTATTACTATCAGCTATTCTTTATAGTATGGTCAGTCAGCGCAACGAGAATGTAAATCGTAAGATGGGAAAGATGGAACTACTTGCATCGTTTGTTTTAACAACCATTTTGGTGGCTGCTGCATTTACTCACGTTTTTGAAAGTGGAGTTGCTACATTTGAGCAGACAGTAAGTTAAGAGAATTTTAATAACTTACAAATATGTCCAGAGAAAGAAAAACGTACCCCAAGGAGTTCAAGCTGATGAGCGTTGAACTCAGTAATACCAGAAAAGACTTGTCTGGATTAGCTAAGGAGCTGGACATTCCACCCTCGTTGTTGTACCGTTGGAGAAGGGAATATGCAGGCAAACTAAACAATAGCTTTCCGGGTAACGGGAAGGTTTCATTGACATCAGCAGAACAAGAGCTGGCTGAGTTGAAGAAAGAGCTGCGAGAAACGCAGATGGAGCGCGACATCTTAAAAAAGGCTGTCAGCATTTTCTCCAGGAGCGATGGCAAATATTCAGGTTCATAAAGAATAACAGCAGGATATTTCCTATCGGGAAAATGTGTTTTGTGTTTAAAGTAAGCAGAGCGGGTTATTATGGCTGGCTACGAAGTACTCCATCAAAGAGATTGAAAGAGAGCCAGATAATCGAACAGCAGATACAGGAGGCTTTTACAGACAGTAAAAGGCTGTATGGAAGTCCCCGCATTACCCGTGTGTTAAACAAAAAAGGTATTAAAGTATCCAGACCCAGAGTCGCCCGAATGATGAGACAGGCCGGTTTAAGAAGTGTAGTCAAGAAGAAGTTCAGGGTAACAACAGATTCTAACCATAAATTTGCTGTACCCGAGAATAAATTGGATCGTGAATTCAAGCCCGGCACCTTAGGGGCTACATGGGTATCAGATATCACCTATATAAAAACAAAACAGGGCTGGCTGTATCTGACAACTGTAATAGATCTGGGTGATAGAAAGGTAATTGGCTGGGCTCTGAGCGCAACAATGAAAGCTATCGACACGGTAATTCCTGCCTTCAATATGGCAAAGAAAAATAGACCGATAACTCAGGATTTGATATTTCATTCCGACCAGGGCATCCAGTACGCTTGTCATGAATTCAGGAACCTATTAGAGAAAAACCCATTGATTACAAGGAGTATGAGCAGAAAAGGGAATTGCTGGGACAATGCAGTTGCGGAGAGCTTCTTCAAAACCCTCAAAGCAGAATGTATCTACCAGCATAAG